>JBBAUC010000050.1:0-17155 GCA_040398485.1 Roseomonas sp. | reverse complement strand
TCCTCTCGGCGGTTCCTTTCTCGCCCAATCAGCGGGAAAAGTCATAAGACAAGCAATATCCGATCTGATGGAGGCATCAGATCGCGTTTCCTGCTCTAGAAAAAATAAATTCTAGAGCAGCTTATGTTCGTTCTATCAGAGCCGCAGATATGTCCCTCTTCTGTTTAATTGCAGAAATGTTTGGCGAGAAGAAACCAGGCAAGCGAAATCACTATAACAAGCGCCGGATGGGCAATAAAAATGCCAAACTGGGCGTGCTTGATTTTTTCGTGGTCTGGAATGTACTCAACCTGATCTAAAATAGACTCGCCCAAGGGCTGTTTAACTGGGGAATAATAAGGAAAGAGCCCCTTCTTCCAGAGAAAGTAATTCAGCGCCTCCGCACTAAATGAACGAATTTGCATAAAGGACACGAAGCCCAAAGCCACCTCGAGGCCACCGCCGTTGCGGTAAATCCCACTGGTCGTTTTCCAAAATGATGTCATACCGCAGGCAACACTAATGCTGAGGGAAAAAACCAGGAGGGCGCCGAAGAAACCGAAAATCCACGCGAATTTCGAAATATCACCCTCTGTAAAGCGACGCCTCATTTCGACGACTCTCCCACAATTATGCTTGAGGATACAACTCTTAGTAGATAAAATACAGAAGAAATCACGCGAATATCGGTACCTAGCCGCAGTGAATTTGAGGCGTAAGCGATCTTGTTGCGGTTCCGACAGAACAAACGCTGCTCTAATCCGACCCTCATGCCCGGTAGATGCTCGCACCTTCCTTGATTGTCTCAACAACTTTCAAGGCAGCAAGCGCCTCCGGGGCCACGCTCATCGGGTTGTCCGACAGCACCACGAAGTCAGCGAGCTTGCCGACCTCGATCGAGCCCTTCGACGCTTCCTCGAAGTGCTGGTGCGCCGACCAGATCGTCATGGCCTTCAGCGCGGTGGCCACCGGTACGCGGTGGCGTGGGCCGATGATGACGCCGGTCCGAGACCGCCGCGTGACCGTGGCGCTCAGCACGCGCATGGAATCCGGCCGCGCCACCGGCGCGTCATGGTGGGAAGTGAACATCATCCCCCGGCTCATGAGCCAGCCGGTGGGCGAGATGTTCTCCGCCCGCTCCGGCCCCAGCACTGAATCGCGGTGCCAGTCGCCCCAGTAGAAAGTGTGCATCGGAAAAAGCGCCGGAAAGATGCCGAGCTCCCGCAGCGTGTCCACCTGATCCTCACGAAGCACATGGCCGTGGATCAGAACTGGCCGGCGGTCGCCCGGCCCGTGCCGGCGCGTGGCCTCGCGCGCCGCAGCAATCATCAAATCAATGGCGGCGTCGCCGCCGGCATGCGCCAGGATCTGCCAGCCGCGCTCATAGCAGCGCGAAAAAGCCTCGATGGTCGCATCGGTCGGCGCGGTCTGCAGGCCGCGGTAGTCGGGCGGCAGGCCGGGCGGAATCACATGGTAGGGGCGTGTCAGCCAGGCCGTCTTGCCCTGCGGCGAGCCGTCGAGCGAGATTTTCGCGCCGCCGATGCGCAGACGGTTCCGATAGGCCCGCCCGTGCAGCACGCCCCCAAGCTGGTCCGCCGCGCCGAGGATATCGGGATAGGCAACAACATCCACCGCCAGCAGGCCGCGGTCAGCAGCCTTTGTCAGGTTGGCCAGCGTCGGCCCCATGGCGCGGCCTTCTTGGCAGGTGGTATAGCCGAAGGACGCGTAGAACTCCGACCCCGCGCGGATCATCGCCAGCCAGGCAGCCTCGTCGAGGCTACCGAGCAGCGGTCCCGCCCCGGCGAGCATCGCGTTCTCCTCCATCACGCCATTGGGCTCGCGTGAGCCGTCGCGGCGGCGGAAGACGCCGCCCGTTGGGTCGGGCGTAGCAGCGGTGATGCCCACCTTCTCAAGCGCCTTTGAATTCACGGCAGCGAGGTGGGAGGAGGTGTGGATGATCAGCACCGGCACCTCAGTTGAAACCTGGTCCAACTCGTCGCGCGTCGGGTGGCGCCGCTCCTTCAATTGGCTGTCGTCATAGCCGAAGCCGAAGATCAGGCCGTAGCGCCGCACCGCAGCTTCATTGCGCGCTGCCCAGTCGCGCAGGATGCGGATCAGCGCGGGGATATCATTGCCCTCGCCATCGGGGGCGGCCAGCAGATTGGCGCCAACCGCTTGCAGGCCAACCATGGCGACGTGCCCGTGCGGGTCAACAAAGCCGGGCAGCATTGTGCGGCCTTCAAGATTGACCATGCGCGTGCCGGGGCCTCGTGTTGCCTCCACATGCGCACGGGTGCCAACGGCCAGGATGCGCCCCGCCCGCACCGCCACCGCCTCAGCCGAAGGCGTTGCGTCGTTCATGGTGAGGATCGGGCCGCCGCTATAGATCAGGTCGGCAGGGCCCGCTGCCGTTGCCGCCGGCTGGGCCACGGCGGCGCAGGCGAAAAGGCTACCAAAGCCAGCAACCGCGCCGGCGGTGAGCCGCGCAGTGCCGCCGAGCATCGCCCGGCGGCTGGGACCAGCGCCAAGGACGGCGCCGAAGGGGCTACAGGCAATGCACATGCGTCTTCTCCGAAAGCGACCAGAACAGCGTTCGTGCTGAGGCTATCACATGGCGGTTCTGTAAACGAATGATGATTGCTTATGCTAACCTAAAACGCGCGATTTCCGGCGCCAGCGCCTGCTCCGATCAGGCGCTTGATTTGAGCGACTGATTCACGGCTTCGGCGCCAGCGCCTCCGCCGATCAGGCGCTCGTCGAAAGTATCGCGGGCGCGAGCGCGGTGGATTTGGCGGCAGGGTGGGATGGGTTGCGAAAGCGCAACTCCCCACCCGGAACTGCATCAGGTGGCGCCAGGCCGAAAAGCTCGGCGCGCGAGGAACAGGCAGCCGCCACCACGCGCCGCGCGGCGGTGCCGGCCAGAAAGCGCCGCACCGCTCCTTCCAGCGCCAATTCATCACGCAGGCTGCGCCATTCCGCGCGGTCCATATCTTCGATGAAGACCGAAACAATGCCGGGCTTGGCACCCGATAGTCGTTCTGCCGCCGCACTCGCCATACGCGCAGCGACCGCATCGGAAATACTGTTTTCCTGACCAGCGCGCGCCGCCAGCACAAAGACTGATCCGCCGGCGGGATCGCCCGTCACAGCCAAATGCGCCTCTGGCCCGAATTGCTGACGGAGCCTGCCGGGAAGGGGATCAGCCTGCGCGCCCGCCAGCACCAGCGGGTCAAGCTTCAGCACCGCATCGGCGCTGCTATCCTGGCGCTTTTCCGCGGCCAGCATGGCCATGATGCGCCTTTGCAATTCAGCGGCCTTGTCGGGGCCGGAAAGCCCATCCGGCAGCGTCATGCGCAGCACATAGCGGCCGGGATGCGCGGCCAGCCAGGTTTGCAATTCGGGATTGACGCTATCCATCAGCGCATACCAATGGCCGCGCTGTACCGGGCGACCTTCCTCGGCGGAGATCGTCTCGCACACCACTTCCGCGACAGCGCTGCCGCAGCTGATAGTCAGATCATGCGCGCTGCCTTCTGCAAGCCCGGTGAAGCGCACCTCAAAACCCTGCGCGCGATAAAGTGCTGCGCTGCGCAGCAAATGGAACAAGGGGATCAGCGTGGCCTCACCAGAAAGCCCTTGGGTGATGGCCGCGCGCAGCTTGTCGCGGCGCGCTTCCGGCAAGCCTTTCGCCAGCCGCACCGCTTCCGCCGCGAAGCCAAGCGCGCGGCGTTCCGCACTGCCCTGCGCCGTGCCGCGTGCCGCGCGTGCGAGCGCGAATTCCAAAGCATGGCGATGCTGCGTGGCGCGGCCTTGAAAGGCGCTTGCCTGTGCGCGGCGCCCCAAATCTGCAAGGCGCTTTGTCCAAAGATCAGCCCCGACCAGCCGCAGAAAATCCGGCATCGCCTTGGGATCGGCAGGGGTTTCGGCAAGCGGCATAGCAAGACCCTTTGGGGCGCAAGGCCTAAATCCTGGCCTCACGCGGAAACGCGTTAACAAAGCCAAGCCAGCCTCAATTTGCGCCAGCGCATCCGCGCTGTTTTCGGTCTTTATGCCGAAGCCTAAAGATATCCCGCCGCCCCCAGGGTGCGTCAAGCAGAGAACGTCACTGCACGGCAATTTGCCTCAGCACCATGGCTTCGGTCAGTACCTCGGGCAGGATCACTGCTTCTCCGCCGCCCGGCGGCCAGAACAGATATAGCGGCACGCCTTCCCGGCCATGACTGCGGAGCAGCGCCGTGATGGCAGGATCGCCGCGAGTCCAATCCGCTTTCAGGTAAACAATGCCGCGCGCTGCCATGGCCGCCTGCACGGCGTCGCGGCGGAGCGCGATGCGTTCATTCACCTGGCAGGTGATGCACCAGGCAGCCGTGACATTCAGGAAAACGCCCTTGCCTTGGGCGCGCAGCGCCTCAACCCGCGCAGGGCTCCAGCTTTCGGCGGTGTCGCTGGCAGCCGGGGCAGGGGGGGCGGCGGTCAGGCCAAAGGGCAGTGCCAGCAGCAGGGCCAGTGCGGCCAAAACTGGGCCAAGCCCGCGCCGGCCTTCACGTGGCGCCCGGCCAAAGACCCAGGCGGCAAGGCCCAGGCCAAGCCCGCCCACCAGCGCAAGCGCTACGCCAAGCCACCCGCTTTGCGCCCAAAGCACCCAAACCAGCCACAGCGCCGCGCCATACATGGGCCAGGCCATGATGCGCCGAAGCCTTTCCATCCAGGGGCCCGGCCGGGGCAGCAGCCGCGTGAGGCCAGGGGCCAGAGCCAGGATCAGCGTCGGCGCCGCAAGCCCAAGGCCGAGCGCAGCAAAGACCGCAAGGGTTGCCGGCGCCGGCATGACCAAGGCCGCACCAATCGCGGCTGCCATGAAGGGCGCCGTGCACGGGCTGGCCACCAGCACGGCCAGCGCGCCGGTCGCGAAACTGCCCAAGAATCCGCCGCGCGCCGCGATATGCCCGCCCGCGCCAATCGGCCCGCCCAGCGCGAAAACGCCGGATAGGTTCAGCCCGACAGCCAGCATCAGCCAGGCAATCGCCAGCACAAAAACCGGCGAGGTGAATTGAAACCCCCACCCCAACGCCATCCCCGCGCCGCGCAGTGCCAGCAAAAGCCCGGCGAGGGCCGTGAAGCTCACCACCGCGCCGGCGGTATAGGCAGCGGCTTCCAGCCGCACCGCGCCACGCGCCGCCCCGCCCAACCGCGCCAAGGCCATGGCCTTCATGGCGAGTACGGGAAAGACGCAGGGCATCAGGTTCAGGATCACGCCGCCGATCAGCGCAAAAATCAGCGCCTGCCACAGCGGCAGGAAGGCCGCGCCCGGCAATAACGGGGCCGCGATGTCGTAGCCTAGTCGGCGCCCGCCCTGGTCGGTCAGCAGCAATACGCCTTCAAGCGTGGCGAGGTTTTCTGGCCGTTCCGCCCGCTTCAGCGTCAGTTCCAGCCAATCCGCGCCATGGCTGAGCCTTTGTGGCGCGGCGTGATCCAAAAGCCCACCGGTCCCAGGGATGAACAGTGCTTCCTTCAGGCTTTCGCGCCCAAGGCCAGGGCCGGTCAGCCGCAGCCGCAGCGCATCGCCCTGAATGCTCGCGCTGGCCTGCCAGGGGGAGGGCCGCGGCAGGGCAGCGGCAGCGGCGGTGAAAAGCGGCCCCAAATCGGGGTTCTTCTGGGCTTCAGCAACAACCGGCAGATCAAGCCGGAAACTGCCTTCTTCCGGAATGCAGACATCATCGCAGACAAGCCAAGTCGCCTGGGCCGAGATGCTGAAGACATCCCCGGCGCGAAGCCCCGCTGGCGGCGTGATCTGCATCGGCAAAACCACTTCGCCGTAATAGCCAAAGCTCACCAGCGGGCCGAAGGGGATCGCCTGCGGGGTTGGCCAAGCGATGGGGCCAGCGGTGCTGCCCTCCGGCAGGGTCAGGTTGATTTCCGTGGGCGCGCCGGCATCCCCGGCATGGCGCCAATAGCTATGCCAGCGGGGTGCAAGCCGGATGCGCAGCCCAAGCTGAAACGCCTGGCCCGGTGCGATGGCCAGATGATCCGCAACCAGTGTCACCCGCGCGCGCGGCGATTCCTGCGCAGCACTTTCCAACGCCTGCGCCGGCAGCCAGGGCAGTATCAACAGGGCGAACAGGGCAATAAGGGCGCGCATCCCCCATAAAGGGGCGCGAAAGCGCCCTGGTGCAAGCCCGCAAATAAGAATAGACTAACTGCGTTAGTAAACGGTTAATCTTTACCGGTGAGGCTAATCCATGCGCAAAATCCTCCTGGCTTGTTTTCTGCTGTTCTCCTTGCCCCTGGCGGCGCAGGAACCGCCGCAATGCACTGAAGCCCGTGAAGGGCAATTGGCCTGCATGGCCGGCAAGCAATGCGCCTGCAGGTTCATTCGTGGCGGCAGCATGACTGGACGGCCGGATCGCTTCGCCTGGGATTGCGGCGTTAATCGCCCGAATTGTCCGCCCGATCCGAATATCGTGCAGCAGCCGGGCTATCCGCCACAGGTCGGCGGCGTTTATGTGAATCCGCCCAATTTTCCGCAAAACCCAGAGCCGTTTCCACTGCGACCAGGCCCGCGCTGAGCGCTGAAATGCCTGCCGCTTGATTGCGAAGACGGCTGGCGTCAAATGGGTAGGGATATCTGGATAATATTTCCCGCCCATGCTCCCCGAATTGCCCGTTTCCGAAGCGCTGCCGGCGCTGCGCGCTGCCCTTAGCAACGCCTCCAACGCCGTACTGATCGCGCCGCCGGGTGCGGGCAAGACCACCATCGTGCCGCTCGCGCTCATGGAAGAAGCCTGGGCGGCTGAAGGGCGCATTCTGGTATTGGAACCGCGCCGCGTTGCCGCGCGCGCCGCCGCGCGCCGCATGGCGTCCCTGCTCGGGGAAGACCAGCCCGGCGGCACTATTGGGCTTTCCACACGGCTTGATCGGCAGTTTTCTGACCGCACGCGGGTTGAGGTGGTGACCGAAGGTCTGCTGGTGCGGCGCCTGCAAACCGATCCCGGGCTTGAAGGCGTGGCTGCAATTTTCTTCGATGAAGCGCATGAACGCAATCTGGACACTGATTTGGCGCTTGCGCTTGCACTTGATCTGCAACGCGCACTCCGCCCTGAGCTTCGCCTACTTGCCATGTCCGCCACTTTGGATGGCGAGAGCTTCGCTGGGTTGATGTCGGAAGGGGGCCGCCCAGCGCCGGTGATTGAAAGCCTGGGCCGCGCCTTTCCCGTGGAGCTTCGCCATCGCGCGCGGGACTTGCGCGACCCGCGCGATTTGCCCGAAGCCATGGCAAGCGCAATCCGTGAGGCGCTAGTCGCGCATCCCGGCGATGTGCTGGCCTTTCTGCCGGGCTGGGGCGAAATCCGCCGCACTGCCGAAAGGCTAGGCGGCATTGATGCGCTGGTGCTGCCTCTACACGGCGAATTGCCGCCCGCTGAACAGGACCGCGCGCTGAACCCTGCGCCTGATGGTCAGCGCAAGGTGGTGCTGGCGACCTCCATCGCCGAGACATCGCTGACGGTGCCTGGCGTGCGGATTGTGGTGGATGGCGGGTATCGCCGCGCGCCGCGGCTTGATGCGGCGAGCGGGCTGTCGCGCCTGGTGACGCTTCGCATCGGCAAGGCAGCGGCGGAACAGCGCGCGGGCCGCGCGGGGCGCACCGCGCCGGGGGTTGCGATCCGGCTATGGACCGAGGCTTTGCATCGCGGCCTGCCGCAAGCGGATCGCCCCGAAATCCTGGAAGCTGAATTATCCGGCCTTGCCCTGGATTGCGCCGCCTGGGGGGCAGAGCCCGGTGCGCTTGCCTTTCTGGATGCGCCGCCTGCCGGGACGCTCGCTGCCGCGCGCGGATTGCTCAGGGATTTGGATGCCTTGGATGAGGCCGGCCGCATCACGGAAATGGGACGCCGCATGGCGCGGATGGGCACGCACCCAAGGCTTGCCCGCATGATGCTGGCGGCGGAAGGCAGTGCTGAGAAGGCACTCGCCGCTGAACTCGCGGCATTGCTGGAAGAACGCGACCCTTTGCGCGGGCGGGAAGCGCCGGCGGATATCGGGCTGCGCCTTGATCTGCTGGCGGGCGGTGATCACGCGGCGGCGGATCGCGGGGCCGTGCAGCGCATTCGCCGCGCCGCCAGCCTACATCGGCGCCGGCTTGGCATCGGCAATGGCGTGGCAGCTGAAGGCGATGCCGGCGCCCTGCTGGCCGCTGGGTTTCCTGACCGGATCGCCGCCCGGCGCGGCGCCATGGATGGCGCCTTTCGCCTAGCCTCGGGCCAAGGGGCGCGCATCACCGGCGTTGATCCTTTGGCCAAGGCGCCCTTGCTTGCCGTTGCTGATCTGGAGATCGCGGGGACCGAGGCGCGCATCCGCATGGCGGCACCCATCGAACGTGCCGTTCTGGAAACCCGCTTCCCCGAAAGGCTCCGCCGCGAAGAAGGCGCGGCCTTTGATGCGCGGACCGGTGCAGTGCTGGCGCGCCGGCGGCTCTGCTTCGGCCCCCTGGTCTTGGAGGAATCTCCCCTACCGCAAGCGGACCCTGCCGCCATGGCCGCGGCGCTCACTGAAGCTGTGGCGACGCGCGGCCTGCGAGACCTGCCCTGGACCGAAGCCGCGCGGCAGACCCGCGCGCGTATCGGCTGGATGCGGCAGGTGGAAGGCGATGCCTGGCCTGATTTGGCAGATGAGGCGCTGATCGCCTCCGCCCAGGAATGGCTGGCGCCGCATCTCTCGGGTCTTACGCGGTTGCAGGAATTGGGCGCGCTTGATCTTGCCCAGATCCTGCTTGGCCTTTTGCCCTGGGAAGCGCGCCGCAGCCTGGACCAGGCCCTGCCCGCGCGGCTGGCACTGCCCGCCGGGCGGAGTGCCGCGATTGATTACGCGCGGGAAGTGCCAACCCTTGAAGCCCGCGCGCAGCATTTATTTGGCCTGCCGGGGTTGCCCTTGCTCGCCGCCGGGCGCGTGCCTTTGCAAGTGGCGCTGCTATCCCCCGCCGGGCGGCCCATTGCCATCACGGGTGATCTGGCGGCGTTTTGGGCGGGAAGTTGGGCCGAGGTGCGCAAAGAAATGCGCGGGCGCTATCCAAAACATGCCTGGCCGGAAAATCCAGCCACGACTGAAGGTTGAAGCGCGCGCCGAAGCGGCGCATCTATGCGCCATCATGAGTTCAATTCCGCCCCAGCTATCGCGCCGCGCCGCGCTTTTCCTGCCCGCTGCCCTGGCCGCCTGCGGCCCTGCCATTGCGCAGCGCGGCCTGCCGGATTTTGCCGATCTCGCGCAAAGCGTGATCCCGGCGGTGGTGAGTATTCAGATCACCGCGCGCGAAGGCTCTGCATCGGAATGGCGCGGCCAACCGCGGGAACGCAACCAACGCGAACCTTCCCGCCGCAGGGGGCCGACCATTCAGGGCGCGGGGTCCGGCTTCATCATCGAACCTTCGGGCATTATCGTGACCAATGCGCATGTGATCGGCGATGCCGCGAATGTGCTTGTGGGCCTGCATGATGGGTCTGAATATTCGGCAACGATCATTGGCGTTGATGAATTAACCGATATTGCGCTTCTCAAGATCGAAGCGCAAAGGCCCTTATCGGCGGTATCGCTTGGCCATTCGCGCCAGATGCGCGTAGGCCAATGGGTTCTGGCGGCGGGCAATCCCTTCGGGCTTGGCGGGTCGGTGACGTCTGGCATCGTCTCGGCCATAGGGCGCGATATTCGCTTGGGCCCCTATGATGATTTCATCCAGACCGATGCGCCGATCAATCCGGGCAATTCCGGCGGGCCGCTATTTAACATGGCCGGTGAGGTCATTGGCATCACGACGCTGATCTTCTCCCCAAGCGGTGCCTCGGCCGGGATTGGCTTTGCTGTGCCATCCGATCTTGCGCGCCCGGTGATCGAACAATTGCTCCGCGGCGGGCGGGTTGAACGCGGCTGGCTTGGTGTGTCGGTGGGCGATGTGGAAGCACAGCCAGGGCGCCCACCACGCGGCGGCGCGCAGGTATTGGGCGTGGAACGCGGCAGCCCAGCCGCCCGTTCGGGGCTTCGCCAGGGTGATGTGATTACCGCGGTGGATGGTGCGCGCGTCAGCAATAATCGCGAATTGGTGCGCGGCATTTCGGCCATCCCGCCGGGGCAGAATGCGCGGCTTTCCCTGATGCGGGAAGGGCGCGTGATGGAGATCACCGTTCAGGTGGGGCGTCGGCCGCCCCCGAGCTGAGGGTTTGCTTTGAATAATCCAGCGAAGGGGCGTAGCGTTCCGGCGCCGAGGAGTTTGGTCTGTTGCTGGAGTAAGCCCGCCATGCAAATCCTACTTGTTGAGGATGATGCTGAAGTCGCCCGTTTTGTGAAAAAGGGCCTGCAAGAGGCCGGGCATATTGTCGAACACGTCCCTAATGGGCGCGACGGGCTTTTCATGGCCGCGTCCGAGCCCTTCGACCTTTTGATCCTGGACCGCATGCTGCCAGGCGGGGTGGATGGGCTCAGAATCGTGGAGACCTTGCGCAGCCAAAGCAACAAGACCCCGGTGCTGTTTCTGACGGCGCTTGGCTCAGTTGATGAACGCGTGAAGGGGTTGAAGGCCGGCGGGGATGACTATCTGGTCAAGCCCTTCGCCTTTGCCGAATTGCTGGCACGCATTGAAGCGCTCGCGCGGCGGCCCGCCATGGAAGTACCGGCAACCAAGCTTGTCGTGGCGGATCTTGAAGTTGATCTGCTGTCACGCACCGTGATGCGGGCTGGGCGCCGGATTGAAGTGCAACCGCGCGAATTTCGCCTGCTTGAACACCTGATGCGCCATGTGGGCCAGGTAGTCACCCGTACCATGCTGCTGGAGAAGGTGTGGGATTATCACTTTGATCCGCAAACCAACGTGATTGATGTCCATGTCTCTCGCCTGCGGCAGAAAGTGGATAAGGGCTTTGATGTGCCGCTGATCCATACCGTGCGCAATGCGGGCTATATGATCCGCGCCGAAGCCTGAACTTGCATGGCCGCGCAGCCAGAAGAAGCTGGCGGCTGGCGCGATATTGGCGCCTATCTGAAAAGTGCCGGCTTTCGCTTCGCCGTATTATTTGCCGTGCTGTCCCTGGCAGCAATCGCCAGCTTTGCGCTGATGCTCTGGTGGGGCACGGCGGGCACGATGTCGCGCCAGATAGATGATGCAATCCGCGCCGACGCACTTGGCTTGCAGGAAGCTTGGCGCGGCGGTGGCAAAGCCGCGGTAGTGGATGCCATCGGCGGCAGGCTTGTGGTGGATATTGATGATCACGCCATTTATCTGCTGACAGATAGCGCGGGGGAAAGGCTTGGCGGCAATCTGGATCGCTGGCCGGCAGTGGCGAATACGCCCGGTTCCTGGGCTGCCGATACTGTGCGCCGCGATGGTGTGGCGGTACCCGCGCGGCTGCATCACGTTCCACTTGATCAGGGCCATCGCTTGCTGGTGGGGCGCGATGCGACTGATCGTGAAAACCTCCGTACCCTGCTGTCTGAGGCCCTGCTTTGGTCCTTTGCTGTTGCCGTTGCTTTTGCGCTGGCGGGTGCCGCGGCGCTGCGCCGTGTGCTTGGCGACAGGCTGCGCGCCGCTTCACTGACCGCAAGCGCCATTGCCGCCGGGGATCTTTCCCGCCGTGTGCCGCTTTCGACGCAGCGCGATGAATTCGACCAATTGGGCGCCAGCATGAATGCCATGCTGGATCGCATTGATCAGTTGATGGTGGGCATCAAGGGGGTTTCCGATTCCATCGCGCATGATTTGCGCACGCCCATTGCGCGCGCGCGGATGCGGCTTGAAAACGCGCTGCTCACTGCTCCGGATGAAGAAAGCCTGCGCGCGGCGATGGAGACCACCGTGGCTGACCTTGATGGCATCAGCCGCGTCTTTCAGGCCCTGCTCCGTATTGCGGAGGCTGAGGCCGGGGCGCGCCGCGCGGCTTTCGCGCGCTTCGATCTGGCGGCGGTGCTGACCGATGCGGCGGAAGTCTATGGCGCGCTTGCCGAAGAACGCGGCCAGCTTCTGGAAACCTCCTGGCCGGAAAAGCTGGAGATGGTGGGGGATCGCGACATGCTGTTGCAGGCCGTCGCCAATCTTCTGGACAATGCCGTGAAATTCACCCCTGAAGGCGGCACCATTCGCCTGACCGCCGGTGCGCCGGCGCGCGGCAAGCGCGAAATCAGCGTGAGCGATGAAGGTCCAGGCTTGGCACCCATGGACCGCGCCCGGGCGGGAGAGCGTTTCTTCCGTGCCGATCCATCCCGCGCCCTGCCGGGTTCGGGGCTTGGGCTTTCCCTGGTCAAGGCCGTCGCGGCGCTCCATGGCGGGGAATTGCAGCTAGGGGATGCGCGGCCCGGCGCGGAAAGGCCAGGGCTGGAGGCGCGGTTGATGCTCAGTTCCCGCGCATGACGCGGGCTTCATGAGGCTGAAACGCCGCGGCAGGGCGGGGCTGCTTATGAACGAGGCATGCCCTGGGTCTTTGCCCTTTTGTTGTTCGCTTCAACCTCCGCCCTGGCACAGCAGTCGGCGCCGCGGCTGATTTCCGATTCTCCCGAATATTGCGCCGAACTGGCGGGCCGCTTTGATGCGCTTGGTGCGGAAACCCCCGTGCATTTGCGCGTTCTGGCAGATGAGGGGCGGCAACTCTGCGCCGAAGGGCAGACCCGCAGTGGCATCGCCAAGCTGCGCCGCGCCTTGAAGGAAGCGCAGCGCGGGGAATGATTCCCCGGGGACATCCAATCGCCCCATGGACGCCGCCGCGCGGTAATGGTTCCTTGCGCTGATGGATTTGCCGCTTTCCCCCCGCATCCGCGCCACGGGCGCCCCGCCCATCCCCGCCGTGCGCGGTTGGGCCGCCCGCTACCAGGGGGGCGCTGGGCCGGTACTTGATCTGACCCAGGCCGTGCCGGGCTATCCGCCGCATCCTGAATTGCTCGCGCGGCTCGCTGCCGCGGCGGGGGATGCCAAATCCGCCGGCTATGGCCCGATTGAAGGCGAAGGCGCTTTGCGAGAGGCCCTCGCCGCCGATATGGCGCGCGCCTATGCCGGGCGGGTCAACACCGCCGATATCGCCATCACCGCCGGCGGCAATCTGGCTTTTACACTCGCCATGATGACACTTGCTGGCACTGGTGATGCGGTGATGCTGCCCGCGCCTTGGTATTTCAACCATCGCATGACCCTGGAAGCACTTGGCATTCCCTGCCGCGTTTTGCCCTGCCGGGCAGAGGATGGCTTTCTGCCTGACCCAGCACTGGCGGCGACGCTGATGCAAGGCGTGCGCGCCGTGGTTTTGGTGACACCGAACAACCCGACCGGCGCCACATACTCCCCCGACCTCATCGCGCAATTCGCGAAGCTGTGCCGCGATCACGGCGCCTGGCTGGTGCTGGATGAAACCTATCGCGATTTCATCCCGGAAGCCGCGGGCGCGCCGCATGGGCTGTTTCAGGATACGACGTGGCATGACCATGTCGTGCATCTTTATTCATTCTCGAAAGCCTATTGTGTGCCGGGCCATCGCGTGGGTGCAATTGCGGCGGGGCCTGGCTTTCAGCACGAATTGGCGAAGGCGATTGATACCGTGCAGATTTGCCCGCCGCGTGCGGCGCAAATCGCGCTGGCTTGGGGGGTGGAGGCTTTGCGTGATTGGCGCGCCGGTAATCGCGCCATTATGGCCGCGCGGGCCGAGGCCTTCCGCGCTGCTATGGCACCGTTGAATGCCTGGCGCATTGATGCGCTCGGCACTTATTTCGCATATTTGCGCCTGCCCGATGGCGCCGGAGATTCTGAAGCCGCGGCCGAGGCGCTTGCCGTGGAACGTGGCCTGCTCGGGCTGCCGGGCAGCTTCTTCGGCCCAGGCCAGGAACGCCATTTGCGCCTGGCCTTTGCCAATGCCGAAGAAGCGGTGATTGCCGCCGTGCCGGGAAGGCTGGCGTGACGTTTCAGACTGCGCGCAGTGGCTGAATATTCCGTACGCTCAATAAGGTAAAAATGCCGCCCGGCTGGCAGGGCTCAATTGCTTCCACGGTCACATCTTCCGGGTTCAGCAAATCGCGCAGCGCGAAATCTGGGTGCCAGCCCAGCCGGCGTGACAGCGGCGCCATGGCACGTTCCACCCACCAGCGCGGACCACCTTCCGCCGCGAAGTGATTGACGAAAAGCAGATGCCCGCCCGGGCGCACAACGCGCGACATTTCCGCATAAAGCTTGCGCGCATCGGGCACGACACTCGCGGTGAACATGGCAACGGCAATATCGAAGGACCCATCTTCGAAGGCCATTTCTTCCGCATTCATTTCAACCAGGCCGCGCACATGCGAAAGCTTGTCGTCCGCCACGCGTTCATGGGCCTTGGCGAGCATTTCCCGGGACAGATCAATGCCAACCACTTGCAAATCGCGCCGATAAAGCGGCAGCGCCAGGCCAGTACCAACACCCACTTCCAAAACGCGCGGCCCGGCGAGGCGATTGACGGCTTCCACCGCGCGCTTGCGCCCAAAGGCAGACACACCGCCAAAGACCAGATCATAAACCCCCGCCCAACGGCGATAGGCTTCGCGCACGCTATCAGCGTCCAGCGCCTCACGCGCGTGACCGCGTTCTTCTGCGCCCTTGGCCAGACCGATATTTGCCATTGATATAGTGATTCCCTGAGCCGCCGGTTAAGGGCGCGATGAACACCGCAAATAAGGTCTCGTCAATCTTTTTGCTAGGTTTGGGCGCAAGCGATTCTTATTGACACCAAATATGTCAATGTTTTTTGCCTCTGCCCGAGACCGCCACCACCAGGCCGCTCACCGCAATCACGGCCATGCCAAGCAGTGTAATGGCATCCGGGGCATCGCCAAAAACCAGCACGCCGGCCACCACTGCCCAGATCATCTGCGTATAGGAAAGCGGCGCCAGCAGGCTGGCGGGTGCGCGGGCGAAGGCCAGCACCAGAAGCCCATGGGATGCACCGCCAAGCAGCCCAAGCAGCACCAAAGCCACCCAATCAAGCGCACTCGGCCAGACCCAAACAAAGGGTAGTGAGGCCGATGTCAGCAGCGTCGCCGCAAAAGATGTGTGCAGGATGGTCGTTCGGGTATCGTCCAAAGTGGCAAGTTTACGGGTCAGGATTTGATAGACGGCGAAAAGTGCTGCAGCACCGAGCGGCAGCAGCATGGCCCAATGCGCGGGCTCCCCGGCGAACAGAAAGGACGGGCGAAGCAGGATCACCACGCCAGCAAAGCCAAGCCCCATGCCGAACCAGCGCCATGGGCCGATTTTTTCTCCGAGCCAAACGGATGCCAGCGCCAGCGTGAAAAGCGGGGACGCAAAGCCCACCGCGGTCGCATCCGCGAGAGGGATATGCACGAGCGCTGAGGAGAACATGAAATTGCACGCCGCCAGCAGCAGGCTGCGAATGGTTTGCAGCCCGGGCGCACGGGTCCGCCAGGGTAGGCTGCCCGTAATCAGCCGCATGGCGATGGTGACGGCGATGAAACTGAACAGAAAGCGCGCCCACATCAATTGCGGCACCGCGAAACTGAGCGTCATCAGCTTCAGCAGCGTATCCATGGCGACAAACAGCGCCAGCGCCAAAAGCTGCAACAACACGCCGACAAGGACAGTATTCATGGCTGCCCTGTAGCCCGGTTGCTCACATAAAAAAACGGGATGACTGCAAGGCAGTCACCCCGTTTTGCATGTAACTGGAAAGGTATCTCAGGCCGCGTCTTCGCGGCGTTCCTTCTCGCGCGGCTTCACATAGGCAATGGCGGCATGTTCTGCGCAATACGGCTTGCCGGACATGGGATCACCCTCACAGAAGCGGAAATCCGAGGTTCCGGGCTCACCAATCGGCCAGCAGCAGCTCCGCGACCCACCAAGGCGCGGGCGGGGCGGCGCCGGGTTGCGTATGGCGGCCGGGGGAGGGGCCACCAGCACCACCGGGGCCGCTTGCGGCGGCGGGGCCTGCGGGCGCATCCCCGGCGCACTTGGCATTGGCCGGGCCACAGGCGCCTGACGCGGCGGGCGCGGGCTTGGCGTGGTGCGCCTTTCCTGCGGGTCACGCCGGATCGGGCTTGGCCGGGAAGACAGGTTCAGCCGATGCGCCTTGCCCACCACGGCATTTTTTGAAATGCCCATACGCCGACCGATTTCCGCCGTCGAAAGCCCTTCGGCCCAGAAGGCGCGCAGGCGCTCAATCGCTTCTTGCGTCCAATCCATGAAGGAACCCCCTTTGATCTCCCCAACACAAGATACGGTAGGGAAAAGGGGACGGACACACAAGTTCTATGAAGCATCGCGCCAAAGAAATCTGTGGAAAACCCCCGATTCGCCCTTGTCAGTAGGGTTTCAGGGGGCTCCGATGGGGCATGCAGACAGGCTTTTCAGGTGCGACTCGGCGGCTTTTCCGTGATTAGTGGGACAGAACGCCTGCGCCGCATCCTCGCCCTCGCGGCGCCAACCAGCTTGTTGGCGGCAACCCAGGTTATCGCGCAATTGATCGAGCCATGGCTTGCGGCGCGGCAGGGCCAGGCGGCTTTGGCGGGCTGGGCGGTGGTGCTGCCTTTCACGCTGCTGCTTTCCCAAATGTCGGCTGGTGCCATGGGGGGCGGCGTGGTCTCCGCCATTGCGCGCGCCTTGGGCGGCGGAAAGCGGGATGAAGCGGCTGCGCTGGCCGCCCATGCTTTGATCATCGCCTGCGCGGGTGCGGCGCTTTTTGCTTTACCTTTTCTGCTGTTTCCACGCGCGATCCTGGGCCTGATCGGCGGCGCGGGGGCGGCGGAAGCAGGCGCTGCCTATGCCGCCTGGACCTTTGGCGCCGGCGCGCTGCCGGCCTGGATGGCCAATACCTTGGCGTCCATCCTGCGCGGTGGCGGGCGGCATGCCCTGGCGGCGCGGGGCGTGGTTGGCGGGTGGCTGATCTTCCCACCGCTCGCCTGGGTGTTCATGGAACCGCTGGGCTTTGCGCTACCTGGTGCCGGCATGGCCTTCGCGCTCAGCATGACTGCTTCCGCGCTGATCATGGCCTTCGTGGTGCTGCGCGGCGGTGCCGGGTTTGTGCCGGATTTTCGCGTGCCACTCAGCCGGGCGCTGTTCGGCCGCATCCTGGCGGTGGGGCTGGTTGCCTGCGTGATGGCAACACTGGCCAATCTGGCCACCATCCTGGTCAGGGCGCGCATCGCAGCACACGGGCCGACGGCCATTGCGGCC
>JBBAUC010000049.1:12097-17364 GCA_040398485.1 Roseomonas sp. | reverse complement strand
AGCGCGGATTAAGAAAAGGTGCCGATGCGGTCAGGCAATGTGCGACGAAGATATAGAAGCTGATGGCGCCAATCACGGCGCAGGCAATCATTTCCGGCGCTTCGAACCAATCCAGCCTTTGGCCGCGATCCAAGATCAACTGGATGCAGATGATGGCAATCGAAAGCGCCAGAAAGCCGGTCCAATCAAAGGAAACGGGCTTGCGTTCGGTTCTGTCCGACAGCGCGAACCAAATGCAGACCAAGGTGGCGATCCCTGGCGGCACAATCATGAAAAACGCCGCCCGCCAATTCCAAGCCTCTGTCGCCATGGCGCCCAGGATCGGGCCCAGCACGGGGCCAAACACCGCGCCCACGCCCCAGATCACAATCGCGGTCGGTTGCAAATGTCGTGGGAATGACGCCAGCAATATCGCCTGCCCCATGGGCATGATCGGCGCGCCAAAAGCACCCTGACCAATCCGCGCCAGGATCAGCGTATCAAGGCTGGTCGCCAAGCCGCACAGCAGCGAACAGATGGTGAAGCCAAGCACCGTCCCGAACATCAGATTGCGCCAGCCAAGCCGGCTCGCGAGCCAACCCGTTACCGGGGTCGCCACCGCGGTTGCCACAAGATTGAGTGTAATGACCCAGGAGATTTCATCCTGCGTGGCGGAAAGCGCACCCCGCATATCCGGCAGTACCAGATTGGCCAGCGTGATGGTCATGCCGAATAGCAGATTGGCCAATTGCACCATCAGCAGGATCAGCCATTGCCGGCCACTGATGCTGAATATGCCCCCCTGCGGCGCTGACCCGCTCATGCCCGTCCCGGTTTCCCCATAAGGGAAGCCTAGGATGAACAGGCGCCGTCGTCACCCAGTAATACGGACCAGGTCAGGCGTTGATCAGGCGGCGGCGGATTCGCCCGGAAATCCAGTCAATCACGGCGACCGTCAAGATCATCAGGATGATGATGAAGGCCACCTCATCCCAATGGCGCACACGAATACGCTCGGCGATTTGCAGCCCGATCCCGCCTGCGCCCACCACACCCAGGATGGAAGCAGAACGCGTATTGCTTTCAAAGAAATAAAGCGCCTGGGCCAGCATGACGGGTGCGACCTGCGGCAGAATCCCAAATCGGATACCAAGCAGGCGCCCGGCGCCAGCGGCTGTCACACCCTCTGCCTGGCGCTTTTCGGCGTTTTCGATGGCTTCCGCATAAAGCTTCGACAGGATCCCGATATCTGACACAAAAATCGCGAGCACCCCTGCCAGCGGTCCTAACCCCACCGCGCGCACAAAAGCCAGCGCCCAGATCAATTGATCCACGCCGCGCACACCATCCAGCACGCGCCGGAAGGAAAAGCGCAGCAGTGTCACCGTCACCACATTGCGCGCCCCCATAAAGCCCAGCGGAATGGCGACAATGGCGGCCAGGAAAGTGCCGAGGAACGCCATGGCGACACTCTCCGCCATGCCCTTCATGATCTCGACCCAAAGCTCCCCGGGGGAAGGTGGGATCATCAGCACAAGAATCTTGCCAAGCCCGCTCAGGCCATTCCAAAGCCTTGTCGGTGAGAAATCAAAATACCAAAGCGTGCCGACAAACCAAGCCAGGAACAGCGCCAGGCCCAGAAAGCGCAGGCCGCGTTGCATAGGCCCTGGCCCGAAGGCGGCCGGCATGCGTGCGCGCCAGGCGGAGATAGTGCTCTCACTCATCGCGTTGCCTCCAGCCGGCCAATCGCGGCGTGGCGCAGCTTTTCGGATAGCAGGTCAACACAGGCAACGGTCAGAATGATCAGCAGGATGATGGCGCTGATTTCCTCATAATAATTGAAGGAGATCACCTTATAAACCTCCTCACCAATGCCGCCGGCGCCGACAAAGCCGATCACGCTGGCGGAACGGATATTCACTTCAAAACGCAGCAGCAGATAGGACAGGATATTGGGCAGCACCTGCGGCAGAATGGCGAAGCGGCAGGCGGCAAACCAACTGCCGCCGGCGGAGGTCACACCATCCCAGGGCTTCATATCGGCATTCTCAATCGCCTCGGCAAACAGCTTGCCATTGGCGCCGGCGCTATGGAGCGCAATCGCCAGAATGCCCGCCAGCGCACCAACGCCAAAGGCCCAAACGAAAATCAACGCATAAACGATTTCGGGAATGGTGCGCAGCGCTTCAAGAAAGCGGCGCGTGAGATTGTAGATAAGATTTGAAGGCGCGATATTGCGCGCCGCTGGAAAAGCCAGCAGCAGGGCAACCGCTGAACCCAGCAATGTAGCCAATGCCGCCATATTGGCGGTTTCCAAGATCAACAGCGCCCATTCTGGCAGGCGATAGAACCAGAAGGCGATGGAGCCCTCGGTCTCCGCACTCGCAAACAGCGCAGCCCAGCGCAAATCTGGCAGGATGCGGATAAAATATTCGCCGATACGCGGCAGCCCCGCCCATAATGTCGCGGGATGCGCCTCACTAATCCAGGCTGCAACAAGCAGGCACACCAATACCACCGCCGCACCCAAAAACGCGGCATTACGCTTTTGGCGGCGCGCCGCCTGAAAGGCTTCCTCCCCGCGGATTACCGCGGGAAGGCTGGTGGCATAGGCTTCTTGCATGCTCAGGAACGGCGACGACGCGCCGCGGCTTCCTCACGGCGGAGTTCGACGAAAAGTTCGAAATCCTGATGGCGTACTTCACGATAGCCAGTGCCGCCGCCGCGTTCGATCTGCTTGTAGATATCGGGATGCGTCTTGGGCAGCGCCAAATGGAAGCGCTTGATGTCTTCCCGGAAGGCCGCAGGAAGATCGGTACGCGTACCCATCGGGCCGTTCAGGATGGGTTCAGACCGCCAGATAATGCGCAAATCGCGCATATTCAGCAGGCCCTTTTGCACCATGGCAGCCAGATTGCCGCGGCTGAAGCCCTGCGCCTCATCACCCTGGCCAGAGGTCCAGGTGACGGCAGCATCATATTGGCGTTGCAGCACCGCAACCACCGCCTGTTCATGCCCGCCACCAAAGCCAGTACGAGCGAAATACTGGCCGGCTTCAACGCCAATGCCAGCGCGGCGGAGCGAAAAGCGCGGAATGAGGTAGCCGGAAGCCGAGTTCGGATCGGCCCAGGCCAGTGCCTTGCCACGCATCTGTTCAATATTCGTGATGCCGCTATCGGCGCGCACAACCATCACCGAAAGATAATGGATGGAACCATCCGCTTCTTCCGCGACGAAAAGCGGCTCAACCCCGCCATTGGTATCAAGCCAAGCGCCGGCATAGGCGGAAGCGCCCAGCCCTGCGATTTCAATCTGCTTCGCGCTGAAGGCTTGCAGCACGCCGGCATAGTCAGAAGCCGGAAACAACCGCACCGGCACACCAAAGGTGCGTTCCAGCAATTCGCGATAGGCGCCGAAGCGGCCCAGGCGGTCGGCTTCATTTTCCCCACCCAGCAAGCCAACGCGCAGCTGCGGCACTTGTTCGGCCCAGGGGCGGCGGCCTGGGGCGGGGAAGCCTTCGGTAAAGGTTTCCGTGCGGCGTGGGGTCCAAGCTTGCGCCTGGGCAAGGCTTGGCAGCAGGGCAGCGCCAGCGGCAAGCGTGGCCAGCGAACGGCGGGTGATCATGTCGCAATCTCCTGTTGGGGGGATAGTGTTCAGGCCACCGCAAGCTGATGCGGTGTGGCGCCGACAGCCAGCGCGGCTTCTTCGGCGAATTCTTCCTCGGTCACGCCATAAACCTCGCGGATGCGGGCGGCGGTGAGTTCCGCGGGCGGGCCATCAAACACCACGCGCCCGGCATTGAGTGCAACAATGCGGTCGCAATAATTGCGCGCCGTGGTCAGGTCATGCAGATTGACCAGCACGGTCAGGCCATCGCGGTTAACATCGCGCAGCGCATCCATCACAATTTTCGAATTGCGCGGGTCGAGCGAGGCAATCGGCTCATCGGCCAGGATCAGGCGCGGATTCTGCATCAGCGCGCGCGCAATCGCGACCCGCTGCTGCTGCCCGCCAGAAAGTGTATCCGCGCGTTGCAGCGCGGCCTCGGCCAGGTCAAACCGATCAAGCGCTGTCAGCGCCATGGCGCGTTCTTCCGCGGTGAACATCTTGAACATGGAAGACAGCATGGGGCGCTGATTGAGCCGCCCGACCAGCACATTGGTCAGCACATCAAGCCTTTGCACCAGGTTGAATTGCTGGAAGATCATGGCGGAACGCATGCGCCAATCGCGCAAAGCCCGGCCCTTTAACTGCGTCACATCCTGGCCATCGAAGATGATGCGCCCTTCGCTGGGTTCCGTCAGGCGGTTGATCATGCGCAGCAGCGTGGATTTCCCCGCGCCAGAACGCCCGATCACGCCCACCATCTGCCCGGCTGGGATAGACAGGCTCACGCCATCCACCGCGGTTTTGCTGCCAAAGCGCCGCGTCAGTCGTTCGATTTCCAGCATGGAAGCCCCGGTTTTCATGATCGCGGCCTAGCAATGCTGTGTGACAGGTAGATGACAGTATGATGAAGGATCGGAGTCCTTGGCGCGTTAGGGGGGCTAACCTGCCTCCCCCACCCCAGTCTCAGGTAGTGCCCGCAAGAAAGCGACATGATTGCGCATTGATGACAGCTTCCATAGACAGATTGCCATGAATCGCCCCAACTTCCCGCTCTATGCTGATCTTTGCGGGTTCAATGCCCTATTGCCAAGGCGCACAGCCTGCGCCCCGGCGGAAGGGGATGTGGCCGCTGATCACGTTATTGTCGGTGCCGGCTTTACCGGGCTTGCCGCTGCGCGCCGCCTGGCGGAACTCCAACCTCAGGCACGGATCATTGTGATTGAAGCGACCGAGGTCGGTGAGGGTTCTTCCGGTCGCAATTCGGGTTTCGCCAGCCCCCGTGACCTTCCTTCAGGCCCCAGTGCCGCCGATCTTGATCGTGCCGAGGCGCTGAACCGCTTCACCGAAGAAGGCTGGGCATGGCTGCTGGAGCCCATCGAAAGGCATAAGATTGATTGTGGCCTGCAGCGTTCCGGCCGCATCAAGGCGGCTGCCACCGATCTTGGGGCGCAGCAGGTCCGGGCTTTGGAAGCAGCGGTCAAGGCGGCGGGCGTGCCACATCAGGTATGGGATCGCAACGCGCTGCAAGAACGCATCGGCACAAGCTATTACCAATGCGCGCTTTACACGGAAGAAGGATATTTGCTCGACCCTGCGGCACTTATTCGTGGCCTTGCCGATACCTTGCCATCCAATATCGCGCTGCATGAAAATACGCCGCTGCTTTCGATGCAGCGCAA
>JBBAUC010000049.1:0-12087 GCA_040398485.1 Roseomonas sp. | reverse complement strand
AGTTGGTATCTGCAAACCCCTTCCGCGCGCATCACAGCGCCATCCGTCATCATGGCGACCAATGCAGCCATCCGGCATTTTGGCCGCCTGCGTGACCGGCTGGTGACCATCTACACCTATGCGGCCCTTTCTGAGCCCTTGAACGCAAAGGATGCGCGCCACCTTGGCAGCATGCCTGTCTGGGGCTTGCTGCCTTCGCATCGTTTGGGAACCACTGTACGGCGCGTTGGGCCGGACCGGCTTATGGTGCGGTCCATGTATGCGCATGAACGGCCAGTACCCGCGCCGCGCGTGCGGGAAACCCTGCTTTCCTGCTTTCATCGGCGCTACCCAGCGCTTGCCCATATCGGTTTGGATCAGGTCTGGGGCGGCACCACGGCGCTTACCATGAATGGCGCGCCATGGTGGGGCCAGGTGGAAGAAGGGCTCTACACCTCAGCCGGTTGCAATGGTTCTGGCATTGTGAAGGGCAGTATTCTTGGCAAACGTCTTGCGGAATTGGCGCTCGGCCAATGCACGCAGCATGAGGTGCGCGCGACCTGGGGGCTGGCGAATTGGGTCGCACCAGAACCCTTTCGTTCGATTGGCTTTGAACTTATCGCCGCGCGCGAACGCCGTGCTGCTGGGTTGGAAACCTGAAGCATCGCCGGGCCAAGAGTTCCAATTTTCGTTGGGACTTGATCCAAAGTCTCTGCTGAAGCAGCCTGCGCCCTGATCAGGAGGAACCCAATGAAAAGACGCACCCTGCTTGCCGCTACCCTGGCCGCGCCGACCCTGCCGGCTGCGCTCAGCGCCCAGGAGGCCTGGCCCAATCGCAGCGTTTCCGTGCTGCTCGGCTACCCGCCGGGCGGGGTCACGGATTTCGGCGCGCGTGGCGTTGTGGACCGCATGGGCCGCGAATTGGGCCAGACCTTGGTGGTGGATAACCGCCCAGGTGCTGCGACGGCTGTCGCGAATAATGCCGCCGCCCAGGCGCGGCCGGATGGCTATACGCTGCTGATGGGCACCTCGACGCTCGCGATCAACCCCGCGCTGCAACCTAATCTGCAACCGCGCGATCCGGTGGCGGCGCTCACGCCGATTGGCATGGTGTTTCGCTCCGCCTTCATCCTGCATGTGCATCCATCATTGCCGGTCAGAACAACGGCGGAGCTGATTGCCTATGCCAAGGCCAATCCGGGCAAGGTCAATTTCAGTTCGTCGGGCACAGGCGCCGTGAACCATCTTTGCCTTGAATTATTCCGCGCGCGCGCTGGGATTGATGTGGTGCATGTGCCCTATCGCGGCGGCGCGGCGGCCTTGATTGATCTCCGGCAGAATCGCGTGCAGGCCATGTTCAGCGCGGTGCAGGAAGCCCTGCCGGCCGTGCGGGAAGGGGCGACGCGCGCATTGGCGATTTCTTCCAAGGATCGTTTGGCGCTGCTGCCGGATCTGCCGCCCGTGGCGGATGCGCTGCCCGGCTTCAATGGGGTGTTCTGGCAGGGGCTTTTCGGCCCGGCTGGCTTGCCGGCGCCCATCGTGGCCCGCGCCGCGCAAGCTTTGGCGGTGGCCACACAGGACCGTGACCTGATCGCGCGCATGGGCGAACAGGGCGTGGTGCTTGAGGTCGGCGGACCTGAGGTTTTGGCGCGCACCCTTGCCGAAGAATTGGTCATGTGGGGCGATCTTATCCGCAGCCAGAACATCAAACCCGAATAAGCAGGGCTTGGCCCCGGCCCAAAGCTTGCTACGGTTCCACCCAGGGTAGCGCCCCCCGCTGCCTTGGATGGGAGACAAAACATGAACTGGAAGAACCGCCTTTGGGGCGCGGCGCTGACCGCTGCCCTGATGGCCATGGGCGTTGCTGGCGCTGAAGCTCAGCAGCAGCCCAAAACCTTGCGTATCGCCATGACAGCGACGGATGTGCCAACCACAACCGGCATGCCGAATAACGGGTTTGAGGGCATGCGCTTCCTTGGCTATCCGGTTTTCGAATCCCTGGTGCTCTGGGATTTGTCGCGCGCTGATCAGCCGGCCGGGATCAAGGCGGGCCTCGCGGAGCGCTGGGAACAGGATTCCAATGATCCGCGCATCTGGCGCTTCCATTTGCGCCGTGGTGTCACCTTCCATGATGGCACGCCCTTCAATGCGGATGCGGTGCTGTGGAATTTCGACCGCTTCTTCAAAAATGACAGCCCGCAATTCGACGCGACCGGCAGCGCGATCACGCGCGGGCGCATCCCGGTGCTGGAATCCTATCGCAAGGTGGACGACTTCACCTTTGAGACCACCACCACCCGCCCCGTTTCCTATTGGCCTTTCCTGGCCGTCTATGTGCTGATCACCTCCCCCAATTCCTTTGAACAGGCTGGGCGGGATTGGGCGCGTGTCGCAGCGCTGCCGCCGGCCGGCACTGGCCCCTTCCGGCTTACCCGCTTTGTGCCGCGCCAATCGGCGGAGCTTTCACGCAACGACAATTACTGGGATACGGCGCGTCGCGCGAAGCTCGATCGCATCCTCCTGCTGCCCATGCCGGAAGCGAATACGCGGCTAGCCGCGCTGCGTTCCGGCCAGGTGGATTGGATTGAAGTGCCGCCACCCGATGCGATCGGGTCGCTCCGTCAGGCGGGCTTCAATATCGTGACGAACTCCTACCCTCATGTCTGGCCCTGGGTGTTTGCCACGGGCCGTGCGAGCAGCCCGGTGTCTGATGTGCGCGTGCGTCAGGCGCTGAATTACTGCATTGACCGCGATGGCATGGTGCAATTGCTGAATGGCACGGCGGAACCTTCCGCTGGCTTCGTGAAAGCGAATGATCCCACCTTCGGCAATCCACAAAACCGCTACCGGCTGGACCCAGCACGGGGCCGCGCTTTGCTGGCGGAAGCGGGCTATAACGCGCAGCGCCCACTCACGCTCAAAGTCGGGATTTCCAATTCCGGCTCGGGCCAGATGCTGCCGCTGCCGATGAATGAATTCCTCCAGCAATCGCTCCAGCAGAATTGCGGCGTGCGGGTGAATTTTGATGTGGTGGAATGGAACACCTTGCTGGGGGCACTGCGCTTCCCGCCGGATCAACCGGCCTGGCTTGGCGCGGATGCGGTGAATATCAGCCTTTATTCATCCGATGCCTCGGCCTTTGCGCGCTGGTTCCTTTCTTCCAATTTCGCGCCGCGCGGTTCGAATAACGGCCATTGGAAGGATGACCAGTTTGATGCCGCCTTTGCTGAACTGGAACGCGAACGCGACCCGGCGAAGATCAACCAACTGCTTGCCACGGCTCATGCGCGGCTGGTGGATAATCCCCCCTGGCTTTGGATTGTGCATGATTTGAACCCCCGCGCCATGAGCCGGCGCGTGACGGGCTTCACCTCGGCCCAATCCTGGTTCCAGGATCTGACGACGGTGGATTTGCGCTGAACGCTGCACGCTTTTGTGAAGCCTGCTAAAGAAAAGGGGCGGTCCCAGACTGCCCCTTTTTTGCGTCGTTTATTCAGGATCAAACACTGAGCAGCCGTCGGCTCCAGACCATCAAACCAAGCGTCGCAATCGCCGCCACAATAAATACCGCCGCATAGCCCGACATATGCAGAATGGTGCCGAACACCAAGGCGCCGATGCTCTGGCCAAAAAATAACGCCATGGCGAAGGCCGCCACCGCCGTGCCGCGCGCTTCCGGCAGCGCCTCAGTTGCGCGCGCCTGCAAGACGCCATGCAGCATGTAGAAGGCAAGACCGAGCCAGAATTGCATCGCCGCCACCGCAAGGCCATTCGGGGCGAAGGCTGTCCCCACCAGCCCAGCGGCCAGCAGCACGCCGCCCAAGGTCAGCAGGCGCTTTTCGCCAAAGCGCGCCACCAGGCTTTTCGCAAGCCGCGTATAGGTGAAGGCACCAAGCCCAAAGCCCGCCACCACCAGGCCCGCCATGGCCGGCGAATAGCCGAAACGCTCAATCAACAGTGACCCCGTCAGCGGAAAGGCGCCACCAAACAGCGCCGCGCCATCAATGAAGGCGGCGACCATCAGGCGCTGCCCGGCGGGGCGAGAAAACAGCGTCAGATAGGGCCTGAAACTCGCGCGGAAGCTAAGCCCGGCTTCGGAAGGCTCGGCCCGCCAAAGCTCTGCCCCAAGCCTGCGCCCCAGCAGGACCGAGACCACCAGCGCCAGCAAGGCCAGCACCAGGAAGGAAGCGCGCCAGCCGGCCAAGTCTGCCAGCACGCCAGAAAGCGGTCCCACCAGCAATTGCGCCATCACCATGCCGGTCAGAAAGCGCCCGATGGTTGCCTGCCTCTCGGCATAGGGCACCGCATCGCCAATCCAGGCGAGTGCGAGGGGGATCACCGCGCCCGCCAGCAAGCCCGTGAGTGTGCGTAGCGCCACCATGGCCGAAAGGTCCCAGGCAAGCGTGCAGGCTGCGAGACCAAAGCCATAAAGCAGCAAGGCAAACCAGGCGACGCGGAGCTTCCCGTAGCGATCACCCAGCGGCCCGATCACCAATTGCCCGGCACCATAAGCAATCGAAAACCCAGCCAACACCGGCGCGGCGCCGGCCACCGTCACGCTGAAATCCGAAGCGAGCATTGGCAGCAACGGATCGAGCATGCGTATCCCGCCCCCGGTCACGAAAGCGGCCAGGGCGAGTAGCGGCAGAATGGAAAGATCTGTCTTCAAGCCCCCCGAATGGGCGCGGGGGGCTTGGCGGTCAAGAGAAAAGCCTAGGCCGTTTTGCGCTTGGCGCGCCTTGCCGCGGCCGCAATGCGGCTGCTGCGGATCAGTCCTGCCCTTTCAGCTTTCGTCCCGCTTCGCCCTTCTAGACTTCGTCGCAGTGAAGGCCGCGAACTGTCCCGGACATTCTTGATCATGGGCAGGGTGCCCCGGCGCATGGGGTGACGGCTGCATGTTCTTGCAATGCACTGCTTTCAATTGATCAGCCTTGCGCAGCCAATGCGCCTTTACATCAACACAATCATGACACGCCTTATCTAAATTGCATCATTTTCCTGCCGAGTTTCTTGGGTAGATCTTCATCATCAAGTCCAACGCAGAAACAGTTTGTGTTGATCTGATAATGGCAGGTGCAGCATGGTTCCTTCAGTCAGGATCGCATTGACCACTTGTATCGCCTTGGTGGTGGTTGGTGTCGAGGCTCGTAAAACCCGTGGGATCGGGCCTACCCCTGCTGCACCAAATCGTCATCGCGCCGCGATGTTCAGTTTTGCGGCCATGTCCGTTTTCTTGGTTCTTTCGGCCTGCGCCGAAGCGCCCGCAACTGAGCCGCGCGCTTCCTTGCCGGCGCAGCGCACCTTTGTCAGCTTGGCACCAACCCCCTGCACAATACCCAATACAGGTCAGACTGGCACGCCAAATGTTTTCAATAGCCCGGACCCCTCTAGCCGTGATCAGTTTAGAGCGGAGTGTATCTGGGGAGTACCGCCACTACGGACGACTTGGTCTTGGTCGGGGCGGTGGGAAGATCTGCCGGAAGTCGCAGCTGCCCGCGAGCGCGCCGACAGTGACAGGAGGGAAAGGTATGAGGGGCTAAGGCGAGCTGAGAAAGACTTCCAACGTCGCCAAAGAGCTGGCCGCTAAGATTACCGCCTGTCATCTGGTTGTGGTGCTCTTTTCGGCGCCCCGAACCTCAAGGGTTGGCGGCGGCGCATCACCATTTTCACAAACGCCTGCATTATTCCCCTCAACTGCGTCGGGCGCTGCCGGGGATTTTCTTGAGCCTCTTTTGAACACATTCATGTGCATTATACTTCGTTGTGGCATAACTTGATGTTTGGCCCGCTCTGCTCCGCAAAAGGATCGGTGAGACATGAAAAACGCTGCCCATAGCGCGATGCCTGCCCCCGCCGTGATGATGAAGCTCGGCGTCGCTGATCATATTGCTCAGGTGGTTAAGGTCGCGTCGTTCCGAGATCGGCATGTACACGCCCGCAGGCTCAGCTTCCTGGCCACGCTGCCCTTTCTGCTGCTTGGCGCCTGCGCCGAGCCCAAAGCGCCTGCGACCATTGCAGCCGCGCCGAGCCCTGTTTCAAGCCCGGCGCCCACGCCTTCCTGCAATGCGCCGCTTGGCAATCAGGCCGACAGGCAAAATCCCTCAACGCCTTGGCAGCGCGCCGTTGACCGCAAGCGCGCGGAAGACTGCGAGCAGGCTCTCGATCCCCGACTAGCGCCAATTCGGCCTGAGTATTTAGGCAATCTAAGGCAGGAAGACATGGACAGAAGAACACTCGACCTCGCTCCCATGGGGTTGAGAGTTCGCGTACGGCAGTGAAGCAGTTTTCGAGACCCCCTTCCCATTCCGGAAACGTGCCAGCCTAGCTGCTGAGGCAGCGCCGCCGAAAGGCCGGGAACTGTCCCGGACATTCTTGATCCTGGGCAGGGTGCCCTGGCGCATCGGGTGACGGCCGCATGATCTTGCAACGCCCCGCTTTCAATTGATCATCCTTGCCGTGGTCAGAGCGCCTTTACATCAACACAATCATGACACGCCTTATCTAAATTCCATCATTTTCCTGCCGCGTTTCTTGGGTAGATTTTCAACATTAAGGTCAACGCAGAAACAGCTTCTATTGATACGGAAATGGCAGGTGCAGCATGGTTCCTTCAGTCAGGATCGCATTGACCATTTGTATCGCCTTGATGGTGGTTGGTATCGAGGCTCGTAAAACGCAACGAAGTGGTCCTACCCCTGCTCCGCCAGATCCTTATCGCGCCGCGATTTTTAGTTTTGCGGCCATGTCCGTTTTCTTGATTCTTTCGGCCTGCGCCGAAGCGCCCGCGCCCGCGCCCCGTGCGGCATCGCCGGCGCAGCGAAACGTTTCTGCCCCAGCGCCAACCCCATGCGATATCCCAAATACAGGTCAGGCAGACACGCCAAATGTTTTGAACGGCCCGCAGCCTTCTGACACTGATCGGTTAAACGTGGAGTGTCTTCAGGGAGTGCCGCCACCACGGACGACTTGGTCTTGGTCGGCGGGGCCGCGTTGGGTAGAGCCGCCGGGCGTCGCAGCTGCCCGCGCGCACGACCAGAGGCATAGGAAGGCGCTAAGGCAAGCTGAGGAAGACTTCCAACATCGCATAAGAGCTGGCCGCTAAGATTATCGCCGCTTGCCTGATGTGGTGTTCTTCGCAGCGCCTCTGCGGGCACAGCACTTCAATAGCAAAAGCGTCTAGGCTTCCGCAAAGCTTCTACCCGAGCAAGCGCTCAACTATCCCCCCGCTTCGCCCGTTCCGCCTCCCGCAAATAATCCTCAGTTGTCTTCGTCACTGGCCGCGGCGCGCCGGCGTAGGGATCTATCCCGCCATTGGTCGCTTCCAACACGCGGCAATCCTCGCACAAATCCAGCAGGGCCTGACGCGCCGCTTCCGCGAACATCCAATGCGCGGAAAGCTTCGCCTTCACCCGCGCGATGGAGGATTTCGTGCCGAACAGCTTGTTGCAGCGCGGGCAGGCGGCGGGTTCTTCCACCTTCACCACCTGCGGCTGGGCGGCTTCGGGTGCGAAATTCAGCCGAGGTTCCAGCGTAATCACCTTCTCCGGGCAGGTCGCGGCGCAGAGCCCGCATTGCACGCAGGCATCTTCCAAAAAGCGCAGTTCCGGCCTATCCGGATTGGCGCTGAAGGCGCTGGTTGGGCAGACGCTGGTGCAGGCAAGGCAAAGCGTGCAGCCCGCCTGATCCACAAGCGCCAAACCAAAGGGCGCCTTTTCCAGCAGGGCGACCATCGCAACGCGCGCCCCAGCCGCTTCCCGCAAGGCGCGGAAGCCTTGCTGCGCCATCTCTCGCGGGCTGCCCAAGGCTTCAAACCGTGCGGGCGCGAAGCCAAAGGCCATGCGGGGCAGGGCGGCCAAGGCCTCACCTAATGAGAACGGATCATCGGTTTCCAGAAGTGCCGCGCGCGGTACGGGGCCGGTCAGCCCAAGCCCATCAAGCACCGCCGCCGCGTAATCAATGTTCCGCAACACGCCATCCACGCCATGGCCGCGCTTGGCAGGCGCCAGCAGCCGCACCGCCGCGGCACCCCAGGCAAAGGCACCAGCGAAAACCGCCAGATCCAGCGATGAAACTTCATTGACGCGCATTGGCAGCACACGCGCCGGCAAGCCATCACCATGCCGGGCGAGGGCATCAATCAAAGCCTCCCCATGCGCATCATCATGCAGCAGCACCACCGGCGCCTCTCCGCCCGCATCGGCATAGGTCAGCAAAAGCCGCCGCAACCGACGCAACAAAGCCTGGGTCGGCGGCAGCGCATAAGTCGCCGCACCAGTCGGGCAAACCGCCGCGCAAGCCCCGCAGCCCGCACAAATCTCCGCACTGATCACCACCTGGTCCTTGAGCGGACCCGTACCCGGCGTAATGGCGCCGGTGGGACAAAGGTCAAGGCAGCGCGTGCAGCCTTCGCGCTTATTGCGCGCATGGGCGCAAAGCTTGCCGTCGAAACTCACGAAACGCGGCTTGTCGAAACTGCCAACCAATTCGGCCGCTGCCACAATGGCGCGCTCCAAAGCCGCCGCATCGGTGGGATCGGCGCGCAGATACCCCTGCCGCACCTCATGCGCCGGAAACAGCGGCGCTCCGCCGGTCAAATCCAGAATGATATCCGCCCGGCTGATCGCGCCATCCTTGCCCTTGCCCCAGGCGTAAGCGGCGCGGGAAGATGGGCTCGGCGCCGCAGCGCCATCCACGGTGATTTCGAAAGCGCCAAGATAGCCGCTGGCCGCGCGTGCCCGGCCTCGCATCACCGGAAACGCTGCCTGACGCGGTGGCGCCACCGGCACATCCCCGGTCAGCAGCACTGTGATGTCGAGCTTTTCCTGTAAGCGGGCGGCGGTGGTCAGCGCCACCTCATCACGGCCCAGCACCAGGGTGATGCCAGCACTTTCCAGGCTCACCAGGGGGGTTTCCGGCATGGGCTCGGCCGCGGCGGCGATCAGCGCGGCCATTTTCGGCCCGGCCTGTTTGCCCTCGGCGGACCAACCGGCGGTCTCCCGGATATTGACGAAGATCGGGGCTGCGGCGCCGGCGGCCTCGGCCTCCTGGCTGAAAAGCGGGGCTTGGGCGGTGCAGGCGATGGTGAGTGGCCGGCCAGTGGCGAGCGCGGCTTCGAAGCGATCAAGCTGGGCCAGGCAAAGCTGCTCGGCGCCACGGATTTCAACGCCAGCGCCACAACCGCGCGCCAAGGCCTTGCCATCCAGCAGCATGGTATCTTCGCAGCTACACACCAGGGCGATCCGCCCCTTTTCCTCAGCCATGATGTTCAATCCTACCCCCCAGGCTGTGAAGTCTGCCATGCGCGGCATATATGGCACTCAAGACAGGCTGACGAGGGATGGCGCCAGATTGACCGAGGATTTGCCCGCATTGCCGAGTGTTTTCACGCCGATCATCGCGCTGCGCGAGGGCGGCGATGCGCTGGCGCATGCCTGCGCCATTGCCCCGGAAAAAGGCGCGGGCACGCTGGTATGGGTGCGATCCTGGGCGCGGGCGGAAGCCGCGATTGTGCTGGAACCGGAAGAAGCCTTGCCCGCCGCCAGGCTTGCCTTGCATGCCGCCAGCGTCGCTTTGGCCGATGCGCTCGGCGCCTATGGCCCGCCCGATATTCCGCTAATTTTCGATTGGCCCGCCCGGCTGCGCCTGAATGGCGCCCTGGTCGGGCAAACCCGCCTTGGCCTGCCTTCTGGCCTTGCGCCGGATGCCACGCCGCCCTGGCTGGTTGTCGGGATAGAACTCCGCTTTGCCGAATATGCCGATGCAGAACCTGGCGAACGCCCGGACCGTACTTCGCTGCTGGCGGAGGGCTATGATGATCTGACCCCCGCGCTGCTGATCGCTGCCTGGGCGCGGCATTTTATGGCGACGGTCGCGGATTGGCAGGGGCGCGGCTTCAAGACGCTCGCGGAACGCTACCTCGCGCGGCTGGACCCCAAGCTTGGCGCCGGCGCGCGTCGCGGCATTGTGCCCACCAGCGGCGATCTGGTGCTGGAAGGCGGGGCAGGGCGCGAAACCCTCTCACTTGCGGAGGCCTTGGCATGACCCGGCTGCCCCGCACTATCCGCCTTGATGCCTCGGATACTGTCATCTTCGACCAGGCCGCCGAGCCGGGCGAATGGGCCGTGCCTGGTGGCTTTGCCTTTTGGGATGAAGACACAGCGCAAATGTCCGGTAAGCGCCGGCAAGCCTTTCGCGGCGGCTTCCTCGGCCTTGGCAGCTTCGGCTGGGCGACTTTGGTTGAGGTTGCGGAAGCCAGCGCCGATGACCGTGCTGCGGCCCTCGCCGCGCTTGCTGCGCATATCCATCTGGTCCATGGCGCGCCGGATGAGGCAGCGGCGCGCGCCGCGGCTGAGGAGGAATTGGCCTTTGCCGAACAGCTTTGTGATCACCCGCCTGGCACGGTGCTGGCTTTGACGCGAAGCATTGAAGGCGGCGAACAGCGCGAACGCTTCCGCACGCTGCATCTGCGCGCCGAACAGCATCGCAGCTTTGAAAGCCTGCCGGTTTTCGCGAGTGTGGAGACCCATGGCGAGGATGAAGACGAACCCATCCTGCGCCCTGATCTGACAAAAATCGGAAAGCGCGAAGCATGAGCGCCATGCTCTCCCCCGGCGATTTCTGGGTCGCTTCCGGGCATCATTTGTGTGAGGCCGCGCCGCATGGCCGGCTGCGCGCGACACCCGATCTTTGGCGTGCCTTCCTCGCAAGGCCGGAATTGGTGCCGCCAGCGGAAGCCTGCGAAGCGGAGGCGGCGTTGCACGAGGCGCTATTGGCATCGCCCGAACAGCCCTTGGAAGCCGCGCGAATTGCTACCCTTGCCGATGCGGATGCGCAGGAAAATTGGCGGCATTTCCTGGGCTTTCGTGATCGCGTCCGCGCCGCGCCAAGCCTGGAAGAAGCCTGGCTTGCGCTTTACCGGGGCGACGTCGGCGGCATCCCGCCCATCTTCCTGCAAATGCTGACGCATCTTGTCGCCCGCGCTGCGATGGAAGGCGAAGGCGATCCATTTGCGTTGCGTGCCGCTGAGCTTTTCTATCGCCCGCAGCGCGCGGCCATCAATCAGGGCTCGCTATTGCTGGCGGATGAGGAAGTGCTGGAAATGCGTGGCCGCGATGGTGGCTTTGGTGCGATCGGCCAATTGCTTGTCGAAGCTGGCGCGCCGCCGCGCGAGGTCGAAATTGATGTGCTGTCCGACACCAATGCCCATCTTTATCACGGGCGATCGGATGCGCATGATTTTGCTTTGGATATCGCGGAGGGCCGCCCCGGCCAGCAGGGACTGGCGCGCGCAGTTTCTCGTTTCATCCGGCATTTGTTTGGTGAGGAAGTGACGATCCGCGCCGTGCCCACCATCGAAGATCGTGATTGGCGCTGGCATATCGGGCTGGATACGGAAGCGACTGCCATCACCAATGATCTCTGGCAGGGCAAGAAGGTGGCGCAGGCGCGGCTTGCGCGCATCCTTTGGCTCGGCGTGCTGGAATTCGCCAATCCCGCGCGCATGCTGCCGCGCGTGGCGGGCAAGCCCATCTATCTGGCGCTTGCCATGGATGCGGCGAATAGGGTCCGCATGAAACCGCAAAACCTGGTGGCTGGCCTGCCGCTGCTGACGGCGGAGAAGGGCGCATGAGCCTGATCATCCCCGGCACTGTCTCCATCCCTGTCGGCGTAGTGGTGGAACGCCGCCCCGGTGTCACGCAATGGGCGGATTACGCCTGGCGCGCCGTGGAGGTTTTGGAAGACGCGCCCGTATTGCCGGCCTGGACGCTGATGCGCGAAGAAGCCGGGCGCAGCCTGTTTTTCGCCGGCAATGCCGAAGTGGCTTTGCACCCGACCGATACCGATAATTACAAACACAATCTGGAAAGCAGCAGCCCCAGCATCTGGGTGGTGCTGCGCCCGGTGGAAGCAGCGCCCGGCTTCGCCCTGCAACGCGTGACGGTAGATGCCGGTGAGGCGCATCTCTATGCCGATTCGGGTTCAGACCTGATGGAAGCCGTGCCGCTGCCCCCCGGCATTCGCGCCGCGCTGGAGGCTTTTGTGGCCGAACACCACCGCGACCGGGGCTTTCACAAACGCAAGCGCGACAAGGCAGAGCTTGAAGGGCTT
>JBBAUC010000048.1:0-17439 GCA_040398485.1 Roseomonas sp. | reverse complement strand
AGGTTTCAACCGGCACCCAGCCGGAAAGTGGGTCAGATTTCAACCGGCGTTGACAATTTAGGGTACGGAGGATTTCTGGCCCATCCTAACTCCACGGAGGGTGAAGATCAGTAGTCATGCTCAATCTTCGTGCTGTAGGCAGCCCGGTACACCCTCTCCATCATTCTGACCGCCCGCGCATTGAACGGAAGGCTATCCCTGCTGGCGCTGGCTTCTTCCCCCGCCGCATTCACCGCCCCCGATTTGCGCGGCGATTGCGCCCCGTAAGCCAGCCCTCCAATCGGCCTCAAATCATTTGACTTTGGACAATTTCTTGCTTTTTGCGCTTGGATGAATTTAGGAACTCATAAAACTCCCGACTGCCAAAGAAAGATCTTTGCCGCAAATCCCTTGCCCAGTCACATGCCTTATGTCGCGAGACGCGCGCGCGAAAGGCGTGGCGGAGCACCCTCGAAGACGAATGGATTGAGAAAGGCACGACCTGCAAGCACCGCACGGTCAATTTCTGTCAGCGCGGCTTCCCCTGCGACCTCTGGCCAAGCAGCGTGTAGCCGCTCAATCTGATCCGCAATCAGGCCTTCTGCCGCCCTTTCATCAAGCAAGAAATTTGGCGCAGCCGCCAAGCAGGTCGTAAGTCGGCTCATGCGGTCGTCGCCCGTGATCAGCATGGCCTGAGAAGCCTCATTCCCTGTCCGATTTTGTGGGCAAAGATCATAGGCGGGTGTCAGCGTGAGCTGCTTGCCATCCCAAAAGGCAGCATGATTTCGGGCATGGTCATCCGTATTTCCGCAGAGGATGTTGAAAACCAGCCGCCCGAACAATTCGCGCAGCGTCTCCTTGGGCCGTGTGAAGCGGTGGCGAATGATCTCCGTCAGGTCAGCGTAGCTCGCGTATCGAGCCATCATCTCGTCGAGGCCAAAAAGGGTCAGGGCGGATAGCATGGCGCGGCGCTGCCATCCTGCCTCGGCTCGCACCCGGTCAAAGCGCTCGACCAGCAAGACATCCTTGCCCGCAACATGGGCCAATTGCACCGGCGCCGCATCAAGCTCAAGCTTCGCGGCAAGCCGCATGGCAACATATTCGGATTTCACGACGTTATAGGTGTCTGTTGAGGACGAAAACTTGGCGATCAGTTTTCGGTCAGCATCCTCGATCATCGCCTTTGGTCGCGCTCCGCCGATGGAACTGCCATGGAGCAGCGCCTGGTCCAACTCTGGCGTCAGGGGAATACCCTTCTCTATCTTCTCCGCCGCGCCGAGAAGCTCCTCAATGCCTGCCGCTTGGGCTCCGCGCGGTTCGTATTCGGTGGGCGAGGCTTGGAAATCCAGCGCCCCAATCCGATCCGAGCCGGACGCCAACATGTAGGTCAGGTCATCGAGCGTACCGATATCGGTATCCCGCCCTGCACGACCGAGGAGATGATTGAGGATGACGCGGCGCCCCCAGGCATCCGGAGTACCATCCCGCAGGCACCCAGCCATGCTCAGCCCAGCCGCCGGGGAAATCAATCCGCGCTGCAGCGGCAGCTCTGGCTCAAAAATCGGGATAGTCTCGGGGCGGTCGAGGTAACTCTGTCCATAATTGAAACTGAGACGTTCGCCATGGCGGGAGATCCGGCCCGTCACGACAGGCTGTGTGGCGCCTGGCAGCCAGATCCAAACATAGGCTTCGTCCTGGTGCGGCTTAGAAATCATCTTTCACCGCCTTCGGGCTCTGTCGCACCGATTTCGGTAGGAGCGTAAGCTTTTCGCGTGCCAAGCCCAAATGCTGGGTGAGGGTATCTGGCCCCGCATCAAATAGCTGAACGCCGACAATCGCGGCGACCTCGAAGGTCGCGCCGATGGAGCAGCCCATGTCGCCCCCTTCGATACGATGTAACAGGCCGCGCGATATCCCTGCGCGTTCTGCTACCTCAGCGATGGTCATTTTTCGTTCGAGGCGGGCGCTGCGGATGGCGTGCCCGAGCAACTCGACGGCCTGCCTTCCGTAGCGTGAATAGGGGCGCGTGGATGGTTTGCTCATGCTGTATATGTATCATGAATAGAATATAGAAATCCATATGTACTATTTATGGATGGCCAAAACAGTCTCAGAGTGCCTAAAAAAGCAAGGATTATCATGGATGGTGGACGAATTGCCCCCCCATGATCGCGCGCGGGTGAGCCGAATTGGGGGGAGGGGAGGCATGCTGCCTCGCCGTCATCCAGAGAGGCTGGTGGATACCATCATCCTGTGCCCGGACCTGGCCAATAGCGGACCGAGCTTCCTGTCCCCCTGTTTCTTGGGCAGCGTCACTTGGCTATACTGTTCTTCGCTAGGCATTCAGTATCAAATCAAGCTGGTTTCGCGTCCCCGCATCAACCTTAACCGAAATTAATAATTCAGGCCCTAAGCCAACAAGCTCAGGGCCTTTCTGCATGCGCACAGAGCTGGCTCCGTTTAATGTATCCGCTTGACGTGCCCCGCTGAAATGTATCCACTCAGACAGCGAGGTCTCTGCTTCGATTGCTGAGGTTATGGCAACTGGGGTGGCCTCCGTCACTTCAAGGCCGCCAAACTTGGCCTTCCACTTGTAGAATGTCGCCTCGCTGATCCCGTGACGGCGGAAAACATCCGCCGTCACCGTACCCGCTTCCTATTTCTTCAAAATCCCGACGATCTGCTCATCGCTGAACCGGCTTAGTTTCATTCATCCGTCCTCCTGAGCAACAGACTCTACCAAAAATTGGCAGCATTTCAGGGGGGCACGTCAATACGATTCACCTCACGGCCTGATCGCCGGTGTCTCCAGCGCCATCCCGCGCGCCCTTTGCATCAAATAGGCTTCGATGGCGATGAATTCGGGCGATCCATAAGCGAAGGGCTCCGCGCGCACGCCAACCATGCAACCACGCAAGCGCCGCTGCAAAGACCCCAAGGCCTGCCATTCCAGGCGATAGATCGGATAGCCAGTCGGGTGCCCTTGCGGGATAACGCTGCCGGCTAACCTGCGCCCCGCATGATCATCATGGCATTGCCCACATGATAGATCGAGCTGTCCCATTCGCGTCATGTAAATACTCTGCCCCAGCGCGCGTGCAGCGCGCATGCCGGCATCATCTGGTGGCATAATCGGCAGGCCGCGCGATTGATGCGCGATGAAACTCGTCAGCGCCAATAATTGCTGGCTTTCACGCGCCAAGGGAGGCACGGCCTGGCGCGCTTCCCGGCATTGTATGATGCGCCCGGCAAGATCAATCGCGCTAACGCTTGCTGGATCAAAAGCGGGATAACGCGCCGCCACACCGCGCATGCTGGCCGCCGCATCACCATGGCAATCGGCACAGGATTGCGCGGCTGGTGTGGGTTTGCGGCCCCACAGCGCCTCCCCATCCAAAACCCACAACATGCCAGGGTTCATGCTGTCATCACGCTGCATCGCCTGTGCTTCGGGGCGCATATCCAAAAGGCCAGAACGCCTTTCTTCAGCGCCCGCCACCGAACAACAGGCCAGCAGCGCGATTACGATGCGCTTCATGTGACGGTAATATGGCGCGTTTCGGTCTGCCTGAATCCGTTATCACCTTCCCAGGTGAAGCTGACGGGGCCTGATTGCGTCGCGATGGTGGTAAAAGCGATGAAGGGATTGGCTGCAATGGCCGGTGATAGGGTTGCGTTGAAGACAACCTCTCCATCATAGCGGCAGGTGAATGTCCAAATGATGTCACGCGGTTGCAGTTCGCCTTGCGCATTCGGGCGATAGCCGGTTTCCATCACATGCTGGATCAAGGCACGGATTTCGATGACAGAACCCTTATCCGTCATTGTCGGTACCCGCAGCAACACGCGCGCCATGGCTCAGCCCTCAATGCAAGCGGCCAAGGTGACAATCACCTCAACACGCTGTGACCAAAAACTGCCATCATTCATTTCCGCAACCGCCACCAAAGCCTGAGACGTAGCAAGGCGAATATGCGTGGCAAGAAAAGCGCGCCCCGATCTTGGCCCGAATTGCGCGGTAATCACATTGGGCTGTGGATTGCGTTCATTGAAAACGCCAATGCGGCGCACATGATCTGCGGCTGTCATGGGTGTTTCCACCATCACCGAAATCGGCACCGCATTGCCATTCTCAACCAAGGGCGAGACATCAAGCCTGACGCGCCCCTCGCGCATCGGCTGGCCACCAGTAAAATCCCGCAATGCTGCCGCAAGCCGCTGCTGATCCGCACGCGTTGGCGCCGGCAGCAGCAGCGCCCCGGGCGCGGCCAGCAGAATACGGCGTGTGAATTTCATGGTGCCTTCTCCGACTTCAGCCCCATCAAAAACGCCAGCACATCCTCAATCTCTGCCGCGTTCAGAATTGGCCTGTCACGCCAAACAGGCCCAACGCGATTCAAGCCTTCGATGCGATGATAGGCTGGCATGATGCTCTCCGGATTGATGCGCCTATTGTCCATCAGGCGCATGCGCAACTGCCCCTCATTCCAGCGACTGCCGGCGCCGGCCAGGCTCGGCGCCAGATTGCCTTGCAAGGGTTCCTCACTGAAAGGCCCGCTATGGCAAAGCAGGCAAAAGCCCTTCTGGCGATCAATGATGATAGTACGCCCGCGCGCTGCATCACCCGCGCTGCCCGTGAGTGATTGCATCACCGCATCACCTGTCACCTGAAGCGTCTGCGCCGCTGCCATGGCCGGGCTAGCCATGGCCAGCAGCAGGCTTGCCAGAAACCGCGCTGCCCTCACGCCCGCCTAAGGTCAGCATGCTTCAGCGGCAAGTCGCGCACGCGCTTGCCTGTGGCGGCGAAGATTGCATTCAGCACCGCAGGCGCGGCAACCGCGATGGTGGGTTCGCCCACACCGCCCCAGAAGCCACCAGATTGCAGGATGATGGTTTCAACCTTCGGCATCTCTTCCATCCGCAGCACTTGGTAGGTATCGAAATTCTCCTGCTCAATCCTACCATTTTTCACGGTGCATTCGCTGTGGAGCGCCGCCGAAAGCCCATAGACAAAGGACCCTTCCACCTGCATTTCGATCTGCTGAGGATTGACCGCATGGCCGCAATCCGTGGCAGCAACAATGCGATAGACTTTCAATTCACCCTTGTCGCTGACAGATACTTCCGCGCAGGCCGCAACATAGCTGCCGAAGCCATGGGTCTGGGCCAAGCCGCGAAATACGGGCTGGCCATTTATGGGCGCAGCAGGCCTTCCCCAACCCACACGTTCCGCTACCGCATTCAACACTGCCAGATGCAACGGATGCCTGCCCATCAATGCCTGACGGAAGGCCAAGGGGTCCTTGCCCGCAGCATGGGCAAGTTCATCCATGAAGCATTCCAGATAAATCGCGTTCTGGTTCAGGTTCACGCCGCGCCAGAAGCCGGGCGGCACATGCGGGTTTCGCATGGCGTGATCAATCAGCAGGTTCGGAATGCTATAGCCGATATCCGCCTCTCCGCCGCTGGCATTAAGTCCCTGGAAGGCCACCGGGTCGCGCCCATCGCGGATGTTTTGTGGAAAAATCCCGGCCACAATGGATTGGCCGGAAATGCGCATATGAAGGCCAGTCAGATTGCCTTGCGCATCCAAACCACCTTGTAGCTTGCACATGGTCACAGGATGGAAGCGGCCCTGCAGCATATCTTCCTCACGCGACCAGATCATCTTGATCGGCGTGCCGGGGATTTGCTTTGCAATGGCGACCGCTTGGCGCACCCAATCATGCACCGCGCCACGGCGGCCGAAGCCACCCCCCAGATGGATCTTATGCACCTCACACCGCGCGGGCGGCAGGCCCGCTGCTTCGGCAGTGGCGGCGAGCGCCGCTTCGCCATTCTGCGTTGGGGTCCAGACTTCGCAGCGTTCCGCTGTCCAAAGCGCGGTCGCGTTCATCGTCTCCATGCAGGCGTGGTTCTGATGCGGATAGCCATAAATCGCTTCAACACGCTTGGCGGCACCCGCCAGGGCCGCGCGCGCATCACCATTCCGATTGCCCACCGCGGCTTCGGGCGCATCCAGCCCGGCCTTCATCACCTCAGCGAAGGCAGCGGAGGATGCATTGGCATGCGCCCCCTCATCCCAGGTGATCTTCACCGCATCCAGTGCGGTCTTGGCGCGCCACCAGGTATCGGCGACTACCGCCACGGCATTTTCGCCAACGCGCAGCACATGCTTCACACCAGGCATGGCTTCCGCCGCTTTGCTGTCAATCGCGCCGATCTTGCCGCCGAATACCGGGCAGGCATGGATCGCAGCATTCAGCATGCCTGGCAGGCGCAAATCCATGCCGTAGATTTGGCTGCCATTCAGCTTTTGCGCCGTATCCAGCCTTGGGATGGATTTACCGACGAGCTTCCAATTCTTCGGGTCTTTCAGCGGAATATCCGTGGGCGGCGTGAGGCGCGCCGCCGCTTCCGCAACCTTGCCGAAGCTTGTGCTGCGCCCGCTTGGGCCATGCGTGATGATGCTATTGGCCGCGCTGCATTCACTCGCCGCAACACCCCAGCCATTGGCCGCCGCCTGCATCAGCATCATGCGTGCTGCGGCACCGCCCTTGCGCACATAATCATGGCTGTCGCGAATACCGCGGCTGCCGCCCGTGGACATATTCCCCCAGGCGCGATTACGCGCGAGGTTCTGCCCCGGTGTCGGGTATTCCGTGGTCACCTTGGACCAATCGCATTCCAACTCCTCGGCCACCAATTGCGCGAGGCCCGTCAGCGTCCCTTGGCCCATTTCCGAACGCGCGATGCGGATCACGACTGTGTCATCGGGCCGCACCACGACCCAGACATTGATCTCCGGCACCGCAGCACTGCCTTGCGCTGCGGCGGATGTCACCAGCGGCGCATGAAAACCGAAGGTGAAGGCGCCAAGGGCAGCCGAAACCGTCGCCAGCAAGCCGCGGCGGGAAGGATGTTTGATGGCATTCATGATGCTTCTCCCCTTCAGCCGCTTGTGCTGATGCCAGCGGCGCGCTGGATACCGGCAAGAACCCGATTATAGGTGCCGCAGCGGCAGATATTCGTCATTTCCTCACGGATCTGCGCCTCGGTCGGCTTCGGATTGGCCGCAAGCAAAGCGCTTGCCGCCATGATCATGCCGGGTTGGCAGAAGCCGCATTGCGGCACATCCAAAGCAAGCCAAGCCTGCTGGATGGGGTGGCTGCTATCGGGCGAAAGCCCCTCAATGGTGACGATCTTCTGGCCTTCATTAAAGGCGGAAACCGGCATGGCACAGGCGCGCATCGCAGCACCATCCACATGCACGGTGCAGGAACCGCATTGCGCGATCCCGCAGCCATATTTCGTGCCTGTCAGGCCAAGCTGTTCGCGCAATACCCAAAGCAGCGGTGTATCCGCTTCCACCTGGATATCCATGATGCGGCCATTCACATTGAGTTTTGCCATTTGTGCCCCGGTATTTTTGTTGCCTATCCGCAGGCCTTGAAACCTTCAGCCGGGCATCGGTCACACCCACCCACTCACACCGGCCAGCGAGGCTTCAAGGCCCATTGGGCTAAGGCTAACCCGAACCCGGCGTCGATGAAAGGATTAATCTGGCAGGGTGAGACCCCAAACCACCTTACACCCTATGCTCACTCGCCGGATACAAGGTGGCAACCTAATCACCCTGCATCGAGGCAACGCGCGGATCAGTCACCATTTCACAGAAAAGTGCCGCTAGCGCATCAATGCAGTGCGGCACGGGTTATGGCATCCGCGAAGGCCGCGTCATGCTCGACCGGCGCGACCGAAATCCCTACACGGGCGCTGAGTTTCCCGTGCCTGCGATGGTGAACCCGCGCATGGCGGCATTCACCCTGCCAGCGCTTTCCACCGCCGAGGCGCGCAACCAGCACCGCGATATGCTGCGCCGGCTTGGTGCGGCTGGCGATGCGCTGTGGGTTGCGGAGCTTAGCGATAGCATGGCAGAGCGGGGCCGCCGCGCCATCTGGGGTGCGATGAACGCCCCCGGCGAGGACGCCACCATCAGCCGGGACAGCCTGCCGTTGGCCTCAAGGGGGTTTAGGATGGTGGAGAGGGTGTGAGGCATGTACCTCAAGCGACGCGGGCTAGTTGCCCGCAGCGCGCACCACCGGCGCCCAGCGCTCGGCCTCCGCCATCACGAAGGCCGTGATCTGCTCCGGCGACGGGTCGCCCAAGCCGACCATACCGATGGCGGCCCAGCGCTCGATTGCAGCGGGCTCAGCCATCGCCGCGATCAGATGCGCGCGGAGGCGCCCGACGATCTCAGCCGGCAACCCGGCTGGGCCGGCCAGCAGGAACCAGTTCGATGCGACGGAGCCGGGGAAGCCGGACTCGACTATGGTCGGCACCTCCGGCACCGAGGAGATGCGCGCCTGGCTCGTCACCGCCAGGCCTCGCAGCGTCCCGCCGCGCACGCCGCCCGTGTGCGCGCCGACCGTGTTCCACAGCGAGGTGGTGTTGCCGCCGAGGATCGACTGCTCAGCGTCAGCGGCGCCGCGGAAGGGAACATGCAGCAGCTCAACGCCGGCCTCGCGCGCCCACAGCATGCCGGCCAGATGGCCGACCGAGCCGACGCCGGAGGAGCCGAAACTCACCGCGCCGCGCTCACGCAGCGCCGCCGTGCGGTAGTCGGCCATATTGGCGATCGGGCCGGTGCCGCTGACGGCGCAAAGGATGGGCGCGCCGCCGAACATCGTGACGTACTGGAAGCTGCGGCCCGGGTGGTAGGCGGGCGGTGGCGTCATGCTGACGGAGACCGACAGCGGGCCGGTGTTGGTAATCAGCAGCGTGTAGCCATCGGGCGCCGCCGCCGCGGCTGCCGCGGTGCCGACCGCGCCGCCGGCACCAGGGCGGCTCTCGATGACGAAGGGCTGGCCGAAGGCACGCTCCATGCCGACGGCGAGGAAGCGCATGACGATGTCGCTCGTTCCTCCCGGCGCGTAGGGGTTGATGATGCGGACAGGCCGGTTGGGCCAGGCGCCCTGGCCGAGGGCGATGCGCGGCGCGGCAAGGGGGGCGGCGGCGGCGAGCAGAAGGGCGCGGCGGTTCATGGGTGGGACTCCTTTTCCTGCCCCAAGCGTTGCAAGCCGCGTGCCGCTACCCGCCGTAAAGTTCGTCGAGGTCGGGCGCGAAGCCCGTCAGGGTTCGCGCCCGGCTCGGCCGCGCGGCACCGGGCGGGGCAAGGCCGACCAGCGCCTCCGCAAGCCGCACCGCCGCCGCGGTGCCGTCCACGATCGGCACCGGGACGTCGGGCGCGATGATGGGCGCCAGGCCGGCTAGCGGGCCGCCGGCGAGGATTACGGCTTCCGCGCCGTCCTGCTCCACCGCCTCCCGGCACAGCGCGGCGATGAGGCTGGCGCGCTCCTCGGCGACGCGGCCGGGGTCGCCGTTGAAGGCCGGGCCCATGCGGAAGCCGGTGCAGCGGGCTGCGAGGCCGTGATGCGCCAGGCAATCCTCGAACATGGGGCGGAGCGCGGCGGTGAAGCTGACAATGCCAAAGCGGCGGCCGAGCATGGCGGCGGCGTGGAAGGCGGCCTCGCTGATGCCGAGCACTGGCACGTCGAGCAGTTCCTTCGCCGCGTCCAGCCCGGGGTCGCCGAAGCAGGCGATGACGGCGGCGTCGTAGCTGCCCCGGCGCGCGGCCAGCGCGGCGAGCGTCGCCGGGCCGGCCACCAGCCAATCGGCACGGCTGACGATCAGCGGCAGGCCGAACGGCGCCGTCGCCGCCTCGATCCCGGTGCCAGGCGAGGCGGCGGCGCGCGCGGCGGCGGCGATGCGGTCGGTGACGCTCTCTGTCGTGTTGGAGTTGACGACCAGGATCCGCATCAGAGCCCTTCCTCCGCCAGCCAATGCGAGGCGATATCGCGCCGCCGCGCCACCCGGATGCCCTGCGTTCGGGCAACATGCTCCAGGATCGCCTCAAGCCCGGGCATTCGCGCCGGGCGGCCGATGATGCGGAGATGCAGGCCGATCGAGAGCATGCGCGGCGTGCGATGGCCCTCGCGCAGCAGCCAGTCGATCGCCGAGACGCAGTAGCGCGCGAAATCCTCCGGCTGCACGAAGCCGCCGCCCGGCGCAAAGCGCATGTCGTTGGTGTCGAAGGCATAGGGCAAGATAACTTGGCGGCCCCCATCGGGGCGGGCGACGCTGCGCGGGATGTCGTCGTCGTAGCAGTCGGAATCGTAGAGGAAACCGCCCTCTTCCAGCAGCAGACGGCGAGTGTTCACGCTGCTGGCGCTGCGGGTGTGCCAGCCGACGGGCCGGGTGCCCGTGGCGCCCGCGATGGCGGCGATGGTGGCGGCGATTACTGCGCGCTCGGTCGCTTCCTCCATGCCGGCGTGGCGTTCCCAGCGCCAGCCATGCGCCGAGACCTCATGCCCGCGCGCGGCGGGGGCGGCAGCCAGCGCGGGGGTGGCGGCGACGGCGCGGCCGCAGGCGGAGAAGGAGGCCTTCACCCCGTAGGCGTCGAGCAGGTCGAGGATGCGCCACAGCCCGGCTCGGCTGCCATAGTCGAAGTGGCTTTCCATGCAAGGGTCGGGGTGGCCCTCGACCTCCTCGCGTGCCTCGTAGGTGCTTTCGTTGCGGGCGTCGCCGCTGGTGAGGGAGAGTTCCGCACCTTCCTCGACGTTGACCACGAAGGAGAGGGCTAGGCGCGCGTCGCCCGGCCACCGGATGCGGGGCGGCGTTGGGCCGTGGCCGGCGAGGTCGCGCGTCGCGGGGGGCATGCCTCCGGGCAGCATGGATCAGGCGCTCCTGGTCTGGCTGGGCGGGGGCGCGACGACCGCCGCCGGCGGCTGGATGGCGAACAGGCGGCCCCAGGCAGAGTCCGGCCGCGCGGCGATGCACGCGGCGCCAAGCCCTGCCCAGACGCCGAGCGCCGTGGCGTCGAGCACCGGCAACCCGAGCTCGGCTTCCAGCGCTCCGGCAAGCGATGCAGCGGCGCAGTTGGTGTTCCAGGCGACGATCGCCTGCACGCCAGGCGCCGCCGCGGCCCGGCGGGCCTGCGCCGTGATCGCGCCCGGCCCGACGCTTGCGAAGGCAAGGTTGTCTGAAAGGCCGAGACTTTCCTCGGCCACCGTCTCGATGCCGGCCTCCGCAAGGCCGCGCGCGGCGCGGAGGTTGTAGCCACGGTCATGCGGGCCGATCAGCGCAATGCGCGAGACGCCGAGCGCGAAGAGGGCCACCGGGAGCGCGAGCGCGGGTGTCGTTGCCACGATGCCGGTGCGGTGCAGGATCGCGTCCGCCAGCGCGCGGTCGTGCATCAGGCCTATCACCGCCCCCTTGCCGGCAGCCAGGACAATGGCGGCAGGCCGCGCGTCGGCGAGAAGGTCAGCCGCCGCCAGCAACGCGTCGAGGTCATGCCGGTCTGGCGACGGGTCGGTCGCGCCCCGCTTCGCGAAGCGGGTGAACAACGGGGTGACTCCGAGGCCACGAAGTATCTCCGTCGTGACAGGCTCCACCACCGTGTTGGCGGAGGGCAGCATAATGCCGAGAAGCTGGGGCGCAGGGAATTCCGGCGTGTCGGCGGGAAGCGGCATCAGAGACATTATCGTCCGCTGCGGAGCGTCTGGCAACGGCGCCGACGCACCGTCAGGTTGCGAGCCACTGCGGCTGTGCCGCGACCGTCCGCCGCGCCCACCGCTAGGCCCGATGATGAGTTGCCAGGACCGCTCCGTAGCGCTGAAACGACAGGCAACACGCAAAGCCGGGCGGGGGACAGCACTCAACGATCGCCAGCGCCGCCGCCGCCATTACCGCCGTGGCCAGCTGAACCACGTCACAATCCAAATGCCTCGCGGAAGCGCTCAAGGCGATGCATGCGCTCGTGCAGGATGGTGGGAACAGCCTCGCCGAGCGCAGCCGCCGCGCCATCTGGGGCGCAATGAACGCGCCAGGGGAAGACGTTGCCATCAGCCGGGACAGCTTTCCGCTGGCATCGCGGGCTGTCTGGATGGTGGAGAGGGTGTGAGGGTGACGCCGACGGGTGGTGCCGCTTGATGCATAACCAAAACGCAACATAAGGTAGCGACGAATTTGGAGAACACCATGGCCAAAACCACGCCCCGCGTTGTGCTTGTAACCGGTGCTGCCGGTGGTATTGGGCGCGCGATGGTCGCGGCGCTCCTCTCCGCAGGGCACCGCATCGCTGCACTTGATTATGATGCTAAAGGGCTGACTGCATTGATGGCTGAGCATCAAGGCCATCCAGATCTACATGGAATTGAAGCAGATCTCTCCACTGCAAGCGGATGTGAAGCTGGTATGGCCGCTGCCGTTGCCCATTTTGGTCGCGTAGAAGCGGTAGTGAATAATGCAGGCATTGGTGTGTCCAGCCTGCGCCCGGATGCGGAAACCCGCCTGCCTAACCTTGAAGAGTTAAGCGCGGCTGTCTGGGATCGCTTCTTTGCCATTAACGTCACGGCGCCGATGCTGCTGACGCGTGCCGTTGTACCCATGATGCGAGAGGCGGGCTGGGGAAGGGTCATCAATAATACCACGTCCTTCCGGACCATGCTGCGCGTATTGCCGTATGGCGCCACCAAAGCGGCGCTAGAGGCCAGCTCTGCCGTCTGGGCCGCGGAATTAGCCGGCAGCGGCATCACGGTGAATGTATTGATCCCAGGCGGTCCCACAGATACGCCTTTCATTGGCGAGGAATCTGGCTGGGCGAGGGATGCTATGCTGAGGCCCAGTATCATGGGCCCTCCCTTGGCATGGCTCGTCTCTGACGCAGCAGGGGATTTCACTGGTCAGCGCATCATTGCAGCACGCTGGGATTGCAGCCTAACGGGTGCTGAAGCGGCTGCCGGGGCGTGCCGCGCGATTGGCTGGCCCGAACTTGGTGTCGACGCGGTTTGGTTGACTGCAAAAAATTCTTAGCGGGGCATGCGGTTAGTTTTTGCGGCCCTTTGCGTGGTTGCGAACGTTCACTGAATTTAGATCTGGGAGATAACGGGTGGGGCGGAGAATTTCTGGCTCATCTTCACTCTCCTTGGGGTTACGATGAGCCAGAAATCCACCGTTACTCAAATCGCCAGTTTGCTCCCATAGGCGCTGACGCTGGACAATTCGGGAGAGTAAGCCAGCCTGCCGCAATCAACGGGTGGAAGCCGTCAACCCACCATCGACGACGAGTTCCGTTGCGGTCACGTATTTTGCCTCGTCAGAAGCAAGGAATAGCGCGGCATGGGCCACGTCCCATCCCTCGCCCATATGGCCGATGGGAACGGCGGCGTTGCGCTTCGCCACGAACCCCTCCAGGTCACCGCCCGCAAATTGCTCCGCGAGCTTGGCCACCAGCGGTGTGTACATGAGGCCTGGCAGCACGCAGTTCATGCGGATGCCTTGCGGAGCATAGGTAATGGCGGTGGTCTTGCTGAAATGGATCAGCCCCGCCTTGGCCGCCGAATAGGCCGCCTGGGGCTTGCCCGTGTAGCGAATGCCCGCCGTGGAGGCGATGCTGACCACGGCTCCCTTTCCCTGCTTCTGCATGATCGGCAGCACCGCTTGGCAGCAGAGGAAAGCGCTTTTGAGGTTGACGGCGAGCTGGCTGTCCCACAGCGCCTCGTCCATCTCACCGGGGATAGCCGGTTCGGACTTGCCGACATTGTGCACCAGCACGTCGATGCGGCCGAAGCGCGCCATGCAAGCCTCGACCAGCCGAGCCACCTGCGCCGAATCCGTAACATCACCGGTCGCAACCTCGCAGGTGCCGCCCTCGTCCTGGATGATTGCCTGAGTCTCCCGCGCCGCCGCCTCATTGATGTCCACGCCGAAGATGTGCGCACCCTGCCGGGCGAAGAGCACCGCGATCGACTTGCCATTGCCCCAGCCAGGCCCCACCGAGCCGCAGCCGGTCAGGAACACCACCTTGTCCGTTAGCCTGAACACGCGCGTTAATCGATCTCGATGTTGGTGGCACGGATCACGGGCCTCCAGAGGGCCGCCTCATCCGCGATGAAGCGGGTGGCGCGCTCGGGCGTCGAATCCGTCACCGGCACAAAGGCCATGGCCTCCAGCGCGCGGGCCATCTCGGGCGTGGACATCACGGCGCGAGCGGCAGCGGAGAGCCGCTCCAGCCGGTCCGGCGGTGTGCCGGGAGGAGCGGCCAGGTAGTTGGCGAGACGGATCACGACGTCGAAGCCATCCTCGCGCGCGGTCGGCACCTCGGGCACCACCGCTGCGCGCTGCTCACCGAAGACGGAGATAATCTTGAGCTTCCCTTCACGGTGCTGCGGCAGCAGTGCCGTGAAGGCGTCCACCGCGAAGGATATGACGCCGGAGAGAAGATCTTGGGTTAACGGCCCTGAGCCTCGGTAGGGCACATGCACCACGTCAAGGTTGCCTGCTCGCATCCGTAGCAACTCCGTCGAGAGGTGCGGGACGCCGCCGATGCCAGAGCTGCCATAGCTCAGTCGGCCCGGCTGGGCGCGGATCATGGCGATCAATTCGGCCAGGTTGTTCACGCCAAGCTGCGGGTTCACTGCCAGGCAGAGCGGCGTAATGCCGAGGATGGAGATATGCGAAAACCCCGTGACGGGATCAAAGGGCGGCACACGACGTGTAAGCGGGCCTGTGATCCCGGCCGTAGGGCTCTGGAAGATCAACGTATACCCATCCGGTCTGGCGCGATGCACCTCGCCCGAGCCGATGAGACCGCCCGCGCCGCCGCGATTGTCGACGACAACGGGCTGGCCGAGCGCCTGCCCGAAGGGCTCGGCAAACAAGCGCCCAAAAATGTCCGTGTTTCCACCGGGCGGGAAGGCCACGACCATGCGGATGCGAGAACTGGGGAAAGGCGCTTGCGCATAGGCGGGGGCGGCCAGCAATCCAAGGCCGGCCGCAGCGCGCAGGATCTGGCGCTTTTTCATGGCTTTTTCCTCCTTACCCTCTCTCGAGGCCGATAATAGCCAACATCGCGCGGGCCCGGCTGTCAATGTGAAGGTGCGGCGGCGGGACAACCGCGCCGAACGTCGTGCGCAAAAGCATGGAGGGACGAAATAGCGGCGCCACATGGCCTCGGCGTCATCGCTTCGCGACCGACGCCAGTTTGACCTTACCGATTATTGCGGAAGCCGACCTCTTGCAGGAAAGATTCAAAATGCGGGCGCCAGGCAGTGGGGTTGCGGGTGAAGCTTGAATGGCCATCATCGCCATTGGCGGGCAGTTGGATAAACTTCGCGCGCCCGCCAGCAGCGACAAAGGCATCAAACCATGCCCTTGGCTGGGACGATCCAAAATAGCGATCATTTTCCGAGTAAAGCCAAAGCGTCGGAATGCGCGCGCTGCGCCCGTAATCGGCAAACATCGCGCGCAGCATATCAGGGCGGCAGGGTTGGCCGGGGCGGGCTGTAGGATTTCCGCCTCCGCCGCCCGCGAAATTCACGGTGGCCACTAGCCCCTCGGTTGGCCGGGTTGCCATGGTGATGGCGGTGGCGCCACCGAAGGATTGCCCGACAACAAGGCCGCGCCCTGGGTCCACATAGGGAAGGCGCCGCGCATGGGCGATGACTTGGGTGGTAAGTTGTGCAGCGGCATCATAACCCGGCGGGTAATTCTTGATGTTGCATGGCCCCGTATCTTGAAGGTCGGGGCCACCGGTGACCCCGTATCCAATTCGGGTTGGTACAAAAACCGCAAAGCCAAGCGAGACGAAATACTGACTATTCGCCGTGTAACGCGCTCTGCCAAGGGTGACGCGTTCCTCGGGCTTGCCCGCGCGCCCATGCCCGAGCACCAGATAGGGCGAGCGTGGCCTGCGGGAATCCCTGAATACCGTGACCACCACTTCCTGACGCACCTCACCCGCGCTGGCATGACGGATGGCAACCGGAAGGTTGAACTGTTCCTCGATAACCTGCGCGTTAACGTTTTGGCCAATGGACAGGAACAGAAAGGCGGCAAGAATTCGAACAAGCATGAGGCGCCCCTCGAGGCTAAATTACTTTTGAGCTGCAAGCATTCAGTAATTCGGTTTCGATGGTCAAGCTGTGTTGGTATGAGGGCTTTACCGACAATTTGGATCGACGCCTTTCCCTTCCGCAAACCGTCGGATTTTCTGCTGGGGTACAGCTCTCTGGCATTTTTGTGCTGCGGGTGGAGTTTCAATCCTCCTCAGTAGATGCGGTGGATATGCCCGAGACAAACGGACGCGGGCGCAGCAGGGCAGGGGGGCTGGAATCGGCCGCAGCAACCGGCTGGGAAAAGAAGTGTCCGACGTCAGAGCCTACGGGACCAAATTGGCGAATTGAGTTAAGGAGGTTTTCCAGCCCATTTTGACCCTGATGTGCCCGGATGTAGGTCAAACCCAAAGACCCAGCCGTTCCTTCCCGGCTGCGCAGTAGAAGGGCACTCTATCGCTCAAATACTACTGGATAAATGAGGAATAGAATGCTATTCTATTCCTCATGAAGTGGAATTGGCAAAAGCCAGCCTGGCCGCGCTTTCAGTGGGACCAGCGGGCGCTCTCCGAGCGGGAAGGGCGGTTTCTGCGCGAAGCGGGTGTCGTCGTCGGCGCATTGAAGCATGTCGGAGAGGATCAGAGGTCCAACCTCATCATCGAACTCATCAGCACTGAGGCTGTGAAAACCTCGGAGATTGAGGGAGAGTTCCTGGATCGGGCTTCCGTCCAGTCCTCCCTCCGCCGGAATTTCGGGCTGGGCACCGAGGATCGGCGCGTGTCCCCGGCCGAGCAGGGGATCGCCGACATGATGACCGACCTGTATCGGGGATTTGCCGAGCCCCTGACCCATGAGAAGCTTTTTGCTTGGCACACTATGGTGATGAGGGGGCGCAAGGATGTGAAGGACATCGGGCGCTATCGAACCCATCAGGAGCCGATGCAGGTGGTGTCCGGCGCGATCTACCAACCAACCATTCACTTCGAAGCGCCTCCATCCTCCAGAATGCCTGCGGAGATGGACCGGTTCATCAAGTGGTTTAATGCTACTGGTCCAGGCGGGGAGGGAGCCCTACCTCCGTTGACCAGAGCGGGTTTGGCGCACCTCTATTTTGTGTGCGTTCACCCATGCGAGGACGGCAATGGCCGTATCGGCCGGGCGATATCCGAGATGGCATTGTCGCAGGGGTTGGGTGAACCAGCCCTGTTGGCGCTGTCGCAGACCATTCAGTCTGACCGCAAGCGCTACTACGCCATGCTGGAACAGAGTAACAAGGAGTTGGAGGTCACCGCATGGCTTGAGTATTTTGCGGAGACGGTCCTTGAAGCCCAGGCCTATGCGTTGCGCTTGGTGGATTTCCTCATCGCTAAGACGCGCCTCTATGATCGGCTGGTCGGCAGCCTCAATGAGCGTCAGGAGAAAGTACTGGCGCGAATGTTCATGGAGGGGGTTGAGGGCTTCAAGGGCGGATTGAGCGCGGAGAATTATATGGCCATCACCAGCACGTCTCCGGCGACAGCCACCCGGGATCTGGCCGATCTGGTCGTGAAAGGGGCGCTCACGCGCA
>JBBAUC010000047.1:0-17455 GCA_040398485.1 Roseomonas sp. | reverse complement strand
TGTCGCTGCAGGCGGCGCGATTGGTTCTGCCCCAGCCGGGGCCGGCGCCAAAGCTTCCGGCGCTTGCGGTGCCTCAGCCACGGTTTCGGGCGGCTCAGGCGGGCCCAAGCGGTTAAGCCGAAGCGCAGTAGCGCCCAAAACCAGCAGCACCAGCAACCAGAACAGGCCAAGCCCGCGCCAGCCGGCGAAAACCCGGCGCGGCAATCCTTCTGCCATTACATCCTCAGCGTTGCCCGCCGCGTGGCGCCGAAGCCATGCCGCGCAACAGTATCAAAGCCTGTTGAAGTTGATGATCCGTTTCCGGCTTGGTCGGATCAAAAGCCGGGGCGCCTTCAGCGGGCTGGCGCACCACCCGTTCCACCAAGCCCGCCGGCAGATTAAGCGGCGGTGGCGGAATTGGCGCACGGGTTTCCGCCTGACCATCATTCCTGAGCGAACGGCGCAAATCCGCTTCCCGGTCGCGCTGCTGCTGGCCGGTGCGGGCTTCTTCCCGCGTTGCCAGCACTTCGATATCCGGTTCAATCCCGGTACCCTGGATGGAGCGGCCCGAAGGCGTGTAGTAGCGCGCCGTGGTCAGCCGAATGGCGCCATTGCCAGGAATCGGCATCACGGTCTGCACGCTGCCTTTGCCGAAGGATTTCACGCCAAGCACCACAGCGCGGCGATGATCCTGCAAAGCGCCGGCAACGATTTCACTCGCACTCGCGCTGCCGCTATTGATCAGCACGACAATCGGCAGCCCATCCGCGATATCGCCGGCCTTCGCATTCCAGCGCTGCGCATCTTCCTGGCGGCGAGAGCGGGTGGAGACAATTTCCCCCTGCGTCAGGAAATCATCGGAAACCTGCACAGCCTGATCGAGCAACCCGCCCGGATTATTGCGCAAATCCAGGATCAGGCCCTTAAGCCCACCCTGCGCCTGCTGCTTCAATTGCTGCAAAGCGCGGCGCAGCCCGGCTTCCGTCTGCTCATTGAAGGATGTGATGCGCACATAGCCCAGATTGCCATCTTCCAGGCGGAAGCGGACAACTTGCGGACGAATGACATCGCGCGTCAGTGTCAGTTCAATTGGCCGTTCCGTGCCCTGGCGGCGAATGGTGATCTTTATCTGCGTGTTGCGCTGGCCGCGCATCTGTTCCACGGCTTCCTGCAGCGTCAGGCCCTGCACCGAAGTGCCATTCAGATGCGTGATGAAATCGCCAGGACGGATGCCGGCGCGCGCTGCGGGGGTTTCGTCAATCGGGCTGATGACCTTGATATAGCCGCCTTCCTGCGTGACTTCGATGCCAAGCCCGCCAAATTCACCGCGGGTCTGGGTTTGCATGTCCCGGAAGCTGCGCTGGTTCAAATAAGATGAATGCGGGTCAAGGCTGGACAGCATGCCCTGGATCGCGTTTTCGATCGCGTCCCGGTCATTTACCGGTTCCACATATTCGGCGCGCACCCGTTCAAACACATCGCCGAACAGGTTGAGCAGCCGATAGGTCTCCGCCCGGCTGCCTTCCTGCGCCCAGGCAGCGACCATGGGGCCCACCACCACGCCGGCGGCAAAGGCCGCGCCAATGCCCGCATAACGCAAAATTCCGCGCTTCATGCGCCGCAATCCTTTTCATCACTCGGCCTGAGCCGATAAACCCCCACGCAAGATAGTCATTCATCGCGCTTTGCGCGAGCGTAGAACGCATTTTGTCGGCGAAAAATCACGCAGGCGGCTATTCGGCCCCGCCCAGCCAGGGCGTTGGGTCCACCACCTGCCCATTGCGGCGCAGCTCAACATAAAGCGCAGCGCGGCCATCCGGCCCAGCCCCCAGCCTGCCGAGCGCTTCGCCGGCCAGCAGCGCGGCGCCCGCTTCCGTGTCCAATTGTTCAAAGCCGGCCAGCACCAAATGCAGCCCAGGGCCGCATTCCAGGATGACAATCTGCCCAAAGCGCCGGAAAGGACCGGCGAAAACCACACGCCCCGCGCAGGGGCTGACCACGCGTGCCCCAGACGCTGCCGCAAAACTGATCCCCCGCGCGGGCCCGGCTTCCCCGCGCTGACCAAAGGCCACGCTGATGCGCCCATGCACCGGGGCCGGGCGGGCCGATTCGGGTGGGGGCGATGCGGGTTGGGTCGCCACCACCGGGGTTGCCGGGCGCGGTTGGCGCGCTTCCTGCCGCGCCCGCGCCGCTGCCAAGGCTGCCTGGCGCGCCTGTTCGCGTTCCAGGGCGGTCAGCATTTCCTGCAGATCATTGGCGCGGGCCAGCGCTTCCTGCGCGCGCGCAGCCTCGGCCCTTTGGGTTGCGCGGGCTTCACGTTCACGCAGCCTGGTTTCAGTGATTTCCTCATCCAAGGCTGTGGCTGCCTTGCGGAGCTCCGCCTCGGCCGCCGCGACCACGGTTGCTTCCGCGGCGGCAATGCGTGCGCGGCGTTCGGCTTCGGCATTGGCCAGGCGCAGATCCTCGGCCTCGGCACGGATTTGGCGCGCCATGCCTTGCAAGACCAAAAGCCCGCGCAGCGCTTCATCCGGCGCGGCGGGTTGGGCGAGCAGGGTTTCCGTTGGCCAAATGGCAAGGCGCCGCATCGCCGGCATCATGGGCGCCAGGGCAGCGGCGCGGTTGGCCGCTTCGGCAAACGCCTTTGCCGCTGCTGCTGCCGCCGCAGCCTGGCGCTGCTGCGCCTCATCCAAGGTGCGTTCGGCTTCCTGCACGCGCGCTGCCATGGCAACGCGTTGGCGCGCGAGGCCACTTTCTTCAGCCGCAGCCGCTTCGGCTTCTCGTGCGGCGGCTTCGGCGGCGGCACGGCTTGCGGTGCCAATGCGTCGGGCTTCTTCCAACGCTTCACGCGAAGGCTGCGCAAGGGCAAGGCCGGGCAGCGCCAGCAGGAAAAGCGCGAAAGCGACGCGCGCCTTAGCCAAGCAGGGAATGCCCTGTCATGGCAGCGGGTTGCGGCAGGCCGAGCAAAGCCAGCAAGGTCGGCGCAATATCCGCCAGCCGCCCATCCTTGATGGTGGCCCCTAGTGGGCCATTCATCAGAATGACCGGCACCACATTGGTGGTGTGTGCGGTATGTGGCCCGCCTGTCGCCGGGTCCTTCATCAGTTCGGCATTGCCGTGATCGGCAGTGACCAGCAGGCAGCCGCCTACATCCTTGAGTGCGGCGACAATACGCCCAAGCCCAGCATCCACGGCTTCAACCGCGCGGGTTGCGGCGGCAAGGCTACCGGTATGGCCCACCATATCGGCATTGGCGAAATTCAGCACAATCAGATCATGAGCGCGGCTGTTGATCGCCGCCACGGCTTTGTCGCTCAGCTCAGGCGCCGACATCTCGGGCTTCAGATCATAGGTCGCGACATCCTTGGGCGATGGCACCATGATGCGTTCCTCGCCGGGATAAACCGCTTCTTCGCCGCCATTCAGGAAGAAGGTGACATGGGGGTATTTTTCCGTCTCCGCCATGCGCAACTGCTTGAGCCCCGCGCGCGCGACGACTTCGCCAAGCTTATCCACCATGGATTGCGGCGCAAAGGCGGTGGCGAGACGTGCATTCAGCGCATCGCTATATTCCGTGAGGCCGACAGCGGCGGCGAAGCACGGCAGGCGGGTGCGCGCAAACCCATCGAAACCGGGATCGAGCAGCGCGGTCAGAATCTCCCGCGCGCGATCAGCGCGGAAATTGAAGCAGAGAACGCCATCGCCATCCTTGATCCCGGCGTAATCGCCAATGACGCTGGCTGGGATGAATTCATCGGTCTTGTCTGCGGCATGGGCGGTGGAGATGGCGGCAGCAGCGGTTGGGGCGGATGCGCCCTTGGCTTCCACCATCGCTTGATAGGCTTGCGCCACGCGATCCCAGCGCTTGTCGCGATCCATCGCAAAATAGCGCCCGATGATGGTGGCGATGCGCACGCCCGCAACACCTGTAAGATCGGCTTCGAAGCGTTTCAGATAATCGGGCGCCGCGCGCGGCGGCGTATCCCGCCCATCGGTGAAGGCATGGATGGCAACCGGTATGCCAGCGCCCGACAACAATTTCGCCAAAGCCACCGCCTGGTTCTGATGCGCATGCACCCCACCGGGGGAGAGTAAGCCCATCAAATGGCAGGTCCCGCCCGAGGCCTTCAGCTTCGCGATTAAGCCGGTGATTGCCGGCAATTGCGCGAAGGATCCATCGGCAATGGCAGCATCAATGCGTGGCAGATCCTGCATCACCACGCGCCCGGCACCGATATTGAGATGCCCGACCTCCGAATTGCCCATTTGCCCAACCGGCAGGCCGACATCCTGGCCGGAGGTCTTCAGGAAAGCATGCGGGCAGGATGCCCAAAGCTCATCAAAACTTGGGGTCTTGGCCTGGCGCACGGCGTTATCGGCGATGTCTTCGCGCCAGCCCCAGCCATCCAGGATCACCAGCATCACGGGGCGCGGCGGTGCGGCGGCTTGCATGCGGAACAACTCCTCAACCTATGCTGGCCGAAATACCCCCCGTGGTGCCCAGCACGCAAGCGCGGATCAGAAGGGCAGCAGCGCCGGCACGCCAAAGAAGCGCGCATGGAAATGGAGCACCACTGCCCAGCCGATCAACGCGAGCACCGGGGCGAGCCAGCCGATTTCGCCCAACACCAGCCGATTCCGCCCGGCCAATATGGCGCCGAAGGGCAGGATGGAGGTCTCCGCCCGCAGCTTCGCCGCCGCTTCAGGGCTGCGTGCCGCAAGCTTGCGGTCAATGGAAGGCATGCCAAGGAAGGCGCTGAGGGCGAAGGTGCCGAAAAAGATCAGGCTCGCCACATCGCCATTGCCGATCACATGCACCAAAGCCCAAAGCGCGAAGGACCAAAGCATGGGGTGGCGCGTGATGCGCTGAATGCCGCGCACCTGCTGACCAGCCAGGGTTTCGCCGCCCACGGCTGTCGGGTTGCGCAAAAAACCAGCGACGAAAAACAGGAAGGCCGGCAACATGATGATGGCGAGCACCAGACGAAGCCAGGCGGGCGCGGTCCAAAGGGGTATAGCCTCCGCAGCACCTGAAGCGCGCGCGAGCATAACCAGCGCGAGGACGGAAAGCACGGCATAGAAAATGCGAAAGCCATTCTCCCCGATCTTGCCCACCAACCGCGTGCGGATATCGCTGCCCGCGAGACCATTATGTGTCGCGATCCAAAACGCCGCTGCCAGCAGCAGGGGGAAGATGTCTTGCATTACGTTGCCTTTCCAGCATAGATCCACGAATGCTATAGCTGATTTTAGAAAGCTTTGCATGAATTCCGAAAGCGTGCCCTTCACGCCCCCCCTGACGGGGCATCAATAGCGCGCTAAGCTATTCGCAAAGGAAGCAGTCTTTGGAAAATGCCGCAAAACCCTTGAGCCTTGCTCAATTCGCTGAACTGATGAATGCGGGGCTGGGCTTTCGAACGACCATCCATCACGGCAAAAACGCCCGGTCTGTCTTGAGCGCGCTTTGTGACCAATATGGTTCAGACAAGGGGGAGCTTAAGCCCGGTGGCCATCCCTACCCCTGGCCATCGCACAACTACGCCGATTACTACGAACGGCTTTTTGGGCATTGCCGGCATGGGGTGAAGAAGGTTTTCGAATGCGGGCTCGGAACCAATAATCCAAATCTTGCTTCTTCAATGAAGGAGAATGGCAAGCCCGGCGCATCATTGCGCGTCTGGCGCGATTATTTCCCCAATGCCATGATCTATGGCGCCGATATAGACCGCGATATCCTATTTACCGATGAACGGATCAAGACCAGTTACATTGACCAGCGTGATCCTGCGGCGATTGCGGCCTTTTGGCAGCAGGTTGGTGAGACAGGTTTCGATTTCATGTTGGATGATGGCTTACATGTATTTGAAGCGGGTAGCTGCCTTTTCGCCCATTCGATCAGTCACTTGGCGGATCACGGCATTTACGTGATCGAAGATGTCAACCCAAGCGACCTTCTGCGTTACAAGGAATTCTTCAGCAAAACCCCCTACATTGTGGATTATGTCACCATGTTACGGCCAAATCTTGGGCTTGGGGACAATAGCCTCGTGGTAATCCGCAAAAGCTGAGGGACGCCGAATTACAAATCCTTCAACACAGCCCAAAGCGCCGATTTCGCCTCAAACCCGATCCCAGGAATATCGGGCATCTTGATCCGCCCATCCACCACTGGCGTGCTATCGGCGAAACCACCGAAGGGCGCAAAAACTTCCGGGTAGCTCTCATTCCCGCCAAGCCCAAGGCCCACCGCGATATTCAGCGCGAATTGATGCCCGCCATGCGGCACGCAACGCCGCGGCGACCAGCCATGGCGCACCAACATGTCAAGCGTGCGCAGATATTCGACCAGGCCATAGGAAAGTGCAGGATCGAATTGCAGAATATCCCGATCAGGCCTCAGCCCACCATGGCGGATCAGGTTGCGCGCATCCAGCATGGAAAACAGATTCTCACCCGTCGCAATCGGCGGCATATATTGTTCAGCCAAAGCGGCATGGGTTGAATAATCCAGCGGATCGAGCGGTTCTTCATACCAGCGCAACCCAAAGGGCTGCAGCGCTGCGCCATAGGTCAGCGCCGCATGCAGGCCAAAGCGACCATTCACATCCACGGCCAGGCGCGATCCATCACCGCCCAGCAGTTTCACCACCGCTTCAATGCGCGCCAGATCTTCCGTGAGCGCATCCTTGACCGTCGTCCCCGGCGCACCACCGATTTTCATTTTCACGGTGGTATAACCCATGCCCAGATAGCGCTTCATTTCCTCAACCAAAGCATCCACGCTCTTGCCAGGGTAGTAATAGCCGCCGGCCGCATAAACCCAGGCGCTGTCATCCGCCTTACCGCCGCGAAAGCGATCCGCAAGCAAGCGCCACAGCGGCACGCCTTCAAGCTTGGCCGCTGCATCCCAAAGCGCCATATCCAATACGCCAACCGCGACAGAACGATCACCATGCCCGCCTGGCTTTTCGTTCCGCATCATCGCACCCCAGGCGCCGGCGGGGTTCAGCCCGCCTTCGCCACGCGCCAATTCAGCCTCGGTCGTGGCTTCCAGGCGGGGGATGAAGCGCTCCGCCAGCAAACCAGGCTGCGCATAACGGCCATTGGAATTAAAGCCATAGCCCGTCGCCTTTTTGCCCGCGCCATCTTCCACTGTGATGGCAACAACACTCGCCGTCATTTTGGAGAAATCTATATAGGCATTGGCGATGGCGCTGCTGATGGGCACCACGCCTTGGCGGATGGAAGTGATACGCATGGGGTTTCCTGTCTAGTAGCGCGCCTTCAAGCGCGCGCCATGTTCAACCGAGCAATCTGCCAATGACGCGCGCGGTGTAATCCACCACCGGGATCACGCGCCCATAATTGATGCGCGTCGGCCCAATCACGCCAATGGCGCCGACGATCTTTTCCTGCCCATTGCGGAAAGGTGCCACCACCACGGAAAGCCCGGCGCTATCGAACAGCCCGCTTTCGGCGCCGATGAAAATCTGCACGCCTTCGCCGCGTTGTGCCAATTCCAGCAGGCGCAGCATGGTTTCCTGCGCTTCCAGCCTTTCGAATAGCCGCTGGATTTCCTGCACCTGCGCCGCCTGATCCAAATTCTGCAAAAGCCGCGACTGGCCGCGCAAAATCAGCGACCCACCGCCGCCACCTGCCCAGGTGGCAAGCCCCGCCGAGATCACTTGCTGTGTCAGCTCATCAAGCGCGGTGCGATCAGCAGCGATTTCCTCGGACACATGGGTGCGGGTTTCCTCCAAAGTGCGACCCGCAAGCCGCGCATTCAGATAATTGGATGCCTGCGTCAGCGCGGAAGGCGGCAGCCCCGCCGGCACTTCAATGACGCGGTTTTCCACCTGGCCGCCTTCATGCACCAGCACCACCAGCGCGCGCCCCGGCCCGAGTGCGACGAATTCAATATGGCGCACTGGGTTTTCTGTCTTCGGCGCCACCACCAGCCCCGCCGCGCCCGCGAGGCCCGAGAGCATCAGCCCCGCTTCGGCGAGTGTTTCCTGCAAGGACCGGCCAGAGGCCGCGCAACGCGCCGCAATCGCATCCCGGTCTTCTTCGCCCAAAGCGCCAAATTCCAACAAGCCATCCACGAAAAGCCTGAGGCCCCGTTCGGTCGGCAGCCGCCCGGCAGAGGTATGGGGCGCGTAAAGCAGCCCGGCATCTTCAAGATCAGCCATGGCATTGCGGATGGTGGCAGGCGAAAGCCCCAGCGGCAGCCGGCGGGACAGGGTGCGGGACCCCACGGGTTCGCCAGTCGCGACATAGGTTTCCACCAATTCGCGCAGAATCAGCGCCGAACGGCTATCCAGCCCGGCCGCGGCCGGCAGCCCTGGCGTTAGCATCGTGGGCGTATGGGTCACGGGTTTTGGTCCCGATTTGTCATGTGCCGAGTATGGGGCCTGGGCCGGGCACGTCAACGGGTTAGCAAGCCGGGTGCCCCTGTGCTATCCGCGCGATCCATGACCAGACCCTCAGGCCGCGCCCCCGGGGCGCTTCGCACCGTTTCCATCCAACCAGGCGTCGCCCGCCATGCGGAAGGTTCCTGCGTTATTCGCATGGGCCTGACCGAGGTGCTGTGCACCGCAAGCGTGGAAGGCAAGGTGCCGCCCTTCCTGCGCGGCCAGGGCCAGGGCTGGGTCACGGCGGAATATGGGATGCTACCGCGCGCCACCCACACGCGGAGTGACCGGGAAGCCGCGCGCGGCAAGCAATCCGGCCGCACGCAGGAAATCCAGCGCCTGATTGGGCGCAGCCTGCGCGCGGTCACGGATTTGAAGGCGATGGGGGAAATGACCATCACCTTGGATTGCGATGTGCTGACAGCCGATGGCGGCACGCGCTGCGCTTCCATCACCGGCGCCTGGGTTGCGCTGCATCTGGCGTTTGAACATTGCAAGCGCATGAACATCATCTCCCGCAATCCGCTCAAGGATCAGGTGGCGGCGATTTCCTGCGGCATCTATCAGGGCGTGCCCGTGCTCGACCTTGATTATGATGAGGACAGCAAGGCGGATGCGGATGCGAATTTCGTGCTCACGGCATCCGGCGGCATTGTCGAAATTCAGGGCACCGCCGAAGGCGCACCCTTCACCGAAGCCGATTTGCAGGCGCTGATGGCCCATGCGCGCGAAGGCACGGCGGCACTTTTCGGCAAGCAGCGGCTTGCGGTGGATAAGTGATGGCGCATCGGCGCCTGCAACGCGGCGAGAAGATTGTCATTGCCTCGCATAATGCCGGGAAGCTCCGCGAAGTGGCGGCATTGCTGGCACCGCATGGCATTGAAGTGACCAGCGCCGGCGCGCTTGGCCTGCCTGAGCCTGAGGAGACGGAAACCAGCTTCCTCGGCAATGCGCGCATAAAGGCCCATGCGGCGGCGCGCGCGGCGGGGATGCCGGCGCTTTCCGATGATTCAGGGTTTTCGGTTGCGGCCTTGGATGGAGCGCCTGGGGTCTATACCGCCGATTGGGCCATGCGCCCGGAAGGCGGGCGGGATTACGCGCTTGCCATGGGCAAGGTGCATGAACTCGCAAAGCATGCGTCAGATCGCGCGGCCTGGTTCACCTGCGCGCTCGTGCTCGCCTGGCCCGATGGGCATGAGGAAGGCTTTGAAGGCAAGGCAGAAGGCGTTTGGGTCTGGCCGCCGTGCGGCGCGCATGGCTTTGGCTATGACCCCATGTTCGTGCCGCATGGGCGCCTTGAGACCTTCGGTGAAATGGACCCGGCCGAGAAACACCGCATCAGCCATCGCGCCGCGGCTTTCGCGTTGCTGGCCGCTTCCTGCCTGCCACCGGCGGCAGGCTGAGCTTCAAGGGCGCGGGCGCTTCCGGCGATAGCCCGCGCCGGATCAGGCTCGCCCAGCCTTCTTCGGGATTGTCCACAATTTCAAACAGCTTCAAATCCGCTTCACTGATCATGCCATCTTCGGCGAGGGCCGCGAAATTTACCACCTTGTTCCAGTAATCGCGCCCAAACAGCACAATCGGCACTGGGCGCATTTTTTGCGATTGCACCAGCGTCAGCACTTCGAATAATTCATCAAAAGTCCCGAAGCCGCCTGGGAAAACCGCGAGTGCATTGGCACGCATGGCCAAATGCATCTTGCGCATGGCGAAGTAATGGAAGCGAAAGGTCAGCGCCGGCGTGGACCAGGGATTGGGCGCCTGTTCATGCGGCAGGGTGATGTTGAAGCCGATGGAAGGCGCGCCGCATTCGAACGCCCCGCGATTGGCCGCCTCCATGATCCCGGGGCCGCCGCCCGTCGCAATCACATTATCCCGCAGCGCGCCGGAAGCGGCCAAGGCGCCGCCGCGCATGGACACAATGCGGGCGAAGGCGCGCGCATCCTCATAAAAGCGGGACCGATCAAGCGCCTTTTGCGCCGCGCGCTTTTCCGCCGCGCCGCGCGCCTTCTTCGCCTGGGCGGCGGCTTGTTCGGCGCTCGGGGTGCGGGCGGAACCAAACACTACCACGGTGGAACGCACCCCCCAATCGCGCAGCTCATATTCGGCCTTGGCGTATTCCATGCCGAAGCGGAAAGGGCGCATTTCATCGCGCAGCAGGAATTCCTGATCCTCCACCGCCAGCAGATAGCTGCGTGAGTGCTTTTGGGCGCCGTTGTCTGGCATGGAAATCTTCCCGCTTTATGTCGCGCGCATCTTGGCATGAAGCGGGTCGGGCATGCGATGGGAGGGGGTGGCAATACCCAAAAGCGTGACTCTGCTGCAACGGTCACGAGTCGCCTTGAATCAAAGCCTCGCCAAACGGTAAAAATCCCTGGGCAAAGAAGGGCTTCCGACCTAATGTTCTGAATCACTCTGAAGTGCTGCCTTGATGCCTCGCCTTTTTCTCCCGGCCGATTCCAGGCCCTCCGCCGAACCAGGCGCCGTCAGGCGGCGCTTCGCCTCGGCCGATCTGCGCGCGCTGTTGCGCCGGCGCCTGATGGAATTATGCGGCCTGCTGGCTGCGATTGCGGCACTTGGGCTGGCCGCGGCGTTACTTAGCTACGACCCCACCGACCCATCCTTGAATACGGCGACCACCCGCGCGGTCAGCAATCTGGCCGGGCCGGCGGGGGCTGTGGTGGCGGATATCCTGTTGCAGGGCGCGGGTTATGCGGCGGCCTTGCCCGTGCTGGCGCTGCTCGCCTGGGCCTTTCGGCTGGCGACCCAGCGCGGCCTTGGCTTCCTCCCCTTCCGGCTGATCGGCCTTGCCATTGCCCTGCCCTTGGGCGCGGCGGCGCTGAGCCTGGCCCCCTTGCCGCCGGAAGCGCCGAGCCTGGCCGGCGCTGGCGGCGCTGTGGGGCCACTTTTGGCCGACGGCATTATTTCATGGCTTTCGGCCAGTTTCGGCCCCTATGGCGCGCTGCTGGCCAAGGCCGGGCTGGTCTTCGGTGCCGTAGGCGCCGGCTTCATCGGCTGCGGCCTGACCTTCGGCGAATGGCGCGGCGCTGGCCGCGCGGCGCTTGGCGCCAGCCAGGCCGCCCTGGATGCGGCGCGGGCGGGGGCAGAACGGCTGCGCCCGGTTGAGGAAGTGGAAACCCAGAAGCCCGGCTTTTTCGCCCGCCTTGCCGCGCGCTTCAAAACCCGCACCGGCCGCCTGTTCCGCCGCCAAGAACCCGAAATCCCCTTGGGCCCCATGCTCCGCGCCGCTGACGCAGCCGCCGAGGCCATGCCGATCCGCCCCGAACTGCCCGAGGCCGGGCGCGACGCCCCACCAGTGCGCCCTCGCAAACCAGGCGAACCCGCGCGCCGGCCGACGCAGCAACCGGCACTTGATCTTGGTGATGGCGCCTGGGCGCTGCCGCCGCTTGACCTGCTGACCGCCGCCCCCACGCAGCGTGTGGGCCGGCCTTCCGAGGAATCCCTGCAAGCCAATGCGCGCCTTCTGGAAAGCGTCTTGGAAGATTACGGCGTGCGCGGGCGCATTGCGGAAATCCGCCCCGGCCCGGTGGTGACTTTGTACGAACTGGAACCCGCGCCCGGCACCAAATCCGCACGCGTGATTGGCCTGGCTGACGACATCGCGCGGTCCATGAGCCTGATTGCGGTGCGCATCGCAACCGTGCCGGGGCGCAATGTGATCGGTATTGAAATGCCCAATGCCAAGCGGGAGACAGTGTTCCTTTCCGAAATGTTCGGCGATGAAACCTGGCATCGCCACCCGGGTAAGCTGCCTTTGGCGCTGGGCAAGGATATCAGCGGCGCACCGGTGATCGCGGATTTGGCGCGCATGCCGCATTTGCTGATTGCCGGCACCACGGGTTCCGGCAAATCGGTCGGGATCAATACTATGATCCTGAGCCTGCTGTATCGTTTCAGCCCCGATGAATGCCGCTTCATCATGATTGACCCCAAGATGCTGGAGCTTTCGGTCTATGACCGAATTCCGCATCTGCTGGCCCCGGTGGTGACGGAACCGCCCAAGGCGATTGGCGCGCTGAAATGGACCGTGCGGGAAATGGAACGCCGCTACCGTTCAATGAGCCAATTGGGCGTGCGCAATATCGCGGGCTACAACGAAAAAGTGACGGCAGCGCGCCAGCGCAGTGAAACGCTGACCAGGCGCGTGCAAACCGGCTTTGATCCGGAAACCAATAAGCCCGTTTTTGAAGATCAGCCACTCGCGCTGGAAGCACTGCCCATGATTGTGGTGGTGATTGATGAAATGGCCGATCTGATGATCGTGGCCGGCAAGGACATTGAAGCGGCGGTGCAAAGGCTGGCGCAAATGGCGCGTGCCGCGGGTATCCATGTGATCATGGCCACACAGCGGCCTTCGGTGGATGTCATCACCGGTACGATCAAGGCAAATTTCCCGACGCGTATTTCCTTCCAGGTCACATCCAAGATTGATAGCCGTACCATCCTTGGCGAACAGGGCGCGGAACAATTACTCGGCCAGGGTGACATGCTGCATATGCCGGGCGGTGGGCGCATTGCGCGAGTGCATGGCCCCTTTGTGTCAGACACGGAGGTGGAGCGGATTGTTGAATTCCTCCGCGCCCAGGGTGAGCCCGCCTATGTGGATGAAGTGACCGAAACCGAGGATGAGGGTGATTCGGTTGCCATGCTCGGGATGCTGGGCGGCAATACGGATGCCGAGGCATCGCTATATGATCAAGCGGTGGCGCTGGTAACGCGTGAAGGCAAGGCGAGCACAAGCTTCGTGCAGCGGCATTTGAACATTGGCTATAATCGCGCGGCGAAACTGATTGAGCAGATGGAAAAGGAAGGCGTGGTGGGCGCGGCGAACCATGTGGGCAAGCGGGAAGTGTTGGCGCCGGGGCCGCGGGAGTGAGGGGGAGTGAGGGATTGCAAAATTAGGCCTGCTTTGGGCGAGGATATCAGCAGAGTTGTTATGGGCACCCAATGCATGAAGCCTTTTTCCCAGATTGTTCGTTTACCCTCAGACAAAGGGTGTCCCGTTAGGGAGAAAGGCAAAGAGAGCCGCCATGTTTGACCTGAAGTTGCTCTTCTCTAAGAATTTTTTTGGGGGCATCTTCGTCCTCATTCAAGCCAGCCTGATTTTGGCGGTCTTCATAGGTTCCCTGGCTTACATCTTGTTGATACTCCGCGACACCTATCATTCAACTGGTGGCTGGATTTATCAGTCAGCAAAGACCAAGCAATTTGGAAGAAAAGTCTTTTACGTGCTTATTTTTGTTGTTGCTATTGATTTTTTGATTTCGTTTTTTCGTATCAGGCCCTGAGCTTCGATGGGGCAGAGGATCAAGGCCAGGAGAATAAGGATGAGGTATGAAGGCTTTCGGGCGTGAAACTAGGTGTAGAAAGTTCAAGCGCGTCATGATTTTGGTGCAGCCCTTAGACCTTGAGACCGCACCTGCCGTAGATGCATGTTGCTCATCTCCTACAAGGTTTCTACAAGGAATTGCGTTTTGACGATGGGGTGGGAATTAGGTCTTCCGGCTGGGCTATTTTTGCTGAAGCTTGGCATTTTTTTCTACGCAAGTTGGCGTTTCGATCAACGTTGCAGGTGTAGTAAAGGTTGGCAAAAATCTTTATGATGGACATGGAAAATGCGCCATAATTTCTTGACTTTTTCGGATCTTCCAAAAACTGAATGGGGCAACTTCGTTGGGCGAATGCGAATCTACGATTTCGGTTGGAATTGCGTGATAGCGTTTGTTTTTGTCTTTCTTTTTGTTTTTGATGCGAATCATGATCCTGGCGTTACTGGGTCAGCCGATAAGTAGCCCGCTCATCTTCCGAGTGATCTACTTCAGCATTCTGATCGACCGAATGATAACCTATCGTTTCTATATTCAGAAGAACAAGGCTGCGATCGTCTCAATTTTCAGTAGCAAGAAAACTTTCTGACAAGCGATAAGGCTTCCCTGGGGCGAGTAGGGAAGAAAGATCGGCAACCCCCGTTTCGCAGCAGTCCAAAAAAAGAAAAATTGGTGCAAACATCATTTTTCTTGCTTCATCATGCTCATGTTGGCCTTGTGACAGCAAAGTGCAGATTATCACTCCATCTACCTGCCCATCGCCTCCCCCGGCACATGCGGATCAAGCACCGCATCCGGCAATTCCATGAACCTCGCGCCGTAAGTCCAGACCAGCGCACATTCAACAACCCGCCCCGGAAAGGCCGCGCGCAGCAGCGCGCGATAGGCCGCCATTTGCCGCAGATAAAGCGGTGCCACATCCGCCACCTGTTCCGGCGGCGGGCGATTGGTCTTGTAATCCAGCACCAATACGCGGTCGGGCTCAACCTTCGACCGGTCCACCTGGCCCGCAATCAGCCGGCCATTCACCTCACCTGCCAAGGGCGCTTCCGCCAGGCTGCCGGGGCCAAGGGCGGCCTGCATCCAAGCCTCCCCAAGCAGGCCCAGCACCTCATGCAGCGTCGCTTCCTGTTCCGCCACCGAAAGCCCGGGCGCGCGGCGCGTCAGGAAGCGGCGCGTCAGCTCCTCCCACACGCTTGCGGGATGTTCCGGCAGGCTCTGCAATAGCGCATGCACCAGGCGCCCGCGCCGAAAGCGCAGCCCCAAAGGATCCCCCGCCGGGCGCGGCGCGGCGGCGGGCGTTTCCTGTTCCCCCGGCAGGGCGGAAGGTGCCAGGCTGCCGGCGGGCGCTTCCTCCGCTGCCTTTTGCCAGGCCCAGGCAGGGGGGCGGGCTCCCGCATCAGCGGCCGAGCCCGCGCTTTCCACCCGCGGCGCCGCGCTTTGCGGCGTGCTTAGGCGGAGCAGTTTTGGCTCAGCACCAAAACCATCCGGCGCGGCGCCGAAAGCGCCAGCGTCGAAGGCGCACTCCTCACGGCCCGACAGGCGCACAAATCCTTGCGCCACCAGATCATACCAGCAACCAACGGGCAGCTTCTGCGCGCCATTCCAGCCGCAAATGATCAGCCGATCTTCTGCCCGCGTCAGCGCAACATATAACAGCCGATGTTCTTCTTCCGCCTCGCGCGCCTGATCTGCCTGGCGCTGCGCGGTCAGCGCGGGCGCTTCAAACCCCTTTACCTGCGGCGCCCAAACGGGCAGGGCTTCGCCGCCATCCTCAAACCAACGCAGCGTCTTGCGGTCCTGCGCCTTGCCTGTTGTGTCGGGCAGAATGACTATGGGCGCCTGCAAGCCCTTGGAACCATGCACGGTCATGATGCGCACCACATCGCCGGCGGCTTCCGCTTCACGTTTAACCTCCGCGCCACCTTGGCGGAGCCAATGCACAAAGCCCTGCAAGGATGGCGGGTTGAGCTTTTCATGTTCAAGCGCGGCATTGAGTAATTCATCGAGCGGATCGCCCGCATCAGGCCCAAGCCGCGCCAGAATACGCGCGCGCCCAGCACGGGGATCGAGCGGACCTGGCGCGCCAAGCACATCGGCAAACAAGCCATAGGGCGTGATGAAATCAAGCCGCGCCGCTTGCGCCGACAACCAATCCGCGACACGCCCGAAATGCGAGGCACTGCCACGATGCGCCATCAGCGCCGCATGCAGGCTGCCCTGGCGCGGCTGCGCAATTTCGAACAACGCAGCCTCATCCAGCCCGATCAGCGGAGATTTCAGTAATGCGGCAAGGGTCAGATCATCATCAGGCAGCAGCAGCCATTCCGCGAGCGCAAGAATATCCTGCGCCGGCAATTGATCAGCCAGGACCATGCGGTCAATGCCGCCGACAGGGATCGAAAGGTTCTTCAATTCCCGAACAAGGGCCGGCGCAAAACCACCACGCTTGCGCGCCCGCAGCAACACCAGAATATCACCCGGGCGAATGCGCCGGCCCGCGGGCTGCGTGGCTTCCTTGCCTTGTTCCACGCGCGCCGGCAGGATTTCGTGCTTGATCATCTGCGCGATGCGCCGCGCAATGGCAGCAGCCAGGCGCGGTGCGGCGCCTTCCGCATCCACGGCCTGTTCAGGCGGCGCCCAATCGGGCGGAGGCTGTGCCTTATCCACTTGCAGGATTGGCCAAAGCTCCACGCTGCCAGCATGACCGGCACGGTCCGCATAATGTTGCAATTTCGCATCGGGTGAAACACCCTCGCGCGCCGGCGCTTCCGCGAAAACCGCATCTACCAGCGCAAGAACGGGTTCGGTGGAACGGAAGGAAACATCCAGCGGCACGGCGCGGAATTCCTGCTGGGCGCCGTGAACCAAGCTTTCGTAATAGTGCTTTTCCCGCGCGAAGCCTGCCGCATCCGCGCCCTGGAAGGCATAGATGGATTGCTTCTGATCACCTACCGCGAAGATGCTGCGCTGTTCTTCCCGTGCACCCAGCCCCGCGAAGAATTCCCCGGTCAATGCGCGCACAATGGCCCATTGTTCCGGGTTGGAATCCTGCGCCTCATCCAACAGGATGTGATCCAGGCCGTCATCCAGCTTGAACAGCACCCAGGCGCTACCTGGATCATCGAGCAATTTGCGCGCGCCCGCGATCAAATCATCGTAATCGAGCAAGCCGGCATTTTCCTTCGCGGCTTGGTAGCGGCGCAGCACGGGCTCACCAATCGCGAAAAGCGCCATGCTGGCGGCGAGCACGCGCGCGGCGGCGTGATCCTGATCCAACATTTGCAGCCGCGCGGCTTCGTCTTCCATCAATTGCTGGATTTCCGCCTGCCTTGCGGCCTGTATGGATTTCGTCGCGAAGCTCTTGCGGATACCGCCCTTGTCAGTGAAGAAAACGCCGCGCCAACGCGCATAAGCTTCCGCGCGCCCGGTGATATTCAACGCCAGCCATTCTGCCATGGCAGTCGCGAGTTTTTGGTCCGTGATGCTGCCGCCCTTCAGCGTCTCGGCCGCCTGACGAAGCGCGGCTTCCTGATCCGGCCCGGCGATTTCCGCGAGTATCTCCGCCTCCTCCGTGCGGCCTGGTGCAAGCCCAAGTTTCCGCGCCAGCGCAGCGCGCATCCCCGCCATGCCTTGGCGCTTTTGCACGGCTTCCAATAGCTTGCCGCTGCCCCCGGCCATGGTGCCGATCACTTCGGAAAACTTTGTCGGCGCCTGGTA
>JBBAUC010000046.1:0-17470 GCA_040398485.1 Roseomonas sp. | reverse complement strand
CCAATTGAGAATAAGCGTGAGCGGCAGCAGCACAATCGCGGAAATGAAGGTGATGAGATGTTCGCGAAAGAAGGAAAGCCAAAGCCCGAACAGATTGTCCGAACCCACCAGCATAATCTTCATCAGCCGGCCTGATTGCGTATCCCCATGAAAGGATAGCGGCAGGGACAGCACATGCTGGAAGTAGTCATGCATGACCTTCAGGCGATTGCGGTGCGCCATACGGTCCGCGAAAAGGGCAACGGTGACATTGGCGCCAATGGCTGAAAGCCCAATCGCCGCCCAGAGGATCAGCAAAGAAAGCGCTTCCGCCCATACGGCCGATTCCTGCATACGGTCTGACCGCGAGAGCAGGTCGATCACCCGACCAAACAGCACTGGTTCCAGGAATTGCAGCCCGGCAATGGCAAGGGCAGCAAATACAAGCCCAATGGCCACGGCGCGATCTGCCGCCAGCAGCCTGAGCACCCGTCCGTAAAGCCGTAAGAACTCCATGTCGCCCGACGCCCCAATGTTGGTTCGACCATATAGGAGGAACCGTCCAAACTGAAGCCCAGGCAGGAAGGTTGATCTGGCGGGGTTCACGGGCCACCTTGTCCGGTAATTCACTAACCGGGAGGCTAAAGACCATGATCACCCGCCGCAGCTTGGGCGCCCTGACCATTGGGGCCGGTTTGCCGCTGCCTGCTTTGGCGCAGGGGCTGTCCAACCGCCCCATCCGCCTGGTTATCCCCTTTACCCCCGCCGGGACCACGGATTTGGTCGGGCGGCTCACGGCTGAGCGCCTTTCGGCCCGGCTTGGCCAGCAGGTGGTGGTGGATAACCGCCCCGGCGCTTCGGGCAATGTCGGGGGCGAATTCGTGGCTCGGGCGGAACCTGATGGGCATACGCTGCTGCTGACCACCATCGGCACGGGGGCGATCAATTTCGCCGTTTTCGGCAACCGCATGCCCTTCAAGCCTGAGGATCTGGCCGCGGTCGGCCTGATGTGCCGCGTGCCCAATGTGCTGATGGCGGCCAATCGCATGCCGATCCGCACGCTCGCGGACATGGTGCGGGAAGCGAAAGCCAAGCCCGGCGCGCTGAATTACGGCACCGCCGGCATCGCAACTTCGCCGCATGTGGTGATTGAACAAATCCGTCTGGCGCAGGGCATTCAAATCACCCATGTGCCCTTCCGCGGTTCCGCCCCCATGCTGACGGAAATGGTGGCAGAGCGGATTGAATTGGGGATGGACAATATCCCTTCTGCCCTGACTTTCGTAAGGGAAGGCAAAATCCGCGCCATTGGCGTGACGGGTGCTCAGCGCAGCGCCGTGCTGCCGGATGTGCCGACCATTGCTGAGCAAGGCATGCCAGGTTTTGAGGCGACCGCCTGGTTCGGCGTGCTGGCCGCAGGCGCCACACCCGCCCCGATTATCGCGCGGCTGGGTGCGGAACTGGACGCGATCGGCAAGGAAGCCGATTTCCGTGCCCGCATCGCGGCCTTTGGTGCTGAGCCGCCGCGGCTCACCCCCGATGGCGGTTCAAGCCCGGAAAGCTTCGCTGCCTTCATGCGGGCCGAAGTCACGCGCTGGGCGGACGTGGTGCGCCAAGCCGATATTCGTGTGGAATGAGGATCAGATAATGACGCAAAAAACCGCCCTGCTGGGCCGCCGCATTATCCTGGCCGGCATGGCCGGCGCCTTGGCGGCACCGGGCATTGCCCGCGCCCAGGCCTTCCCAACCCGCCCTTTGCGGCTGGTGGTTCCCTTCCCGCCCGCCGGGACCACGGATATTGCCGGTCGCATCATGGCCGAACGCCTTTCGGCGCGCATCGGCCAGCCGATCATTGTGGAAAACCGCGCAGGTGCGACGGGAAATCTGGGCGCTGAAATGGTCGTTCGGTCAGAACCCGATGGCTATACGCTTGTGATGTGCACCATCTCCACCGCTGCGATCAATTATTCGCTGTGGGGCGCGCGCATGACGTTCAAGCCCGAGGATCTGGCCGCCGTTGGCCTGGTGATCCGGGTGCCGAATGTGATCTTCGTGCCGGCCAATTCGCCTTATCGCAGCGTGAGTGATCTGATCGCAGGGGCGAAGGCCAATCCTGGCAAGCTCAATTACGGCAGCAGCGGTTCGGGCGGTTCACCGCACATGACCATGGAAATGTTCAAGCTGCGCAGTGGCACCGATATTACCCATGTGCCCTTCCGTGGTGCGGGGCCGATGCTGGTGGAGGTGGTGGCAGGCCGCCTCGAATCCGGGTGCGACAATATGCCAAGCTGCATTGGCCATATTCGCGATGGGCGGCTGCGCGCCTTGGCGGTTTCCAGCAATGTGCGCGCGGCGGCGCTGCCGGATGTGCCGACGCTGGCCGAAGCCGGCATTCGCGATTTTGAGGCGACCGCCTGGTTCGGTGTGCAGGCCCCGGCCCGCACGCCGCGCCCGATCATTGAAAGGCTCGGCGCGGAGATTGATGCGGTCACGCGTGACCCTGCCTATATCGCGCGCATCGCTGAACTGGGCGGCGCCCCGCCCGCGCTGACGCCGGCCGGCGGCACCAGCCCCGAGACCTTTGAGGCCTTCATTCGGAGTGAGATCACCAAATGGGCCGAAGTCGTGAAGGTTTCTGGCGCCACGGTGGATTGATGGCTTTTGGCGCTTGCGGTCGCCACCGGCTTGTCTTTAGTCTTTGTTTTTCAGCAGGGAGCAATTGAGATGAAGATCAGCAGACGTGGCCTTGGCCAGGGTGTGGCCGCAGCCGCCGGTGGCTTGGCGCTTGGTGGCATTGGTGCCGGGCCAGTGATGGCGCAGCGCAGCGCCAATACGCTGCGTGTCGCCTTCCGCGATGCCGTGCCGAATATTGACCCCTATTTCAACAGCCAGCGCACCGGCATCATCATCGCGCATCAGGCGATGGATGGGCTGGTGCATCGCGACCCTGACACCTTCAAGAACGTACCCGCGCTCGCGACCGAATGGGCCTGGCAGGGCAATAACGCGATTGATTTCAAGATCAGGCCCGGTGTGAAGTTCCATGATGGCAGCGATTTCGGCGCTGATGATGTTGTCTATACCATGAATGGCATCGCCGAATTGGGCGGGCGGCTTTCCACACCCGGGAATTATTCCTGGATCGAGGGCGCCGAAAAGCTGGATGCCAATACGGTACGCATCAAGATGAAGCGGCCCAATCCGGCAGCGCTTGATTATTTGGCGATGGTGACGCCAATCTGGCCCAAGGCCTACCGCGAAAGGGTGGGGCCTGAGGGCTTTTCCCGCATGCCGATCAGCACGGGGCCGTATCGCTTCACCAAGGTGGATGTCTCGAACGGGGTCGAATACGAACGTTTTGATGGCTATTACCAGGGTGGCCCCAAGGGGCGGCCGGCCATCCAAAAAATCACCGCGCGCTATCTTTCCGATGCCGCCACTGAATTGACTGAATTGCTGGCGCAGCGCGTGGATTGGATCTGGAACATGAATCCAGACAATATCGCCAATGTGAACCGCCTGCCCTTCCTGCAAGCACTGCAACAGGAAACCATGCGCGTGGGCTACCTTGGCATGGATGCAGCCGGGCGCACGGGCGCGGGCAATCCCATGACGCATCTGAAGGTGCGGCAGGCGATTTTCCACGCCATTGACCGCCAATCCCTGGCCGAAAAGCTGGTGACGGGCGGCGCGCGGGTGCCGCCAGCGCCCTGCTACCCATCGCAATTCGGCTGTAATGGCGATGTCGCCACGCAGTATGAATTCAACCCGGCCAAGGCGCGGCAATTGCTGGCAGAAGCTGGCTTTGCCAATGGCTTTGACATTGAACTGACATCCTATGTCCAGCCGCGGCAATGGTCCGAAGCGGTGCAGAATTACCTGCAAGCGGTCGGCATTCGTGCGCGCCTGAACCTTATGCAGGTGGCAGCGCAAATCCAACGCTCACAACGCGGCGAATTGGCGCTGGCCATGGGAAGCTGGGGCAGTTTTTCGATCAACGATGTCTCGGCCTTCCTGCCGCAATGGTTCGCGGGCGGGAATGAGGACTACGCGCGCGATCAGCAGGTGATTGACCTGGTAAATCAGGGCGGGAGTTCCGCCGATGAGGCGGTGCGCAAGCGTGCCTATGATGCGGCGATCAAGCGCATCACTGAACAAGCCTATTTCGTGCCGCTGCACACTTACGTCAGCACCTATGCTTTCCAGCGGCAATTGGAATTCAAGGCCTATGCGGATGAATTGCCGCGCTTCTATCAGGCAAAGTGGAAGTAAGGGATTTTGGTCCGAAAAAGCCCCGCCCAGAGATCACTGGGCGGGGTTTTTTGTTTCTTGATCAGCCGGCCAAATGGCATTCCACCAGCCCATCTTCCAGGCTGGTGATGCGTGGCGTTGTAGCCGCACAGGGGGCGAAACAGGCGGGGCAGCGCGGATGAAAGCGGCAGCCGGGTGGAATATTCGCGGGATCGGGCATGATATCGCCAAGCCCGACATCTGGCACGCCAAGCCCGGGTTCAGGGGTTAGCACGCTATCCAGCAGCGCGCGCGTATAGGGGTGCCGCGGGTCACGGAACAGCGCCTCACTTTCGCGCCGTTCCACGATGCGGCCGAGATACATCACGGCCACTTCACTCGCCACATGTTCCACCACCGCAAGATTGTGGCTGATGAACAGGTAAGTCAGCCCCAGGTCGCGCCGCAATTCCGACAGCAGATTGAGGATTTGCGCCTGCACGGAAACATCCAAGGCGCTGGTTGGTTCATCACAAACGACAATGCGCGGGCGCAGTACCAAGGCGCGCGCAATGGCCACGCGTTGGCGCTGCCCGCCCGATAATTGCGATGGGAAACGCGTGCCCTGTTCGGTAGAAAGCCCAACTCGTTCCAGGCTTTCAGCAACGCGGCGATTAACTTCCGAAGTTGTCACATTGCTTTGCGCCACCAGCGGCATGGCGATGATATCGCTGACGCGCCGGCGGGGATTGAGCGATGAAAACGGGTCCTGGAAAACCGGCTGGATCAGCCTGGCGCGCGCACGGCGATCCATGCCGTCGAGGCGCTTGCCATCCACCAAAACCTCACCAGCGCTTGGTTCCATCAGGCCAAGGATCATGCGCGCCAATGTGGTCTTGCCGCAGCCGCTTTCGCCCACCACGCCAAGCACACTGCCGGAAGGGACGGAAAAGCTCACATCATCCACGGCGACAACGCGGCGCGGGGCAGCGAATAGCCCCTGGCTTGCGCGAAATTCGCGCCTCAGGCCACGCACTTCAATGGCCGGCGTGCTCATGCGGGCACCCCTTCCGGAAGGATGCAAAGCATTTCATGCGCGGGGCCAACATCACGGCGCGGCAGCGGGCCAGCGCAAGCGGCTTCGGCAAAGCTGCACCGGTCCCGAAAGGCGCAGCCAGTAAATCCTGGTGGGATGCGCGGCACCACGCCGGGGATGGAGCCCAGCGGTTCATCACGCTTCACCTTGCCCGGCACCGGCACGCAGGAAAGCAGGCCGCGCGTATAGGGGTGGCGGGGTGCGCGAAACAGCTCGGCCGTTGGCGCGCTTTCCACAACTTCGCCGGCATACATGACCGAAACGCGGTCCGCGACGCGGGCCACAATGCCAAGATCATGCGTGATCAGCAGAATGCCAAGGCCAAGGTCCTTTTGCAGTTCCGCCAGCAAGCGCAGGATTTGCGCCTGCACGGTCACATCAAGCGCGGTGGTCGGTTCATCGGCGATCAGCAATTCCGGATCGCACATCAACGCCATGGCGATCATAACGCGCTGACGTAAGCCCCCTGAAAGCTGATGCGGAAATTGTCCAAGCCTGAGACCCGGCGCGGTGATGCCAACGCGCGTCAGCAATTCCACCGCGCGATCCACCGCCTGCGCGCGCGGCGTGCCGCGATGGCGGCGCAAAACCTCGGTCATTTGCGAACCCACCGTATAGGCTGGGTTCAGGCTGGTCATGGGTTCCTGGAAAATCATCGCCATGCGATCACCGCGCAGGCGCGACATCTGTTTTTCGTTGTAATCGCGAATATCATCACCGGCGAAGGAAAGCCGTGCGGCCTCGCGCTTGCCGCCCTTGGCGAGCAGCCCCATCACCGCAAGCGACGTCACTGATTTACCGCAACCGCTTTCACCAACCAGGCAATGGGTCTCGCCCTTCTCCACTGTCAGTGAAATACCGCGCACTGCCGCGGTGCCGCCGAAGGTCACGCGTAGATCTTCGATGTCCAGCAGCGCGCTCATCGTGACAGATCCGTGCCCAGCATGTCGCGCAAAGCATCGCCCAGCAGGTTGACGCCCAGCACAAGGATGAACAGCGCAATGCCGGGGATCATGATGATCCAGGGGCTAAAGAACATATATTCCTTGGCTTCCGAGATCATCAGCCCCCAGGAAGGCAAGGGCGGCGGGACGCCAAGGCCCAGGAAGGAAAGCGCCGCTTCCAGCAGAATGGCGAGCGCCATTTCAAGCGTTGCGACTACGGCAAGATGCGTCGCGATATTGGGCAGCACTTCCTTGAGCAGCACGGTCATGGGCGAACAACCCGCGCAACGCGCCGCCGCCACGTAATCCAGATTGCGAATTTGCATGGTCGTGGACCGCGCCACCACGGCAAACCTATCCCAGAGCAAAAGCCCCAGCACCAAAATCACCAGCGTAAAACTGGTGCCCAAAAGCCCTGCCACGGCCAAGGCCACCAGCACCACGGGGATGGAAAGCCGCGCGGTGATGGCAAACATGACCGCATCATCAACGCGCCCACCATAGAAACCGCCCATGACGCCCAAAAACGTGCCGATAATGCCTGAGGTGATGACAGTCGCGACCCCGATGATCATGGAAACCCGCGCGCCATAGATCAGCCGCGAAAGGTAATCCCGCCCCAATTGATCCGTGCCGAGGATATTGGCGGGCGTCCCGCCTTCCATCCACATGGGCGGGATCACGCGCCTACCGAGATCAATCGTGAAAGGATCATAGGGTGCCAGCCAAGGCGCGAAAATCGCGACAAAGGTGATGAAGCCGACAATGCCCGCGCCCAATATCGCCCCTGCATTGCGCCAGATGCGCCGCCGATTACCGGCGCCGGCCGGTTGCAAGACCGTGCTCATGCCGACCTCAAGCGCGGATCAAGAACCGCATTCAGCAAGTCGGACAAAAGCGTGAGGCCGATATAGATCAGCGCCAGCACCAGCACGACCGCCTGCACCACGGGGAAGTCGTTCTTGCTGATACTCTCCCACGCCAGATAGCCAACGCCATGCAGCGCGAAGACCGTTTCAATCACAATGGACCCGCCCAGCATGAAGCCAAGCTGCACGGCAGCAATGGCGACTACCGGAATAGCCGCGTTGCGAAACCCGTGCTTCACCAGAATGGACAACCGCGAAAGCCCCTTGGCGCGGGCGGTTCGGATGTAATCGGAAGCCAGCGCCTCGATCATGCCGCTCCGCGTCAGGCGCATCAGCGATGGAATGGCGGAAAAGGACAGCACGATGGAAGGCATGACATAATGCTCCCAGGACCCGGTGCCCGAGATCGGCAGCCAGCCCAGGTTCAAGCCCAGCACCACCATCAGGATCAGCCCAAGCCAGAAGGAAGGCATGGCCTGGCCGATCAGCGCCACCATCAGCACGCTGCGATCAACCCAGGTATTTTCGCGGACCGCCGCAAGAATGCCCAAGGGAAGTGCGACGCAAAGCGCAATCGCCAAGCCGCAAAGACCAAGGGACATGGTGATCGGCATGCGTTCCATAATCAGGCGCGCCACGCGTGTCTTGAAAAAATAGCTATCGCCGAAATCGCCCTGCAGCGCACGCCAGAGCCAATCGAAATACTGCACCCATAGTGGCCTATCGAGCCGATAGGCGCGGCGGATCAGTTCAATATCCTCCTGCGTCGCATTCGGCCCGGCAATGGAAATGGCAAGATCACCCGATAGCCGCGTGAGCAAAAAGCTCAACGTCAGCACCGTCAGCGCGACCAGAATCGCAACCGTCAAGCGGCGTCTTAGAAAATGAAGCATCCCGATCCCAGCCTAGGCTTGACCGGATGGCGGCGACAAGGGGGCCATCACCAGGCCCCCGCCCAGCCATCCCGGCGCGGATCGGATGCCGCCATGCGCACGCCATTATCCAGCACGCGAATGGCCTCCACACTGCAAGGGCCTTCCAGATCGGGTACAATCTTCACGCGGTGGCCGCGTGCTTCAAGGGCGCTGATCACCTCGGCCCCCATGCCGCGTTCAATGGTCAGCAAATCCTCCCCGCCATGGGGGTAATTGCTTTCTTGGCCGGGTTGGGAAGATGTCCAGCGCGGTGCTTCCAGCGCCTGTTGCGGGTCCATGCCGAAATCGGCGCAGGCGACCATCACCTGCGTATTCACCTGCACCTGATTATCCGCGCCAGGCGTGCCGAAAATCAGCCAGGGCTTGCCACCCTTCATCAGCATGGGCGCATTCATGGTGTGGCGCACGCGCTTGCCGGGGGCGAGTGCATTGGCGTGGCCTTCATCCAAATGCCAATAGCTCATGCGGTTATTGAACAGGATGCCGGTGTGCTCGCCCGTCACGCCGGAACCAAAACTGGAATTGATGGATTGAATGGCGGAAACCGCATTGCCATCCGCATCCACCACGCAGAAATAGGTGGTGTCCGTTTCCGACATGCCGCGTACGGGAAGATGCGCCGCGCGATCCGTGATGGCGGTGGCGTGTTCGGCGGCGCGTTCCGCTGACAGAAGTTTATCGAGTGGCGGCTTCACCGCACCCGCATGGGCCTCGCGGTCCAGGAAGGCGCGTTTTTTCGCTTCCACCATCAGGTGAATCAGCGCGGCGCTGCCCCAGCCGAGTGCGGCAAGGTCGAAGCGATCCAGGATGCGCGCCATTTGCGCCATGGCGAAACCCATGGAATTGGGCGGCGTCTGGCGCAGTTCAAAACCGCGATAGGGCACAGCGATGGGTGGCGCGACAAGCGCTGTCACGGCAGCCAGGTCAACCGCGCGCACCAGGGCGCCCGCCTTTTCCAGATCGGCGGCCAGCGTCACGGCAAGCCTGCCCTGATAGAAATCCTGCGGCCCTGCCGAGGCCAAGCGTTGAAGTGTTGCCGCCAAAGCAGGCTGCACCAACAAATGCCCCAATGCGGGCGGCTTGCCTTCCGGCAGAAACAGCGCGGCACTCAGCGGATCTGGCGAAAGCCGCGCGCGGTTCTCGCCGGCGAAATGGCGGAGCGCATGGGTCGCGGCGAAACCATCGCGCGCCGCTTCAATGGCGGGGCCAAATAGCGCACCCCAGGGCTTGCTGCCTTCCGCGCCGTGCAGCGCGGCAATGCCGGCCACCATGCCGGGTGTTTGGATGGAAAGCGGGCCATGCACGGGAATGCCGCCCGCCGCGCGATAATGCGCAATGGTGGCCGCCGCCGGCGCCGCGCCGGTGCCGTTATAGGTGGTGCTGGCGCCAGTTTTCGCATTCCAGGCATGGTAGAAACCATCGCCACCTAGCCCTGACATATGTGGCTCCACCACACCAAGCGTCAGCGCAATCGCCACCGCCGCATCGGCGGCATTACCGCCGGCGCGCAGAATCTCCATCCCCGCTGCGGTGGCGACCGGATGATTGCTTGCCACCGCCCCGCGCCGGCCCATGATGAGCGGGCGCCGTGCGCGAATGCCTTCGTAAGCCATGGCTCAGCCCCCGAGATTCATGCGGGAGACAATCGGCGCCCATCGTGTCACTTCCGCCCGTACATGCGCTGCTGCGGCGGCGGGGGAAGGATCGGGCCAGGTCTCCACACCCGCCGCCGCCAGGCGCTGTTTCACTGCGGGGTCTGCCACCGCGCGCAACGTCGCTTCGCGAACGACGCTGAGTGCTTCTTCCGGCGTGCCGGGCTTGGCGAACAATACCTGCCAGGCTGTGACTTCATAGCCAGGCACACCAACCTGCGCGAGCGCTGGCAGCCCAGGCACAAGATCGGATGGTGTGGCGGAACTTACGGCCAAGCCCCGCACGCGGCCATCGCGCATCAGCGGTGTCAGTAGGGTTGGGCTATCAATGGTCAGGTTCATCCGCCCCGCGAGCAGATCCTGCACCGCATTGGCCGCGGTGCGATAGGGCACGATGGTAAAGCTGGTGCCGGAAAGCTGACGGAACAATTCTCCCGCCAGATGATTGGTGGCACCGGGATTGGTGGCGCCGTAATTCGCTTCCTCCTTCTTCTGCGAAAGCCAAGCGAGCAAGGAAGCCACATCCCGCGCCGGTACATCCGGATGCACCGCGAGCACAAAGGGCTGCCGGCCCACCAGCGCAAGCGGGATGAAATCCGCAACCGGGTCATGCGGGAAGTTCGGATAAATCGCCCGCATCACCGGGTGATTATTCGTGCCAATGAAAATCGTATTGCCATCGGCGGGCAGGCGATGAAACGCCGCCGCACCCACGGTGCTGCCCGCACCCGCGATATTTTCCGGGACGACCGGGCGGCCAAGCTGGGTTTGCAGTGCATCCGCCAGGATGCGGCCTACCACATCCGTCACGCCGCCAACGCCCACGGGGATGATCATGCGAAGTGGCCGCGCCTGGGCGAAGGCCGGCGCAGCCAAGCCAAGCGCAGCAGCGGAAAGCAGGGAACGACGCATCATGGGGGAATGACCTTTTGATTTTGCCATAACGCAACCCTAGCCTGCCTTGCGCGTTCTGCCAGCCCTAAGGCGCTAATCTTTCCAAGGCCGGTTTTTAGGCTTAGCTTCTTTCCAATACAGGGGTTGCAGCATGGCGAGCATTGTTCTCATACACGGGGCCTATCAGGGTGGCTGGATTTGGCGCTTTGTCGCCGAACGGCTGCGTGCCGCCGGGCATGATGTGCATGCGCCAACGCTGGATGGCTGCGCCGAACGCCGCCACCAGATGCGGGCAGGCATCGATACCGAAAGCCACGGCCAGGAAATTGCCGAATATCTCTATTACCATGATTTGCGCGATGCGGTGCTGGTGGGCACCTCGGCCGGCGGCATGGTGATGGCGGCAGCCGCCGAACGCGCGCGTGAACGCATTGGGCGCCTGGTTTTTGCCGATGCGCTGGCGCTGATGGATGGTGAGAAAATTCGCGACATCGTGACCCGCCCTGCTGCCATCAATACGGATATCGCGCTGGGACCGGGCCGAGAAGATGCGCTGAACCGGCTGTTTGTGGGCATGGATAAGGGCTTGGCCGAATGGGCGGCGGATCGCATCTCGTTGCACCCAATCAACACCTTCACCCAACCTGTGAAACTGCCGAGCTTCTGGCAGCAATCCTGGCAGGCTTCCGTGATCTATTGCCCGCAGGCGGCCAATCCCGGTGAGGCGCATCAGCGCCGCTGCGCAGACAAACTCGGCGCGCGCTGGCATGTGATTGACACGGGCCATTACCCCATGCTGACCACGCCGGATGAGCTTGCGCGCATCATCATCTCCGGCTGAGCCTTACGATCTTGCCGTCATTGGTGGCGGCATCAATGGCGCCGGCATTGCGCGGGATGCGGCGGGGCGCGGGCTTTCCGTTGTGCTGTTTGAGAAGGGCGATCTGGGCGGCGGCACTTCGGCCAATTCTACCAAGCTGATCCATGGTGGCCTGCGTTATCTGGAACATTACGAATTCCGTCTGGTGCGTGAAGCGCTGATTGAACGTGAAATCCTGCTGGGCATCGCGCCGCATATCATCTGGCCCTTGCGCTTTGTGCTGCCGCATCATCAGGGCCTCAGACCCGCCTGGCTGCTGCGGCTTGGGCTGTTTCTGTATGATCATTTGGGCGGGCGAAAGACACTGCCGGCAACGCGGCGGATTGACCTGACACGTTCACCGCTCGGCGTGCCGCTCAGCCCCGGGCATCGCATCGGCTTTGAATATTCCGATTGCTGGGTTGAGGATTCGCGCCTGGTGCTGTTGAACGCCAAGGATGCGGCGGAACGTGGTGCCGCCATTCATCCGCGCATGGCGGTGACTGCCGCGCGGCGCGATGGCGCGCTGTGGCATATCACCGCTGAGGGCCGTGATGGGCCGGCCGAATTTCACGCCCGCGCCTTGGTCAACGCCGCCGGCCCTTGGGTGGGCGCGGTGCAGCATGCGGTGATGGGCAGCAACCAACCGGCGCGCCTCAGGCTGGTCAAGGGCAGCCATATCGTGCTGCCGCGCCTTTATGACCATGACCGCGCCTATATTTTCCAGAACGCCGATGGTCGCATCATTTTCGCCATTCCCTATGAACGCGACTTCACCCTGATCGGCACCACCGATGCGGATCACCCAAACCCAGACGAAGCACCACAAATCTCTGAGGGCGAAGTCAGCTATCTCTGCACGGCCGCTTCCAGCTATTTCCGCACGCCGGTAAAGCGCGAAGATATTGTCTGGACCTATTCGGGGCTCCGCCCGCTTTATGATGATGGGGCCAGCAAGGCGCAGGAAGCGACGCGCGATTACGTGCTGAAGCTGGATGCGCCGGCGGGTCAGGCGCCGCTGCTCAATATTTTCGGCGGCAAGATCACCACCTATCGCAAGCTGGCCGAAGCCGCCTTGGCCGAGCTTGGCCTCAAGCCCGAGAAAGCCGGCTGGACCGCCCGGGCGCCGCTCCCCGGCGGGGATTTCGCGCCGGATGGCTTCCCCGCGCTGCTTGCCCGCTTCCGGCGCGACTTCCCGCTGCTGCCAGACGCGCTTTGCACCCGGCTGCTCCGCGCCTATGGCACCCGCGCCTGGCGCATTTTCACCCCCGGTCAGGACACCGGCCCGGCCATTGGCGCCGATTTGCACGCGGCGGAGCTTGATTATCTCCGCCGGGAGGAATGGGCCACAACGGCTGAGGATGTGCTCTGGCGCCGGAGCAAGCTTGGGCTCCGCTTCGATGCCGGGGCAAGGGATAGGCTGGCCAGGCTCATGGGCGGCTGAGAGATCGAAACACAAACTTCGCAGAACTGTCTTTTTTCTGTAATGAAGGCTCAGTAACGGGCAGAGGCCTCAACAAAAAAGGAGAGCTTTCATGCAACGTCGTCACATTTTGCTGGGAACATCGGGTCTGCTCGCGGCCCCCTTCATTGCACCTTCCGTGCGCGCCCAGGGCCGCACCGAAATCCAATTCTGGTATGGGCTAGGTGGGGCGCTTGGTGAGCGCGTGGCCGAACAGGTGACCCGCTTCAATGAAAGCCAATCGCGCTTTCGCGTGAATGCCAATTTCCGCGGTTCTTATGTGGAAGTCATGACCGGCTCCATCGCCGCCTGGCGCGCCGGCACGCCGCCCCATATCGCGCAGGTGTTTGAAGTCGGCACCGCCACCATGATGGCCGCCGGCCCCGCCATCCGCCCGACGCATGAATTGCTGAGCGAAGCCGGCATTACGCTGGACCCGAAGCGCTATCTGGCCGGTGTGCGCGGCTATTATTCCGATACGCAAGGCCGCCTGGTTTCCATGCCGCATAATTCTTCTTCCGCGGTGCTTTGGATCAATCTGGATGCCTTCGAAAAGGCCGGGCTTTCCACGACCGATCTGCCCAAGACCTGGGCCGAGATTCGTGCCGCCGCGCAGAAGATCAAGGCGACCAATGCCGCCGAAATCCCGATCAGCACCGCCTGGCCGACCTGGGTGATGTTTGAACAAATGTCTTCCATCCATGATGTGGGCCTTGCCACCAAGGCCAATGGCTTTGAAGGCTTGGATGCCCAGATGAACCTGGGTGCGCCGATTTTTGCCAAGCACACCAATATGCTGCTTGAAATGCAGCGTGAGGGAAGCTTTGTGTATGGCGGGCGCGATGGCGATGGTTTCGCGAGCTTCCCCGCTGGCAAGGCCGCCATGTCTTTCAATTCCTCGGCCGGTCGCGCGCAGGTGCAACGCGACGCGAAGTTCCGCTGGGCTTCCGTGGCGCTGCCCTATCATGGCGATGTCACGCAATCCCCGCGCAATGGCGTGATCGGTGGCGCCAGCCTTTGGACGCTGACGGCGCGCAACCGCACGGCGGAAGAATATCGCGGCGTTGCGGAATTCTACCGCTTCATCTCGGAAGTGGAGCAGGATAAGTGGTGGCACCATGTCACCGGCTATGTGCCGCTGACGCTGGCCGCTTATGAGGCTTCGCGCGCTGAGGGCTTCTATACCCAGAACCCAGGCGCCGATGCCGCGATCATTCAGCTTTCCCGTGCGGAGCCCACGCCCAATAGCCAGGGCTTCCGCTTGGGTGGCTTTGTGGAAATCCGCAACATCATCCAGGAAGAGTTGGAGCGCGGCTTCCAGGGCCAGCAGAATGCCGAAACGCTGCTTGCCAATGCCAATCGCCGCGCCGATGTGGTGCTGCGTAATTTTGAGCGTGCGAATCGCCGCTAATCGCGTTTCGGGGCCGCCTTCACGGCGGCCCCCTCTTATCGGTATGTTTGATCGCATTTTCCGAGTCGCCAAGCGAGCCCACTTGGCTTGAAAATGCTCAGTTGAGGCAACATGCAGCGCAAGGCGATATTCAACAATAAGCTACTGCCCTATCTGCTGCTGGCGCCGCAGCTTGCCATTACCTTTGTCTTCTTCTTCTGGCCGGCGGGGGAAGCTGTTTGGTATTCCTTCATCCGCCAGGATGCCTTTGGCATTTCCAAGCAATTCGTCTGGTTTGAGAATTTCACGGATCTGTTCGCCGACCCGCTTTATCATCAGGTCATCATCAATACGCTGATTTTCTCGGTGGCCGTCACCGCGCTTGCCATGGGCTTGGCGCTTGGCCTGGCGGTGCTTGCGGATCGGCATATTCGCGGCAAGGATGGCTATCGCACCTTACTGATCTGGCCCTATGCCGTGGCGCCGGCCATTGCCGCCATTCTTTATATTTTCTTGTTCCACCCTGATATCGGGCTGATTGGCAGCGCGCTGAAGGCAGCAGGCGTTGACTGGAATTATACGCTGAATGGCAATCAGGCCATGCTGGTGGTGGTGCTGGCTGCGGCCTGGAAGCAGGTTTCCTACAACTTCCTGTTCTTCCTGGCCGGGCTGCAATCCATCCCGCGCAGCGTTTTGGAAGCGGCTGCCATTGATGGCGCGTCACCCCTGCATCGCTTCCGCACGGTGATCTTCCCGCTGCTGTCGCCAACCACCTTTTTTCTGCTGGTGATCAATATCACCTACGCCTTCTTCGACACTTTCGGCATTATTGATGCGCTGACCAAGGGCGGGCCGGGCAATGCCACGCAAACCCTGATCTACCGCGCCTATATTGATGGGCGGGTCAATCTGGATCTCGGCTCATCCTCCGCGCAATCTGTGGTGCTGATGATTGCGGTGATGGCGCTGACTTTGGTGCAATTCCGCTTCATTGAGCGCAAGGTTCATTACTGATGGCCGAGCCACGCAACAGCATCGCCGCCCCCATGGGCATGGCCGGCAGCAATCCCAGGGCGGATATGCTGACTCATGTTATCCTGGTGCTGGGCGTGCTGCTATTTGCCCTGCCGATCTGGATTGTACTGATGGGCTCCACCCATGATGCCGGCACCATCGGCCGCGGCGATGTGCCCTTGCTGCCGGGCGCCGAGGCGGTCGCGAATTACAGCGCGGTCTGGAACCAAGGAAACAAGCAGCGCGCCGGCGTGCCGGTTTCAACGATGATGTTCAATAGCGCCATCATGGCGCTGTTGATCACCATCGGCAAAATCGCGATTTCCATCATCTCCGCCTATGCGGTCGCCTTCTTCTCCTTCCCCGGGCGTACGCTGTTCTTCTGGGCGATTTTCATCACCCTGATGCTGCCGGTTGAGGTGCGCATCTTCCCGACCTTTCAGGTGGTATCCGATCTTGGCCTGGTGAATACCTATGCCGGCTTGATCGTGCCTTTGATTGCTTCCGCCACCGCAACCTTGCTGTTTCGCCAATTCTTCCTGACCATCCCGGATGAGCTGGTGGAAGCCGCCAAGATGGATGGTGCGGGCCCGATCCGCTTCTTCAAGGATGTGGTGCTGCCGCTATCGGCCACCAATATCGCTGCCCTTTTCGTCATTCTATTCGTCTATGGCTGGAACCAATATCTTTGGCCGCTGTTGGTGACGACCTCCACCGATGTGGAAACCATCATGATCGGCATTGTGAAAATGCTGGGCTCTCAGGGCGATACGGAATGGCATCTGGTCATGGCAACCACGGTGCTGGCACTTCTGCCGCCGGTTGCCATCGTGATCCTGATGCAGCGCTGGTTCGTCAAGGGATTGGTCGAGACCGAGAAATGAGAAACCCCCATGGCTGAGCTCAAACTTTCCGGCATTGTGAAGAATTTCGGCGCGGTGCGTGTGCTGCATGGCATTGATCTTATCGTGCAGGATGGGGAGATGATTGTGATTGTCGGCGCCTCTGGCTGCGGCAAATCAACCTTGCTGCGCATCGTGGCGGGGCTGGAACGCAGCACGGGCGGCACGGTGCTGATTGATGATCGGGATGTGACAGCGCTTGAGCCTGCCGCGCGCGATATTGCGATGGTGTTTCAGAATTATGCGCTCTATCCGCATATGCGCGTCTTTGACAATATGGCTTATGGGCTACGCATTCGCGGCCTTTCCAAGGACGATATCAAACGCCGTGTTGGCGAGGCGGCTGAATTGCTCGGCCTTTCCGAATTGCTTGATCGGCGCCCGAGGGAGCTTTCGGGCGGTCAACGCCAGCGCGTTGCCATGGGCCGCGCGATTGTGCGTGAACCGAAGCTGTTCCTGTTTGATGAACCGCTATCCAATCTGGATGCGAAGCTTCGCGTTGCCATGCGCGCGGAAATCAAGCGCCTGCAACGCCGGCTTGGCGTCACCAGTCTTTTTGTCACGCATGACCAGGTGGAAGCGATGACTTTGGGCGACAGGCTTGTTGTCATGCATGAAGGCCGCGCGGCGCAAATTGCCTCACCCATGGAGATTTTTGAACGCCCAGCCGATACTTATGTTGCCGGCTTCATCGGCAGCCCGTCCATGAATTTCCTGCCCGCCACCATCACGGAAGATGGCAAGGGGGCCGCACTTTCAGATGGTAACATCATCGCCCTGCCACCGGGACAATTTGCCGCGCGTCCCGGGCAGAAAGTGACGCTTGGCATTCGGCCAGAACATATCAGCCTTACAGGACCACTTCGCCTGATCAGCGATCTGGTTGAGCCTCTAGGGTCGGAATGCGTGGTGCATGGCAAGCTTGCTTCCGGTGAAATCATGGCGCTCCGCCTGCCCGGCGCGCCGCCTTCTGCCGCGGTGCTGGAAATCGCGCCGCGCACGGAACATCTGCATGTGTTCGATGCTGAAACAGGCAAACGGCTGCCGCCGCCCGCCTGAATAAGCTCACGCCTGCCCGCGTTCCATCAGCAGGCGCTTCACCTCATTCTTCGGGACCTTGCCATAACCAGATCGCGGCAGCGCATCCCACACCACGATCTTCGCCGGCCATTTATAGCGGCCAAGCCGGCCATCCAGATGCGCCATCACTGCCGCGGGATCAATCGTGGCACCCGCTTCGGCCA
>JBBAUC010000045.1:15637-17636 GCA_040398485.1 Roseomonas sp. | reverse complement strand
GTCCGGGCTCGGTGATATGCTGGAAATACTGCTGGCGCAGACCGCGGGTCAGGCGTTGGAAGAACGTCTAAGGCTTCTGGTGAAAGCAGGCGTCTCGCAGCAGATGGAGAGGCCGCAACTGGGACGCATTCTGGATTATCTTGAAGCAGCCTCTCCGGCAGATCCTTTGCTGAAGGCGGCGGATGAACGGATCTTGCGGCTGATCATGAGGTTATTGCAGGAACATGCAGATAGCATTGCGCGCCCCGTGACGCCGGCTACTGCCTTGGACCTTCTCTCTATTGTCAAAGGCATGGTGGATGGCGCCAGCTTCGCGGGCGAGACCAAAGCTGCAGCACTTGAACGCCGCGTCATGCTCGCGGTCCTGGGTTATTTGAGGGAGGTGGAAGCATTTTAGTAGCGAAGCCGCGCGCGCCATCAAAGCCGCTGACACCAATACCCCCGAAGGAGGGTACGACCAGACCGTAAGGAAATGCGGTCCGGTCGCAGCAGCCAGCTCTATTCCGCAGCCGCCTTTTCTTCTTCTTCGGTGACATCACCGGAGAGCATCTTCTCAGACAATACGACGGCCTGGCCACGAATGCGCTGTTCGATGGAAGCCGCCATATCCGAATGTTCGCGCAGGAAGTTCTTGGCGTTTTCGCGCCCTTGGCCGATGCGCTGACTGTCGCAGGAGAACCAGGCGCCCGATTTCTCAACGATATTGGCCTTCACGCCAAGATCAATCAATTCACCAAGCTTGCTGATGCCCTCACCATACATGATGTCGAATTCCACCTCTCGGAAGGGTGGGGCCATCTTGTTCTTCACCACCTTCACGCGGGTGTGGTTACCCGTCACCTCATCACGATCCTTGATGGCACCGATGCGGCGGATTTCCATGCGGACCGATGCGTAGAATTTCAGCGCATTGCCGCCCGTGGTGGTTTCCGGATTGCCGAACATCACCCCGATCTTGAGGCGGATCTGGTTCAGGAAAATCAGCAGCGTATTGGATTTGGAAACCGAACCCGTAAGCTTGCGGAGCGCCTGCGACATCAGCCGCGCATGCAGCCCAACATGGGTATCGCCCATTTCACCTTCCAATTCCGCCCGCGGCACCAGCGCTGCGACGGAATCGACCACCAGCACGTCAACTGCGCCGGAACGCACCAGCGTATCGGCGATCTCCAGCGCCTGTTCGCCGGCATCGGGCTGGCTGATCAGCAGGTTGTCCACATCAACGCCAAGCTTCCTGGCATAGCCGGGATCGAGCGCATGTTCTGCGTCCACAAAGGCGCAGGTGCCGCCGCGCTTCTGCGCTTCCGCAATCACATGCAAAGCGAGCGTGGTTTTGCCCGAGGATTCCGGCCCGTAGATTTCAACAATGCGCCCCTTGGGCAGACCGCCAATGCCAAGCGCCAGGTCAAGCCCGAGCGAGCCTGAGGATATAACCTCAATATCCCCCTGCAAGGATTGCTTGGCGCCGAGGCGCATGATGGAGCCCTTGCCGAAGGCCCTTTCGATCTGGCTGAGCGCTGCGTCGAGCGCTTTTCCCTTATCCATGCCCTATCCCCGATGCTGGTGTGTAACTTGAGGTAATTTCAACCATAACGCGATTTTGGCCGCAACTACCACAACTTATGGCAGGGAGACCAGAAAATTCGTCAGCGCCCCGCTACAAAGCCCTGAGGCCTCGATTCGGTGCAAGGGGAAGATGCCGGAGCGTTAGGGGTTTGGCAAGAACAAAAATAGAACATTAAGGCTAATTCTACCTGATGGCCTTCAACGCTCTGCTGAAGCCAAGCTTGCTACTTTTTGGCTTGGCCCTTTCAAGTGTGATGTTCGTCGTGATGGCGAATTTCCTGAATCAGACCTTTGGCTACGCGACGGTTGCCTCCCAGGGGGACAGCTTTGTGGGGCCGGTTGGGGTGTTGGTGATGCTCTGCTTATCCTTCTATCTGCATTATCAAATTTGCGTGAAGAGCTTCTCGTTGATAACGCAGGTTCCATCCGTGGT
>JBBAUC010000045.1:0-15627 GCA_040398485.1 Roseomonas sp. | reverse complement strand
AATCTGATCGGTGCGCCAGATCCGCAACGTGATGAGCATCAGCAGGGCGACGTGATTGTGGCGGGCGTGGCCAACCTGACCCGCAGGGGCATGACCAACACAGCAAATGCCGGTGTTATGAGGAACGATGCAGCCCGCAACCAAAATAAGCGCCCCGGACAGCAGCCCGGCGCCGAGGGCGCCGCCGCGGGCGGAAATGCGGGCGCTCTCAACCCCGCCTCCGCTAAGGGCGGGGCGGCTCCGGCTGGGAATCCGAAGCCATAAAGAAAAAGGCGCATCCCGTTTGGGATGCGCCCGATTTGAGGCGTGACATGTAACGGAGGCTGGTTAATCTGCCCGGTGCTTAGCCGGATCAGCTATGCCAGCCTCCCGAAGTATTCGGTCATGGGCAGCCTCATATATAAGACTGCCTCGAGTTTTTTTATCGCCATCCTTGTACCGCTTGCCGCTATCGGCAAGCAGCGGGCTCTGAGGGTGAGTCGCGGCATATGCGTTCTTCAGCGCCCGGAGCCCTTCTGCGTCAGCCGTCTTCACCGCCAGGGTGAGCTGCAGACTTGCGACTTGGGCCTCCAACTTTCTGGCATGGTTCATCCACCGCGTGGCGTTTTCTTCCCACTCTGCCGCCAGGTTGGCATTGCCTTGTGACCTAGCCTTAAGAGCATAAGCAGCGCCCTGCCAGGTCCTAGCCGCATGTTCATCAGCAGATTCAAACATGAACCCGCCCTCCTAATAAAATGCTTCACTGATCTGATTGGCATGTAATCCCAGGAAAATCAAGAAATTCTTCCTGTTATGCTTTGGGTGCCCCAATCCCTGGGGCGTCCGTGGTGGAGTACGCTCCCGTATTTAGTCGCTATAGGACGAGAGATCGCAAGCGGAAATTGGAATTTCTGATGATAAATAAAGGAAATTGTCGAATTCTAATGGCTTGACTGGTTTTTGTGAGTGATTTTTCGACCCCCCATCAACCCGCCGCGCGAATCCCCCGGCTGCGGATCACCTCGCCCCATTTGGCGAGTTCCCGCGTCCAATACTCATCAAACTCCGCCGGGCTATCGCCAATCGGCTCTGTCCCCTGCGTGATCATTTGCTGGCGAAAGGCCGGATCATCCACCCAGCGAATGCGCGCATCCGCGTGCAAACGTCCGGCCTCTTCGCGCAGAGCCTTTGCCGGTTCTGCCGCAATCACCTCCCAGCCATGACTGGCAAACCAAGCTGCATCGCGCCCGCTGCCAGAACCGACATCCAGAACTAAGCCCGGCGTTGTAGGCAGGAAGGGCAGGGCATCGGCATGAATCTCTTCAAAGCCGAAAGCCTCATAGGCTGCGGTGAATTCACGAAAGCCGCGGTGGTAGGGGGTGATTGTGTCCCAGGCCATACTCCATCATTTTGTCGCAAAACCGAAGCACGCGCACTAGCCAATTATACTCGCAAAAGCAGCGTCTGTACTTCCCCAGCTCTCGCCCACCTATCCGCCCTTGGCTTCTTCGGCGGGCGCTATGGTGATCAGCCCAAGCTTCATCAGCCAGACCATGCCCATGGCGGCGCGCGGGCGCTGATCGGGCGGCAAGGCGCCACCCAATTCCCCTGCTGTCATGCTGCCTTGCGCCAAGCGTTCCAGCATCGCTTGAAAACCGGGAAGCGAAGGCAGCAACGAACCGCGTGCCACGGCGCCAGGAATGGCTGCGCGCTGGCGCAAAAGGTCAAGATTTGCGCCTGGCACAAGGGTAACGCGCTGCTTCGGGTCCAGCCGATTTGTTGGGTAATCCGCAAACAGCATGAAAGGATCAGGGCGCGTCGGCGCGGCTTGGCGGCCTGGGACCAATGGCGCGAATTCCGTGGCCTTGGCACGAATGCGCGCCTGTTCGTCCCACAGCGCAAGATACTGAGGAATAATGGCCGACCAATCATACATCCGCCGCGCGCGGAGCCTTGCCGCTTCCGCCATCTGCCGGCGCAAATTGGCATCTTCCGCCAGGCGATAATAGGCATCCGCCGCCGCACCAATATCCATGGCAATGGCCTGCGACGTGCTGCGCAAATAGGCGTTATAGTCATCCGCACCCATCTGATAGCGCATCGCAATGGAACTGCCATTGCCGCCCATCATGGTCGGGATGCGAAAGCCGGTGACGCCATCTTCCACCGTATCGCGGAAGCCATCCCAGTCCGTCACCACCACCGGCAGGCCGGCCGCCATAGCCTCCACCGGGGCGAGCCCGAAGGTTTCCTGCACATTATCCACGGGCAGGGTGAAGATATCCGCCGCCGCCCAAGCCTTGGCGCGGATTTCCGCATTTTGGCCATCCAGCAAATGCACCTTCACATCCGGGCAGGCCTGGGTTGCGGCATCGGTAAAGGCGGGGCGCGATCCATCGCCTTCAATCCAGCCGGTCAATAGCAGATGGAGCTTACGCCCCTTGCGTTCGGCTGCCTTTTGTAGGGCCAGAAACATCGGCAAGGGCGAGAATTTCGTTGCATTGGACAAGCGCGCCACCAGGATGATGGCGATATCCTCCGCCCCAATGCCCAATTCCTGGCGATAGGCTGCACCCAGGGCAGGGTCGCGGCGAAAGGCGTCGCACTCCACGCCAAGCGGGATCATGGGCAGCATCGGCACCCCGGCACGCGTCGCCCCCATAGCGCTTTGCAGATAGGCCACGTTCTCCTGCAATTGCCGCCGCACCATGCTCTGCACCGCGCGGGAGGTGCAGATGATGGCATCCCAGGGCTGCACCGGGGCGGTCAGGGAATGGGCCAACGCGTCCATCACCCGATCGGTGGAGGTTGTATGCGTCACGCCGCATAGGCTGAAAGCGCGCTGATTGCCCGACCGCCGGCGCCAATAGGCATAGGATTCCAGCCCAGGGCCGGGCAGGAACAAGGTGCCGGCTTCTGCGACCGGGCGTCGGTCCTCATAACCTGCGGTCCGCACTTGCAAACCCGGCGCGCGAGCCTGGATTTCCGCCGGAAAATCCTTCGCCTCCCGGTCATTCAACATCAGGCCAACTAGGCTTTCCAGACCACCATGGCGGATCAAGCCATTCAGGAAACTATCGCCCGCAACCCGCCGCCCGAGCATGGCGCGCCCCTGGGAGACATAGCCATCAGCGGCATAAAGAATGGCGACAGAACGGGTCATGGAACTTCCCACCTGAAAGGATTTCTTGTCACTAATTCCTTCACCGCAAAGGATCAATGCCGCTTGGATTGTGGGGGCGCCCTGGTCGGGGTAAGCGCGAGCCATGCAGCTTGTTGAGGAAAGCGACTCGAAGTCCAAAGGGACGGCGCCTGGGCCATGGTCGGCCTATCAGGCCCGGCTCGCGCTTGGAGAATTGGCGCCCGATCCCGCCCAGGCTGCGGCGATGGAGCGTTTGCAGGCCCTTTGGCAGGCGCTGCGCGGCTATGACCCCGCCCCCTTGGACGCCGCACCCAAGCCTGCCGGGCTGCTCGGCCGGCTGTTTGGCCGCACCACCGCCCCGCCGCGCCGGGAGCCCCCGCAGGGGCTTTACCTGGTGGGCGAGGTCGGGCGCGGGAAATCCATGCTCATGGACCTGTTTTTTGAAAAAGCCGAGGTGCCACGCAAGCAAAGGCTGCATTTCCATGCCTTCATGCAGCAGGCGCATCGGCGCATTCATGGCTGGAAGCAAGTGCATGGCGATAGCGCGGACCCCATCCCGCCCTTGGCCGATTCGGTCGCCGCCGATGCCGCTTTGCTCTGTTTTGACGAATTCCAGGTGCATGACATTGCGGACGCCATGATCCTTGGCCGGCTGTTTGAAGCGCTTTTCGCCCGTGGGACCGTGATTGTGGCTACGTCAAACACCGCCCCGGATGATCTGTTCAAGGGCCAGCCCGGGCGCGACGCCTTCCTGCCCTTCATCGCGCTGATCAACCGGCATGTGCAGGTCTGGCCGCTCGCCGCCGCGCGGGATTACCGGCGCGAGAGGATCAGAAGCCTGCCCACCTGGCATGTCCCCACCGATGGCCGGGCCGAGGCCGCCTTGGATACGGCCTTTACCGAACTTACGGGGCAGGCAAGGGGGGAGCCTATGGAACTGCCCCTGCTCGGTCGGGTTATTGAGGTGCCGGAAGCCGCCCGGGGCGTGGCGCGGTTCGACTTCAACCAGCTTTGCGGCAAGCCCCTCGGCCCGGCGGATTACCTGGCCATAGCCCGCGCCTTCCATAGCCTGGTGGTGGATGACATCCCCCGCCTGGGGCCCGAGAATTTCGATAAGGCGCGCCGCTTCATCACCTGCATCGACACGCTCTACGAACATCGCTGCAAGCTGGTGGCGAGTGCGGCTTCCACCCCCGACCAGCTTTATGAACGCGGCACCAATGCGACGATGTTTGAGCGCACAGCCTCCCGCCTGACCGAAATGCAAAGCCAGGAATACCTGGCCCTGCCGCATCTGGGCGGGCAGGGCGCTGCCTGAGCGCAGCCCGCCTTGCCGGGCGAAGGCTTCGGGGCTAGGAGTCGGGCGTTTTCCAGGCAAGGTTTAAGGAAGCGACATGGCCCGCAATAAAATTGCTTTGGTCGGCGCCGGTAATATCGGCGGCACTTTGGCTCATCTCATTGGTCTCAAGGAACTTGGCGACGTCGTGATGTTCGATGTCTTCCCCGGCGTTGCCGCGGGCAAGGCGCTGGACCTCATGCAATCCGGCCCGGTGGATGGGTTTGATTCGCACATGGTCGGCACTGGCGATTATGCCGCCATTGCCGGTTCCGATGTGGTGATCGTCACCGCTGGCTTCCCGCGTATGCCGGGCATGAGCCGCGATGATCTGGTGGCCAAGAATGCCGGCGTGATCGCCCAAGTGGCGGAAGGCATTAAGAACCATTGCCCGAACGCCTTTGTGATCGTGATCACCAACCCGCTGGATGCGATGGTATGGGTGATGCGCGAAAAATCGGGCCTGCCGCATAATAAGGTTGTTGGCATGGCGGGCGTGCTGGATTCCTCGCGCTTCCGGCTGTTCCTGGCGCATGAATTCAATGTGTCGGTGGAAGATGTCACCGCCTTCGTGCTGGGCGGGCATGGCGATACCATGGTGCCGCTGACCCGTTATTCCACGGTGGCCGGCATTCCCGTACCTGATCTGATCAAGATGGGCTGGACCACGCAGGAAAAGATTGATGCCATCGTGGCGCGCACCGCCAATGGCGGCGGCGAAATCGTGAAGCTTCTGGAACGCGGCAGCGCCTTCTATGCGCCGGCGGCTTCCGCCATCGCCATGGCGGAAAGCTACCTGAAGGACAAGAAGCGCGTGCTGCCCTGCGCCGCCTGGCTGACCGGCCAATATGGCATCAAGGACCTTTATGTCGGCGTGCCTGTCGTGATTGGCGCGGGCGGCATTGAACGTATCGTCGAAATTGAGCTGAACCCGGCTGAACAAGCCGCTTTCGATAAAAGCTGCGCTGCGGTGCAGGAATTGATCGAAGCGTCACGCAAGTTGGTTGGCTGAACAGCCTGGGGCCAGGTATTGCCTGGCCCTTTTCGCATCCGGACCGGAGGCATTTTGAATGAATATCCATGAATATCAGGCGAAGGAACTGCTGCGCCGCTATGGCGTTGCGGTACTTGAAGGCCATGTTGCCTGGAATGCCGAGGAAGCAGCCGCGGCAGCGGCCAAGCTCCCTGGCCCGGTCTATGTGGTGAAATCACAAATCCATGCGGGTGGCCGCGGCGCTGGCCGCTTCATGGAAGACCCGAATGGCAAGGGCGGCGTGCGTGTGGTCAAGTCAGCCGCCGATGTGAAGGCCGCCGCTGATGCCATGATCGGCAAGACGCTGGTGACCAAGCAGACCGGCCCCGCCGGCAAGCTAGTATCCCGCGTTTATGTGGAAGATGGCTGCGATATCGCCCGCGAGCTTTATCTGGGCCTGCTGGTGGACCGCGCGACCTCGCGCCTGACCATCATGGCTTCCACCGAAGGTGGGATGGAAATTGAAGAAGTCGCGGAAAACCATCCTGAGAAAATCCTGAAGGTCGCGATTGACCCGGCTTCGGGGGTTTCAGGTTTTCATGCGCGCAAGCTCGCCTTCGGCCTTGGGCTGACCGGCAAGCAGGTTTCATCCTTCACCAAGTTTGTGCTGGCGCTATATGGCGCCTTTGTTGAACTTGATTGCGCGATTGTTGAAATCAACCCGCTGGTCGTGACCGGCGCGGGTGAGATTGTCGCGCTCGACGCCAAGGTATCCTTCGATGACAGCGCCCTGTTCCGCCACAAGGATCTGGAAGCGCTGCGCGATGATACGGAAATGGACCCGAAGGAACTGGACGCGGTCAAGAACGACCTGAATTACGTCGCGCTGGATGGTGAGATCGGCTGCATGGTCAATGGCGCGGGCCTGGCCATGGCGACGATGGACATCATCAAGCTTTATGGTTCAAGCCCGGCCAACTTCCTGGATGTGGGCGGCACCGCCACTGCGGCGCGCGTGACGGAGGCGTTTCGCATCATCACGTCCGATTCCAATGTGAAGGCCATTCTGGTGAATATCTTCGGCGGCATCGCGAAATGCGACATGATCGCAACGGGCATTGTGGAAGCGACCAAGACGCTATCGCTGAAAGTACCTTTGGTGGTGCGGCTTGAAGGCACCAATGTGGATTTGGGCAAGAAGATCCTCGCTGATAGCGGGCTTGCCATTATTGCCGCCGATAATCTTGCCGATGCAGCGAAGAAAGTCGTCGCTGCTGTGAAGGGGGCCTGAACCATGGCTGTACTTGTCAACGCCAATACCCGCGTGATGACCCAGGGCTTCACCGGGGCGCAGGGCACCTTCCATGCCGAACAGGGCATCGCCTATGGCTCCACCTATGTCGGCGGTGTGACGCCGGGCAAGGGTGGCACCACCCATATCGGCTTGCCGGTTTTCGATACCGTGGCTGAATGCATGGCCAAGACCGGCGCCAATGCGTCCGTGATCTATGTGCCGCCGCCCTTCGCGGCGGATGCGATTCTGGAAGCGATTGACGCGGAAGTGCCGCTGATCATTTGCATCACGGAAGGCATTCCGGTGCTGGATATGGTCAAGGTGAAGCGGGCGCTGGATGGCTCCAAATCCCGCCTGGTTGGGCCGAATTGCCCTGGTGTGATCACACCAGGCGCCTGCAAAATCGGCATTATGCCGGGGCATATCCATAAGCCTGGGTCGGTTGGCATCGTCTCCCGTTCTGGCACGCTCACCTATGAAGCCGTGGCGCAAACCACGGCGGCCGGGCTTGGCCAATCAAGCTGCGTTGGCATTGGCGGCGACCCGGTGAAGGGCATGGACTTCATCGAAGTGCTGGAGATGTTCCTGGCTGACCCCGATACCAAATCCATCGTCATGATTGGTGAGATTGGCGGGCAATCCGAAATCCTGGCCGCCGAATACCTGAAGCGGGAAAATTTCGCCCCCGGCAAGCCGAATAAGCCGGTGGTGGGCTTCATCGCCGGCGCCACGGCGCCGCCGGGGCGGCGCATGGGCCATGCCGGGGCGGTGATTTCTGGCGGGGCGGATACCGCAGAGGCGAAAATGGCCGCGATGAAAGCTGCCGGGATTCACGTTGCGGATAGTCCTTCTGCGCTAGGCTCCACCATGGTCAAGGCGCTTGGTGGCTGATTTCACCCAAATGTAGAATTGGGGGGCTGCCGCAACGGGCGCTAAGGCCTTATGCTTGCAGCCCTCTGCCCCGGTGCCGGGGCGCTGCACGGCACCACAAGAATACATCCGCCCATCCCCTGCTGGGGAAGACGAGGCGGGAGGGAGAAGGTTGATGGCCGGAGTGGATATCCTCGCAACCGCGATGACGGGGGCGAATGCTGCCTATCTTGCTGATCTATACGCCAGATGGACAGAAAATCCCGGAAGCGTGGACCCCACCTTTGCGGAGCTTTTTGCTTCCCTGAATGACGAAGCCCGCGCGGTGCTGACGGATGCCTCTGGCGCTTCCTGGGCGCCCCGCATTCGCGGCGCTTTCGGGCCTGACCCCGAAAAGCCCGCCCCCGCCAAGGGCGCCAAGCCAGGTGCGGCGGACCCGGAAGCCACGCGCCGCGCGGTGCTGGATTCGATCAGGGCGCTGATGCTGATCCGCAGCTATCGCGTGCGCGGCCATTTGGAAGCGCGGCTTGATCCGCTTGGCCTGCAAGTGCCCAAGCCCCATCCGGAACTTGACCCCAAGACCTATGGCTTCACGGATGAGGATTTGGATCGGCAGATCTTCCTTGATTTCGTGCTGGGTAAGGAAACCGCGAGCCTCAGAGAAATTCTGGCCATCTGCCGCGCTTCCTATTGCGGTTCGATCGGCGTTGAGTTCATGCATATCCAGGACCCGGATCAGAAATCCTGGATCCAGCGCCGCATTGAAGGCGCGCCCTGGAATGGCGCCTTTGATACCGCGCAGAAGAATCAAATCCTGCAGCAATTGACGGAAGCGGAAGGCTTTGAAGCCTTCTGCGCGCGCAAATTCGTGGGCACCAAGCGCTTCGGCCTGGAAGGTGGGGAAACCACCATTTCGGCGGTGCAGGCGGTGATTGAAACCGCAGCCAAGCAGGGTGCCAAGGAAATCGCGATTGGCATGGCCCATCGTGGCCGGTTGAACATGCTGGTCAATGTCGTGAAGAAATCCTTCACGCAGGTGTTTTCGGAATTCAAAGGCAATTCCAGCAACCCGGATGATACCGGTGGCTCAGGCGATGTGAAATATCACCTAGGCACCAGCACCGATATCGAAATTGCCGGCAATAAGGTTCACCTTTCGCTGCAACCCAATCCTTCGCATCTGGAAGCGGTGGACCCGGTGGTGGCGGGCAAGGTGCGCGCGCGCCAGGATATGTCGGGCGATATCAAGGGCCGGCGTTCCGTGATGGGCATTCTGCTGCATGGTGATGCGGCCTTTGCCGGGCAGGGCGTGGTTTATGAAACGCTGGCCATGAGCCAATTGGTTGGCTATCGCACCGGCGGAACGCTGCATATTGTTACCAATAACCAGATCGGCTTCACCACCGTGCCGCTGCACGCCTATTCCGGTTTGTATTGCACAGATGTGGCGAAATCCGTGCAGGCGCCGATCCTGCATGTGAATGGCGATGATCCGGAAGCGGTGGTGTTCTGCGCGCGCCTGGTAGCCGAATTCCGCATGGTGTTCGGTGCGGATGTGGTGCTCGATATCGTCTGCTATCGCCGCCACGGCCATAATGAAAGCGATGAGCCAGCCTTCACCCAGCCGCTCATGTATAACCGCATCCGCGAATTGCGCACCACGCGCACGCTTTATGCGGAACGGCTGGCGCAGGAAGGCTCGGTGCCGGCTGAATCCTCCAAAGCCATGCTGGATGCCTTCAATGCGCGGCTTGAGGAAGCTTTTGAGGCTTCGCAATCCTATCGCCCGAATAAGGCGGATTGGCTTGAAGGCCATTGGTCCGGCCTGCGTCCGGCGGGTTCCACGGATGAGGCTGAGCAGCTTGAAGCAACATCGGTGGCGACGGAAACGCTGAAGGAAATTGGGCTTGCGTTGTCACGCGTGCCTGCCGAGTTCGGCGTCAATTCGAAAATCGCGCGGCAATTGGAACAAAAACGCCAGGCGATTGAAACCGGGGAAGGGATTGATTGGGCAACAGGTGAGGCGCTTGCTTTCGGTTCGCTGCTGCTGGAAGGCCATCGTGTGCGCTTGTCAGGTGAAGATGTGCAGCGCGGCACCTTCAGCCATCGCCATGCGGTGCTGATTGATCAGGCAAGCCAGGCTGAATACACGCCGCTCAATAACATCCGCGATGGTCAGGCGAAGTTTGAGGCCTTCAATTCTTTGCTCGCGGAATTTGGTGTGCTTGGTTTTGATTACGGCTATTCGCTGGCCGATCCGAAGACGATGGTGCTGTGGGAAGGCCAATTTGGTGACTTCGCCAATGGCGCGCAGGTGATCATTGATCAGTTCATCGCCTCGGGTGAGACCAAATGGCTCCGCATGTCGGGCCTGGTGATGCTGCTGCCGCATGGCTATGAAGGGCAGGGGCCGGAACATTCCTCCGCCCGTCTTGAACGCTATTTGCAGCTTTGCGCTGAGCGCAATATGCGCATCTGCAACTTCACGACGCCGGCCAATTACTATCATGCGTTGCGCCGGCAGATGAAGGCGAATTACCGCAAGCCCTTGGTGGTGATGACGCCGAAATCCCTGCTGCGGCATAAGCTTGCCATCAGTAGCCTGTCGGAATTCGGCCCCGGCAGCGGGTTCCGGCATGTGATTGATGAGGTGGATAAGATCGCGCCGCCCAAAAAAATCCGTCGGGTCGTGCTGTGCACCGGTAAGGTCTATTATGATCTGCTGCAGGAACGCCGCGACAAGGGCATCAAGGATGTCGCGATTGTGCGGATGGAACAGCTGTATCCCTTCCCGCGGATCAGCCTGCCGCCGGTTTTGGCGCAATATCCCAATGCGGATGTGGTCTGGTGCCAGGAAGAACCGGAAAACATGGGTGCCTGGAATTTCGTGGATCGCAAGATTGAAGCGGTGCTGAAGACGCTGAACATCAAGGCGAAGCGCCCCGACTATGTGGGCCGGGAGGAGGCAGCGAGCCCTGCCACCGGCCTTGCCAAAGTGCATCAACATCAACAGGAAGCATTGGTGCGCGCGGCCCTGGCGGGCTGACGCGTATTGGTTTTGGAACGGATCGAGCAATGACCAATATTGTCGTGCCCACTCTGGGCGAAAGCGTTTCTTCCGCCACCGTCGCGCGTTGGCTGAAAAAAGCCGGTGACGCCGTGGCGGCTGATGAGCCCTTGGTGGAACTTGAAACTGATAAGGTAACGGTGGAAGTGAATGCGCCGGTGGCGGGTGTGATTTCCGCCATTGCCGCCGATACGGGTGCGGAAGTGCTTCCTGGTGCCGTGTTGGGCAGCATTGAGGCCGGCGCTGCCGCCGCCGCGAAGCCTGCCGCCGCGCCCGCGCCTGCGCCCAAGGCAGCTGCGGCCCCTGCACCTGCGCCTGCCGCCGCTTCGGGCCATGCGCCATTGCCGGCTGCGGCTAAGATGATCGCCGAAACCGGGGCGAGTGTTGCCGCGATGGGCGCGGGCACGGGCAAGGATGGGCGCATCACCAAGGGTGATGTGCTGGCCTATTTGGCGCAGCCTGCTGTGGCACCTGCGCCTGCGCCTGCAGCGCGCGCTTCGCGTCCGCCGGAAGCGGGTGAAGAACGCGTGAAGATGACGCGCTTGCGCACCACCATCGCGCGCCGTTTGAAGGAAGCGCAGAATACGGCGGCGATGCTGACCACCTTCAATGAGGTGGATATGTCAGCCGCTATGGCGCTGCGCGCGGAGTATCGGGATGCCTTTGAAAAGCGGCATGGCGTGAAGCTTGGCTTCATGTCCTTCTTCGTGAAGGCGTGTATTGCGGCGCTCAAGGAATTCCCGGCTGTGAATGCCGAGATTGATGGCGATGAGATCGTCTATAAGAATTTCGTGCATATGGGCATTGCGGTGGGCGGGCCTTCGGGCCTGGTGGTGCCGGTGCTCCGCAATGCCGACACTTTGGGCTTTGCCGAAATTGAAAAGCGCATTGGCGAATTCGGCAAGCGCGCGCGTGATGGTGCCTTGAAGCTGGATGAATTGGCCGGTGGTTCATTCACCATCACCAATGGCGGCATTTATGGGTCGCTCATGTCCACGCCGATTTTGAACCCGCCGCAATCGGGCATTTTGGGTATGCACAAAATTCAGGATCGCCCCATGGCGGTGGCTGGCAAGATCGAAATCCGCCCGATGATGTATATCGCGCTGTCTTATGATCACCGCATTGTGGATGGTAAGGAAGCCGTGAGCTTCCTGGTCCGCGTGAAGGAAAGCGTCGAGGATCCGCGCCGATTGATGCTGGATATCTGAACCCTGCGGGAGGGCGCATGGCCCTCCCGTTTTTTTTCTTCAGTCTATGCTCAGCTTCAATTTTGCGACCATGCGTTCTTCATAGACGGCACGTTCACGGGCGAATTGTGTGTAGTCTGCCGGCCCAAGATATTCATTGGGCAGGTCGTGTTTCTTCATATATTCCTGCACCAGCGGATGATGTTGGGTCTTTTTGAAGGCCTGATGGAGGAATTCGGTTATCTCGGGATCCATGCCTTTGGGGCCGGTTATCCCGTAAGGTGAGGTAACCACCATGTCATAGCCCAAGTCGCGCAGGGTTGGCGCATTGGGAAAGGCGCCAAGCCTTTCACGCGTCCACACTGCCAGCAATCGCAACTGCCCTGCTTCCACATTCGGCGCCCAGGAGTTGGAATTGGCGATGCAGTCAATCTGGCGCGCGAGCAGCGCCGTGATGTTTTCCGATGTGCCGCGATAGGGCACATGGATCATTTCGACGCCCTCTTTTTCGCAAAGTTCTTCCATGGCGAGATGATTGGAAGTGGCGATGCCCGAAGTTCCATAGGTCAATTCCCCGGGCCGTCGCCGCGCTTCCGCAAACATATCCTTGAGCGAATTCCACCCGGAGGCAGGATGCACGACATGGCCGAAGATGAAGCCTGTCTGCTGCATGATATACGTGAAGTCATTCACCGGGTCCCATGTTGGGCGCTTGGTGAGAAAGGGATGGCGGATCACTGATAGGTGGTGATGCGCTATCGTATATCCATCTGGCCTGGCTTGCGTCAGCAATTGCTGGGCAGCCAGCGTGCCGCGCGCGCCGGGGCGATTTTCAATAATGACGGATTGACCATATTCCTGCAGAAACAATTCATTCTGTAGGCGCATGAAGCCATCAAGCAATCCTCCGGGCGCCCAGGGGATCAGGAAGCGGATCGGGCGATTGGGAAAGCGGCCTTGTCCAAGGGCTGGTGCGGCCAAAAGGCTCGCACCAAGCCCAAGTACCGCGCGGCGATGGAATGTCACCATGGCGCTGCACTCAGCCATCCAGCGTCAAGCCAAGCCGGCGCACCATGGTTTTTTCGTATTCGACACGCTCCACAATGAAGCGGCGGTAGCTTTCCGTATCCTGATAGACCAGCGGCATATCGAATTGGCTACGGATGCGGGTATTTTCGGGGCTGAACAACGCGTCCTTCATCGCGTCATGCAGCACCCGCACAATGCCGGGGTCCATGCCCTTCGGGCCGCTGACACCGTAGGGAGAGGCCACAACCATATCATAGCCAAGCTCCTTCAACGTCGGCACGGCGGGGAAGCGCGGGGCGCGTTCCGCGCTCCATACCGCAAGGGCGCGCATCTGCCCGGCTTCCACATTGGGCGCCCAGGTGGAGCTATCGCAGATCATATCCACCTGGCCGGACAGTACGGCGGTGACACCTTCATTGGCGCCGCGGAAAGGCACGTGCGTCAGGCTGATTTTCTCGATCTCCTGAATGCTTTCCATGGCCAAATGATTGGTGGTGCCGATGCCGCTGGTGGAATAAGTCAGCCTACCCGGATTGGCGCGGGCATAGGCAAGCAGGTCTTGCCAGGATTTGAGCGGGCTATCGGCCTTGACCGCGGTGCCAAACAGCCAGCCGGTCATGCCGATGATATGCGTGAAATCGCCAATCGGGTCCCAGCCGGGTGTGCGCATCATCCAGGGCCGGCGCAGCACGGAAAGATGCATTTGGGTGAGCGTATAGCCATCGGGCCGCGCCTGTTGAGCCACGGTAAGCACCCCAAGCGTGCCGCCGGCGCCCGGGCGGTTTTGCACTACCATGGGCTGGCCAAGCGCCCTGCCGACCAGTTCGGAAATGGACCGCAACTGAGCATCGGCGGAACCGCCGGCGGGCCAGGGCACCACAAGCTGGATGGGCCGTTCCGGGTAGCGCCCTTGCGCCAGGGCAAGGCTCGGCGTGGCTAGGACAGCGCCGGTTCCGGCCAGCAGGGTGCGGCGCGAAATACTGTTGTTTTCCGTCATGTTTCTTCCTCCCGAGCGCGCATCTGTTGGCGCAGCTTCCGGGTCAGGATAGGGGGGAAAGCGCGCAAAACCCAAGCCCTAATTCCATGACTTGATCGCCCCGCCCGACCGGTCCAAACAGGGCTTTGAAAAGACAAGGGTTGAGGACGCCTGACCATGAGTGATGCTTTTGATGTGATCGTGATTGGCGCCGGCCCCGGCGGCTATGTCTGCGCCATTCGCGCGGCGCAGCTGGGCATGAAGGTCGCCTGCGTGGAAAAGCGTGAGACTTTGGGCGGCACCTGCCTGAATGTCGGCTGCATCCCGTCCAAGGCGCTGCTGCAATCCTCGGAAGTTTTTGAAGAAGCGCAGCATAAATTCGCCGATCATGGCGTGAGTGTGGGTGAGGTGAAACTTGATCTGGCGCGGATGCAGGCGCGCAAGGGTGAAGTGGTTGGCGCCAATGTGAAGGGTGTTGAGTTCCTGTTCCGCAAGAACAAGGTCACCTGGCTGAAGGGTGAGGGCAGCATCACCGCCCCCGGCACCGTCAGCGTTGCCGGCAAGGACTACACCGCAAAGCACATCGTGATCGCGAGCGGGAGTGAGAGCATTCCCCTGCCAGGCGTGGAAGTGGATGAAAAGCAGATCGTGACCTCCACCGGCGGCTTGGAATTGGCATCGGTGCCGAAGCATCTGGTGGTGATCGGTGGTGGCTATATCGGGCTTGAACTTGGCAGCGTCTGGCGCCGTTTGGGTGCCGAAGTGACGGTGGTGGAATTCCTGGATCGCCTGGTGCCCAGCATGGATTTGGAAGTGGGCAAGGCGTTTGAACGCATCCTGGCGAAGCAGGGCATCAAGACGAAGCTGAAGACCAAGGTGATGGGTGCGACCAAGTCAAAGAAGGGTGTGACGCTGAAGTTGGAACCCGCGTCCGGTGGTGCGGCGGAAGAAATGATCGCCGATGTCGTGCTGGTCGCGATTGGGCGCCGGCCTTATGTGGCCGGGCTTGGGCTGGATAAGGTGGGAGTCGCTTTGGATGAGCGTGGGCGCATCAAGGTTGATGGCCATTACGCCACCAATGTGCCGGGCATTTACGCGCTTGGCGATGTGATTACGGGTCCAATGCTGGCGCATAAGGCGGAAGAAGAAGGTGTCGCCCTGGCCGAAATACTGGCCGGGCAGAAGCCGCATCTGAATTACGGCACCATTCCGGGTGTGGTTTATACTTGGCCGGAAGTCGCTTCGGTGGGTGAAACCGAGGAACAACTCAAGGCCCGAGGTGTCGCCTACAAGATCGGCAAATTCCCCTTCACTGCCAATGGCCGCGCCCGCGCCATGGGTGATATGGATGGGTTTGTGAAAATCCTGGCAGATAAGGCAACAGATAAGGTCTTGGGCGCGCATATCATCGGCCCGGATGCCGGCACACTGATTGCGGAAATGGTTCTGGCCATGGAATTCGGCGCGAGTGCCGAGGATGTGGCGCGCACTTGCCACGCGCATCCTTCGCTGAATGAGGCGGTGAAGGAAGCGGCGCTAGCGGTGGATGGGCGGGCGCTGCATATCTGAAGCGCCAGTTTCAGATCGCCGCCGGAGCCTTGAAACTGCCTTCCTTCGCCAAATCCGCCGCCCGCCACAAATACCAGGCGGCGGTGGTGCGATAGGGCGCCCAGGCTTCCCCGATTTCTGCCAGCGCTTTTGGCTTTGGCTGTTCCGGCAGGCCGGCTGCAACGCGGTAGCCCTCACGTACGCCGAAATCATCCACGGGCAG
>JBBAUC010000044.1:4854-17800 GCA_040398485.1 Roseomonas sp. | reverse complement strand
CCTGGTTGTCGCCCTGACGCATAGAGCCCATTGAACCCGGCATAGGCATCCGCCTCCAGAATACCGGTGTAATTGGCCAAATGCCGTTCGGGGTGGATTGCTTTTCGATCGCGGGAATAGCGAAACATCGCCGCGGGCGGATCCGTGCCACCAAAGGGCGCATCATCGCGCACATAGGTCCAAAAGCGCCCCACATCGGTGCGGCCCGCAGCAAACACCGGCACGGTGGTGTCATCACCATGCAGCTGCTCGGCTGCCAACGCATGCGCATCGATCAGGATCATCAGCGGCGTGATCGTTGCGGTGCTGGCGCCCACCCAATCCCCGATCGTCGAGGTGCTGAGGTAGATGCCCTCTCGCGCGAAGGTTTCGCTCAACCGATTGAGCGGCAGGTACTGGCCGAATTTGGCCTCCGGAATGGTGGCGAGGAGATGCGGCCCCGCCCTGCCGCGCATGATCGGGTGAAAGGGTGCGGGCGGCTGGGTGATGGCCTCGCAACTGCGGCAGGCGAATTTCTCCTGCACCGTCTGGATGACTTTCCATTGCCGGGGGATGACTTCCAGCGTTTCGGTCACATCCTTGCCGAGTTTCACGAGGGTGCCGCTGACGGTGCTGACCTTCAAGACCCTGGATCGGGAGCATCTGCCGGAAGCCATGGCGATGTTCCATCTGCTGCGCAATATCGGGTCAAGCCTGTTCATTTCACTGAGTGTGGCTGAGATTATTCGCTCGGGCGCCATGAATTACAGCCGCATGACGGAAATGATCTCGCCCTATAATCGCACGCTGCAATTGCCAGGGTCCATGGGTGGGTTTGGCATGGAAACCGTGCCGGAACTGGCGAGAATGAGCAGCGAGATCGCGCGTCAGGCGGCGATGATTGGCTATGTGAATGGGTTTGGGCTGTTTACCGCGGCATCGGCAGTGGCGATTGTGCTGGTGGCGTTTTCGGGTGGGCGTGGGAAGGGGGCGTGATCAAAGAAGCCCCGCCACCGTCTTCCCCAACACCGCCAAATCCCCCTCCCGCGACAGCCGATGATCCCCATCCTTGATCAGCGTCACGCGCACATCCGCCCCCGTCACCGCTTCCGCAATCCGCAGCGCATGGCGCCAGGGCACATCCGGGTCCTGCTGGCCCTGCAGAATTCGCAAGGGGCAATCGAGCGCAATCGGCGCACGCAGCAAAAGCTGGTTGCGGCCATCTTCAATCAAAGCGCGGGTGATGGGATAAGGCGCGCCATATTCACTCGGCCTATGCCATACACCATCGCGCATAATCGCCTCCCGTATCGCAGGCGGAAATTCTGCCCACATCAAATCCTCCGTGAAATCAGGCGCCGGCGCTATGCCGATCAACGCCCGCACCGCAACCTTGCGGCGTGCGGCCAGCAGCAGCGCAATCCAGCCACCCATGGAAGACCCGATCAGGATTTGCGGGCCTTCCGTCAGCGTCGCAATCACGCAGGCCGCATCCTCAGCCCAACGCCCGATTGTGCCATCCTCAAAACGTCCTTCGGATGTGCCATGGCCGGAATAATCAAAGCGCAAAAACGCCTGCCCGCGCGCAGCACACCATCCCGCGAGGAATTCCGCCTTGCTCCCTGTCATGTCGCTATTGAAGCCACCCAGAAACACCACACCCGGCCCGCGCCCAGCCACGCGCCGCCAGGCCAGATGCACGCCATCACCGCGATCAAGCCGCCCGGTTTCTTCCTTCATGCGCGCGGCAATCCACGCGCGGCGAGGGAAGCAAACAGCGCACCAATGCCATAACGCCAGGGCGGGCATTCATCGGTGCGATCCACCTCATTCACCAGCACGCCAAGCCGCGGCGATGCAATCCGCACCACATCCCCTTCACGATGCGTGAAGCCCATGCCGGGCGCGCCACGATCCTTGGCGGGCGAAAAAGGCGTGCCCAGATACAAGACCGCGCCATCCGGATATTGATGATGCGCACCGATCATTTGCGAAACCACATCAGCGGGATCACGACTGATCGCGCCCACCGGCCCGCTTTCCGCCAATTCAAACCCATCACGCCCAGTGATGGTCAGGCTAAGTTCCGCGCGCCTTACATCTTCCAAGGTAAAGCCCGCATCAAACAACCGGATCATCGGCCCCAGCGCGGCTGAGGCGTTGTTATCCTTCGCACGCCCCAGCAACAACGCACTTCGCCCTTCCACATCACGCAGATTGACATCATTGCCGAGAGTGGCGCCCTGAATGCGCCCCTTGCCATTCACCACCATCACCGCTTCCGGTTCAGGGTTTGACCAGGCGGAGACCGGATGCACACCAATCTTGCTGCCCGTGCCGACGGAAGCCATGGCCGGGCATTTGGTGAAAATCTCCGCATCCGGGCCAATGCCCACTTCCAGATATTGGCTCCACCAACCCTTTTGCAGCAACGCGGCCTTCAGGCGCATGGCTTCCGCGCTGCCGGGCAGGATCGCGGCAAGGTCATCGCCAATGATGGCGCGAAATTCAGCGCGTACCGCTTCCGCCTGGCCGGCATCGCCGCGGCAGCGTTCTTCCACCACGCGTTCCAGCATGCTGCGCACATAAGTCACGCCGGCGGCCTTCACCGTTTGCAGATCAATCGGTGAAAGCAGGAAGGGCTTAGCTGGGTCGCGCGCATTCCAAGCTGCATTGGTGAACAGCACTTCCAGATCAAGCGAAATCGGCTGGCCGCGCCGGGTGATGGCGCCCACCGCATCATCTTCTTCCAGAAAGCGCGAAGCCGTGCCGAAGGCGGGCGTCAGGTCGAAAGCCGCGCCACGCGCGAAGCCGATCACGCAGGGCCCTTCGGGCCGCATGATCCGGGCGCAGAAATGCCCCTCGGCGAAATCCACCGGCAAATGGCTGGTTGAAACCTGCATGGCGCCCCCCTGTTCTCTTGGCCGGTCATTTTGCGTGAAGTGGCGCCGCATCGCCAGGGTGCTTGCGCTGCATCAAGGAGCGGGGCCGCGAAACCGGCTTTTCTCCGCCCATGCTGGAAATGATCGCCGCGCCCGCCCTTGCCGCCGCGCACCCCTTCCTTTCCGCCGCTGGACCAGCGGCGGCCAGCGCCTTGCTTGCGGCGGCGCAGCCTTTCTCCGCGCCGCGCCGCGCCGTGATTTTCACCCCCGAAGCGGCGCATGAGGCGCTTTATCTGCTGCTGGAAGGCTCGGTTGGGCTTTCCATGCAGGGGGCGGATGGCACGCGCGGCCTGCTTGAGATCATCGGCTCGAATGAGTGCTTCCTGATGCCGGCGGTGATCCTGGGCGGCACCTGGCCCTTCGGCGCAGAGGCTTTGGCGCCAAGCCGCTTGCTCCGTATCCCGGCCGAATCCTTCAAGGCCATCATGGTGCAGGATTCGCGGCTGACCGAGGCAAGCCTCTCCCAAATGGCGCGCCAATGGCAGGGTCTGGCGGACCAGCTTGTTGAAATGAAACTCACCAAGGCCAGCGAACGCGTGGCGCATTTCCTGACCGGGCGCCTGATGCCTGGCGGGCGGGTAGCCATGCCGGAACCGCGCGCAGCCATTGCCGCCCGGCTCGGCATGACACCGGAAAGCCTTTCCCGCGTCATGCATGGGTTGGAAGCGGCCGGCCTGGTGCGGTTGCAGGGCCGGCGCGTGGATGTGCCGGATGCAAAGGCGCTCAGCCAGGGGGCGCGGGCTTCCGGCCATTAATTTATGCGGTTAGGCTGCCCCCATAACGGAGGATAGCCCATGGCCCGCGTACCTGATTTGACAGTGGATGATCTGGCGGAAGCCGATCGAGACCTGCTGAAGCGCCCCATCGCCTTGCATAAGGCATTGACCAATAGCCCCAAGGCGGCGCGCGCCTTTTCGGGCCTTGGGCAATTCATCCGCTACGGGTCCCGACTCGACCCGCGGCTGCGCGAATTGGCCATTCTGCAAGTGGGCTGGCAGGCGCGTTCACCCTATGAATGGTCGCATCACGTGAAAATCGGCAAGGATTTCGGCGTGAGCGATGCCGATATCCATGCCCTGATCGCGGAAAGCGCGGGCCAGCCTTCGGCGCTTGAACCGCTGGCCAAGCTGGTACTGCTGGCCGCCCGTGAAGCCGCGGCGGGGCCGGGGGTGAGTGAAGCCACCTATAAGGCGCTTGCCGCGCATTTCGACCACGAACTGATGGTGGATTTGGTGGTGACCATTTCTTTTTACTGCGCGGTGGTGCGCGCGCTTTCATCCTTGGCGATTGAGGTTGAGCCGGAATACCAGCCCTATCTGGACCAATATCCGCTGCCCGCATGAGGCTTAGTTTTCGGTAAAGTACTGATTCAAATAAGTTAAATTTACTGGCCGGGGTTAGGAAACGCCCTGGCCAGCACTGTTTTTTTGGCGAAGGGACTACCCGGCCCCGCACCCCAGGGTTGCAAATAATTTTCGAATTAAGGGGGGCTTCAGCCCACGCGTTAACCTTTTGGTTAATGCTCCCGTTGGAGAATGGGTCATCCGAGGGAGAACGGGTGGCGATGGAACTCAAGACGGTACAGGCCGGGGTGCTGGAGATGGCGGTGGAGATGAGCGGTCCCGAATCCGGGCCGGTCGCCATCCTGCTCCATGGCTTTCCCGATGATGTGCGCGTCTGGGATGGCGTGGCGCCTGAGCTTGCCGCCCAGGGTTTTCGCGTTCTGGTGCCTTATCTGCGCGGCTATGGCCCGACCCGGTTTCTGGATGCGGCGACACCCCGTTCCGGCGAACAGGCGGCCCTTGGGGCAGATTTGCTGGCGCTGATGGATGCGCTGGCGATCCCGAAGGCCATCCTTGCGGGGTATGATTGGGGCGGGCGGGCAGCCTGCGTTGTCTCGGCCCTTTGGCCTGAACGGGTGACCGGCCTGGTTTCCGTAAATGGCTATAATATTCAAGATATTGCAGCGAGTATCCGCCCCGCCGCGCCAGCGCAGGAAGCGCGCCATTGGTATCAATGGTACCTACAAACAGATAGGGGCGCGGCGGGCCTGGCCGAGAATCGGCGGGAGCTTTGTGAGCTGCTGTGGCGTCTCTGGTCGCCCAATATGGGCTTTACTGCCGAAAGCTACGCCAAAACGGCGGCCAGCTTCGACAATCCCGATTTCGTGGCGGTTGCCGTGCATTCCTATCGCCATCGCCACCGGGCGGTGGCGAGCGACCCGGCTTATGCGGCGATTGAAGCGCGCCTTGCCGCCCGCCCGATGATCACCGTGCCAAGCCTGGTTTTGCACGGGGCCGAGGATGGCGTGGACCCGCCGGGCAATAGCGCTGGCTGCGCCCGGCATTTCACGCAGCTTCTGGCACGAAAGGTTGTTCCAATTTCTGGACACTTCCTTCCACGCGAGTCGCCGGCTGAAATTTTAGCTGCGATTCACCTTTTGGTAAGCACAAATTAGGAGAGAAATGACCAATGGTCGTAAAAATCTGTCGAAAAACTCATTTTAAGTATATTTCTTTATCAAGAAATTTACTTTTTTGGACGATTATCTGTCCTGGGATGCAGGGGGAAGAAATTTCCTGTTTCAATTCCCTTCGAAACTCGGTAGAAAACTTCTAATCGGTCAAAAGGAGCGATCAAATGCGTGTACTTCTTGTTGAGGATGATCCCACAACGGCGCGTGGCATTTCATTAATGCTTCGTCATGCCTCCATGATTGTGGAAATCGCGGATACGGGGGAAGAAGCCCTCGAACTCGCCAAACTCTATGATTATGACATCATCGTGTTGGATCTGATGTTGCCGGATTTGGATGGTGGAGAAGTCGTGCGCCGTATGCGCGCTGGTCGCGTTGAAACGCCGGTGCTGATCCTGTCGGGCGTCAGCCGCCCGCAAACCAAGGTGAAGGTCTTCGGCATGGGCGCCGATGATTTCATCACCAAGCCCTTTGACCAGCAAGAATTGGTCGCGCGCATCCAGGCCATTGTGCGCCGCGCGAAGGGTTTCAGCCAACCGACCCTGACGGTCGGCGCGCTGCAACTCAATATCGGTTCACGTGAAGTGGCCGTTGGTGGTAATGCTGTCCATCTGACAGGCAAGGAATACGCCATCCTGGAACTGCTCGCGCTCCGCAAGGGTGTGGTGCTGACCAAGGAAGTCTTCCTGAACCATCTCTATGGCGGCATTGATGAGCCTGAAGTGAAGATCATTGACGTCTTCATCTGCAAGCTTCGCAAAAAGCTGGCCACTGCCGGCGGCGCCGACCTGATCGGGACCGTTTGGGGCCGCGGCTATGTTCTGCGTGAGCAGAATGGTCGTTCGGAATTCTGGTCTGACGGCGCGAAGCCCGCCATCGGCACGACCGGCATGCAAGCCGCCTGAGGTTTCACCTCAGGATAGTATAGCGTGATCCGTCAAATGCGGATCACGCGTCACCACGTTCCGAATGCTTGGCGCTGATCTGCGAAGACGAACAAGTGTTCGGGTAGCGGCACGCTCAGACATGAGAATTTAGCGTGACCCTTCTTCATGGATCACGCGGCATGTATCATTTGGTGCTGCATTATTCTCAAAACTCAGCACCCGCTTAGTCCCGCTGCACGGGTTGCTCATTCCACACCTTCAACACCACCGTTGGGGCACCCAGCGTTGCCGCCGTGCTGCCCCATCCCTGACGTTATGGCTGAAACTCAGCCTGACCGCGCCTTTTGCGCGAAAGGATGCCTCAGCTCCGCTGACGACGCAGGAAGGCAGGAATCTCCAGGCTCATTTCATCCTGCTGCGAGGGCCGCGCTGCTTCAAAGCGCGGGGCTGCTGCTGGTGTTGGTTCAATCCGCGCGGTCTGTGCCGTTTCAGCCGTAAAGCCTTGCGGCTCCGCTGCCGGGGAGATGTTGCGCTTCATCATGCCGCCCATCCCTGTGACCTTGCCGAAAAGTCCACGCAGCCCTGCTGAGCGCGGCGCGGCGGCAGGCTGTGGATCCGCTGGTTCGGCTACCGGTACACGAAGCTGCGGCATTTCCGGCTCGGCCATGGGCGCGGGTGCCAGCATCACGGGCGCTTCCTGCTGAGAACCCGGCGCCGACGCGATGTCCGCTTCTGGTGCGGGCGCGGTTTCAACCACGGCGGGCCGCAGCGTCGGCGTTGTTTGCGCCGCGCGGCGCATGAAGGGCAGCCCTGGGCCCGAGCTCGGCGCCGCGCCAATGCTTTGGTTGGAGACAGCATTGACCAGTTGCGCGGCACCACCGCCCATCGCCACCAGCTTCGGCTTTTCCGCTTCGCGCTGTTCGGCCACATCAATGCCCGTGGCCACCACGGAAACCCGGATGCGCCCATTCATGGTTTCATCCACTGACGTGCCGAAGATGATATTGGCGTCTTCTTCCACTTCTTCCCGGATGCGATTCACGGCGCCATCTACTTCAAACAGCGTCATGTCGTAGCCGCCGGTGATGTTGATCAGTACGCCCTTGGCACCGCGCATGGAAATATCTTCAAGCAGCGGATTGCTGATGGCGGATTCGGCGGCGCGGCGGGCACGGTCTTCGCCATCGGCTTCGCCAGTGCCCATCATGGCCTTGCCCATTTCGGCCATGATGGTGCGGATATCAGCGAAGTCCAGATTGACGATACCAGGATTGATCATCAAATCCGTCACACCGCGCACGCCCATATACAGGACGTTATCGGCCATCTTGAAGGCTTCCTGGAAGGTCGTGCGTTCATTGGCCAGACGGAACAGGTTCTGGTTCGGGATAATGATCAGCGTATCCACGCATTGCTGCAATTCCTCGATCCCCTGTTCGGCGGATTTGCGCCGCTTGGGGCCCTCGAAATCGAAGGGCTTGGTCACCACGCCAACGGTCAAAATGCCGCGTTCCTGCGCCATGCGCGCAATCACCGGCGCCGCCCCCGTGCCTGTGCCACCGCCCATGCCGGCGGTAATGAAGATCATGTGCATGCCTTCAATGTGGCGGGCGAGTTCTTCGGTCGCTTCTTCCGCAGCAGCACGGCCGATTTCGGGCTTGGCACCAGCGCCAAGGCCTTGCGTAAGGTGCGGGCCAAGCTGCACACGGCGATCAGCGCGGGCATGGATCAGCGATTGCGCATCCGTATTCGCCACCAGGAATTCCACGCCTTCCAGGCCCATGGAAATCATGTTGTTGACGGCATTGGTGCCACCGCCACCAACGCCCACCACCGTGATTCGGGGTGTGAAATCCGTGTGTTGATTTTGCGGAATCGTCAGGTTCAGGGTCATGGCATTTCCTCCTCACGCAGTGATGGGCAGCTTGGGTTGGCAGGGGCGGCGGAAGGTGCGGGCATTACACGCGATCCTTCAGCCAATGAATCAAACGACGAAACGCACCGCCGGTTTTCACCGGGCCGGCCGCGATATCCAGAACGGGGCGGCCTTCGCCGGCGCCCCACATCAAAAGCCCGACCGCGCCCGCAAAAGCGGGGCCGGAGGCAGCTTCGGCCAAACCACGCAAGGGTTGCGGGCGGCCAAGGCGCACCTGGCGGTCCAGGATGCGCGCGGCCATTTCTCGCACGCCAACAAGCTGCGATGCGCCGCCGGTCAACACCACGCGCGCACCGCCTTCCTTGCCAAGCCCGCTTTGATCCAACTTGTCCTTGAGGATTTCGAAGGTTTCTTCAAGACGCGGCTTGATGATGCCAACCACCATGGCGCGCGGAATGCGCGCGATATGGTGTTCATCTTCGCCCAAAAGCGGCACGGGCAGATATTCGCGTTCATCATCCGCACCGCCATGCACCGCGCCATGCAGCGTTTTCATCCGTTCCGCATGCGCAACAGGCGTGGACAGGATGGTTGCCAGATCATTCGTTACCTGGCCGCCACCCACCGGGATTTGCGCGGTATGTACCAGATGGCCTTCGCTGAAGACCGCGAGGCTTGTGGTGCCGCCACCCATATCAATTACCGTGGCGCCAAGCTGCTTTTCATCTTCCACCAGCGTCGCCAGCCCGGACGCAAAGGGCGCCGAGACCAATTCTTCAACTTCCAAATCGCAACGCATCAGGCAGGCGCCAAGATTGCGGAGCGATGCCTCAGCCGCCGAGACCATATGCAGCCGCGCGCCCAGCGTATCGCAAATCATGCCGCGCGGGTCATCAACACCAGGTGTCGCATCCACGGTGAAGCCAAGCGGAATGGCGTGAACCGTTTCGCGGCCTTCTTCGGCGGTGCGCCGGCGCCCATCATGCAGAATGGCGCGCAGATCAACTTCGTTCACGGCGCGTCCACCGATTTCCCATTGCAGATGCAAAGGCCGGCTATCCGGCTGCCCGCAGGAAAGATTGACGATGGCGCCTGAAAGCCGCGTGTCGGCCATTTCCTCGGCCTGGCCTACGGCGGCGCGAATGGCACGCTCCGCTTCTTCCAGATCTACAATGGAACCGCCCTTCACGCCGCGCCCGCGCTGCCAACCAAAACCCAGCACGCGCGGGCTGCCATCGCTTTCGATGCGCGCAATCAGACAGACCACTTTGGTGGAACCGATATCCAGCACACCAAAAACGCCACTGCGCGCCTGACGGCGACGACGCGGCGGTGCGGCGGCAGGTTCAAAACTACCGGGCAGGCGGGTGAGCTGGTTCATCCGCGTTCCCTTCGCGCGACCGGGCGCGCCGGCTGATTTTCAGGTGTTTCACGATTGGTGCGCACTACCAACCGATCAGGCAGGCGAAGATCAATCGCGGCCAGAGGCCGATCCAATAGCTTCGCTTCCTGCTGCAATTCAGCAAGACGTTTGATGGCGGCGCCTTCCGCAATTTCGGGCAGCAGCACATCCGTGCCGTTATGCAGGCGCAGATTCCAGCGCCTTTCGCCAATGCGCACCATGGCCTGTACGCGTTCCGCCACCGCCGCTTCCCCCGCCAGAAGATCGTAAAGCGCAGCGGCGGCGCGATCCGCGCCGGGCCCAACAATTAGTGGCAGCGCGCCGAATTGATCGAGCCCATCGGTTGCCACTGTCTTGCCGTCGCGGTCCACGATCACGAAGCGGCCTTGGTTCTGCCAAATGGCGAAAGGCCGGCGTTCTTCCAGGCGTAGCACAATCGTACCGGGCAAATGGCGTTCAACATGGGCGCGCACCACCCAGGGGATCGATTCCAAACGCTGGCGCGCGGCTTCCGGCGAGAATTCCAACATGGAATCGCCGCGTGAGACGCCAAGCGCTTCACGAATCAGGGGCAGCGGCGTGTTCTGCCGGCCATCCACGATAACCGCCTGCACCGTCATGCTGCGATCAGGCCCGATCATGGTGACCTGGTCCAGCATGCGCCGCGCCTGGCCCGCCGGGTCCACCATCGCGATGCCATAGGCAATCACGCCAAAGCCGCAAAGGATCAGCACACCATAAAGCGCTGGCCGCGCGAAACGGCGAGACCTGCGCAGCGCGATGCGCAGCGCTGAAGGCCGGCCCTGTTCCTTCTTCTTCCGTGTTGATGTGGTGACCAAGCGTTCACGCGCCATGGCGGGCTTGCTCCACCATCCAGGCGCAAAGCGCGGGGAAGGACATGCCGCAATGCGCTGCCTGTTCCGGCAGCAGCGATGTTGGCGTCAGGCCCGGCTGCGTATTCACTTCAAGAAGGATCAGCCGGCCAGGTTCACCTTGCGTGTCATCATAACGGAAATCCGTGCGTGATGCGCCGCGACAGCCAAGCGCATGATGTGCCCGCAACGCGATATCCAAAGCCTGCGCATAAGCCTCCGGCGCCATGCGCGCGGGCAGGATATGGCGCGACCCGCCGGCGGCGTATTTGCTTTCGTAATCATAGAATTGCCCGGCATCAGACAGAATATCCGTGACCGCCAGCGCATGATCACCCATCACACCCACGGTCAATTCGCGGCCCGGGATGAAGCTTTCCACCATGATGGCATCGCCATGCGTCCAACCCCGCGCAATGGTGGCGCGGCGATTGTCACCCTCATGCAAAATGGTGACGCCAACGGAAGAACCTTCATTCACTGGCTTCACCACAAAGGGGCGCGGTAGCGGGTCCGCCGCTTCCAATTCAGCGCGCGTCACGACGCGATCATCCGCAACGGGCAGCCCGGCAGCGCGAAAAATCGCCTTGGCCGCAGCCTTATCCATCGCAAGCGCCGAGGCACGCAGCCCGGAATGCGTGTAAGGCAAACCAAGCCAATCCAGCATGCCCTGGATGCAGCCATCTTCACCAAAGCGTCCATGCAGCGCGTTGAAGACAACATCGGGGCGCGGATCGCTCAGCGCTTGGATCACGGCGGCCAGATCATCGCCGACATCAATCGGCGTCACGGCAAAGCCCGCTTCTTGCAGCGCGGCAATCACCTGGCGGCCGGAAGAAAGCGACACCTCGCGTTCCGCCGAACGTCCACCATAAAGAACGGCAACCCGTTTCTTCATGGCAGAGTCCTTCCAATGCGGCGAATTTCCCATTCCAGCGCAATGCCGGAATGCGCAAGCACGCGCGCGCGCACTTCCTCGCCCAGCGCTTCGATATCGGCGGCGGAAGCACCCCCCAGATTGAGCAGGAAATTGCAGTGCTTTTCGCTGGCCTGCGCAGCGCCGTGCCTCAGGCCGCGGCACCCGGCAGCGTCAATCAATTCCCAGGCCTTGCGATCACCGGGCGGATTCTTGAAGGTGGAACCGCCCGTGCGTGCGCGCACAGGTTGCGTGGCTTCACGTGCGGCGCGAATTTCAGCAAGCCGCGCCGCGATGGCAGTCTTGTCACCAGCAGCAGCGCGCAGCCTTGCCCGCACCACAACACCACGTGCCGGTAATTGCGCATGTCGATAGGCGAAATGCAGCGCGCCCGCATCCAGGCGCAGCAAACCTTCAGGTGTTGCGATTTCAGCCCAATCCAGAACATCCTTGATCTCAACGCCATAAGCGCCGGCATTCATCGCCACCGCGCCGCCGATGCTGCCTGGAATACCGACCAGAAACTCAAGCCCGCCGAGCCCGGCAGCGGCAGCGGTTTCCGCGATTGTCACATCCAAAGCGGCGGCGCCGGCAATGATGCCGCCATCGGCTTCCACCACCACCTCACCAAAACCGCGCGCAAGGCGCAGCACCACGCCAGCGATGCCGCCATCACGAATGACCAGGTTCGAAGCGGCACCCAAAATGGTCAGTGGCAGATCGGTCGGCATGTCGCGCAGCAGTAGCAACAGATCATCCAGATCCGCCGGCCGCACCAGCACATCCGCAGGCCCGCCCACGCGAAACCAGGTCGCCGGACCCAACGGCGCATCACGCTCCACGCGACCGCGAAGCGGTGGCAGCACGGCATGGCTGATGGGCTGAGGCATCATTTCATCGCCCCCGCCAGGCGCCCGCGCGCGCGCGATTGCAATTCAGTCAATTGCGCCGGCAGCGCATGCGCCCAATTGGTGATGCTGCCAGCGCCGAGGCAGACAACATAATCACCAGGCCGCGCAATGGCGTGGATCATCTCAGCCAAGCTATCGGGGCCAGGCAGAGGCACGACGGAACGATGCCCGCGCGCGCGCAAGCCTTCCACCAGCGCATCCTTATCCACGCCTTCCATCGGCGCTTCGCCGGCGGCATAGACATCGGCGATAATTACCGTGCCCGCATCATTCATGCAGGCGCAGAATTCTTCGAACAGGGTTGCAAGCCGCGAATAACGATGCGGTTGCACCACGGCAATCACATCCCGCGCGCCGGCCTGCCGCGCTGCCTTCAAAACGGCAGCGATTTCCACGGGATGATGGCCGTAATCATCAATAACCGTAATGCCGCCCGCTTCGCCGGTGCGCGTGAAGCGCCGCTTCACACCCTTGAAGCCAGCAAGCGCGGTGCGGATGGTGACCTCATCCACGCCCATCTCAGCGGCAATGGCAACGGCGGCCAGCGCATTCTGCACATTATGTTGGCCCAGCATGGGCAGGCGGAAGGGCTTCATGTTGCGCACGCGCCCGCTCAACCGATCTGTTACCGTCACTTCAAAAGTCGCACCCATGCGGTCGGTGATCACACGCTCAGCCCGCACAT
>JBBAUC010000044.1:0-4754 GCA_040398485.1 Roseomonas sp. | reverse complement strand
GTCACTTCAAAAGTCGCACCCATGCGGTCGGTGATCACACGCTCAGCCCGCACATCGGCCTGCGGTGAAAAGCCGTAAGTCACGATGCGGCGATCCGAAAGGCGCGGGATCATCGCCTGCACTTCGGGATGATCAATGCAGAGCACCGCAAACCCATAAAAGGGAATATTGCCGACGAATTGGGCGTAGCCTTCCTTCATCGCTTCTTCCGTGCCCCAATGGTCCAGATGTTCCGGGTCCATATTCGTGACCACGGCAACAACGGCGGGGAGTTTCAGGAAGGACCCGTCGCTTTCATCGGCTTCCACCACCATCCATTCGCCGCTGCCCATGCGTGTATTGGTGCCATAGGCATTGATGATGCCGCCATTGATTACGGTGGGGTCCAGCCGCGCGGCTTCCAGTACGGCGGCGACCAGGCTTGTGGTGGTGGTCTTGCCATGCGTGCCGCCAATGGCGATGGCCCATTTGAGCCGCATGAGCTCGGCCAACATTTCCGCGCGCCGCACAATGGGAATCAAACGCTGCCGCGCCGCCGCCACTTCCGGGTTATCGCGCTTCACGGCAGTGGAGACGACAATCACCTGCGCATTGCCCAGATTGGCAGCGTCATGGCCGATCATCACCGGAATGCCGGCAGCGCGCAGCCGCGCCACATTGGCGCCTTCCGAAATATCGCTGCCCTGTACTTGGTAGCCAAGCGTGTGCAGCACTTCGGCAATGCCGGACATGCCAATGCCGCCGATACCAACGAAGTGAATGGCGCCGATACTGATGGGAAGCGCGCGCATCAGGAAACCCCCACCAAATCGCGCCGTGCCAGCGCCATGACACGATCCGCAAGCTCTCGCGCCGCATGGGGGCGCGCCAGCGCTGCTGCAGCGGCAGCGGCGGACGCCATGCGCGCCGGGAAATTCAGGAAGGACGCCAGGGCATCAGCCAGCGTTTGCGGCGTGAAAGCCGCTTGCGCAAACACTTTCGCCGCATCCGCTGCCGCCAAAGCGCGCGCATTCGCGGTTTGATGGTCATCAATCGCGGATGGCAGCGGCACCAGAATGGAAGGCCGACCGGCGCAGGCAATCTCGGCCACGGTGGAAGCGCCGGCGCGGCCAATGACCAAATGTGCAGTAGCAAGTCGCCCCGCCACATCAGGAAAGAAAGGCGCCAAATCGGCAGGAACGCCGGCGGCTTCATAGGCGCTGCGGGTGCGCGCCAAATCCTCGGCACGGCATTGCTGCGTCACCAGCAGGCGCGCGCGCAAGGCTTCGGGCAGCGCGCTGATGGCAGCCGGCACCACATCCGCGAAAATCCGCGCGCCGAGTGATCCGCCCAGCACCAAAACGCGCAGCACCGTGCCTTCGCCCGGCAGCGGATAGGGCTGCCCGGCCAATGCCGCGAGCGCCGGGCGCACAGGGTTGCCCACTACGGCGCTTCTAGCACCTTCCGGCACCATGGCAGTGTCGGCATAGGAAAGTGCCAACAAATCTGCGCCGCGCGCCAACAGCCGATTGGCGCGGCCCAGCACGGCATTCTGTTCATGCAGGATCAGCGCGGGGCGGCGTGATGCGCGCATCAACCGCGCTGCTGCCAAGGGCGGGAAGGAAGGATAGCCACCAAAACCGACAATCGCACTCGGCGACAAATCGCGGATATGCCGGCGCGCTTCAAGCGTTCCCTTCAACAATGCCGAGGCTCCGCGCATTGCCTGACCTACACCGCGCCCGGAAAGCCCGGAACCTTGCAAGACAAAACGCTCAGCATTCGCGAAGACCGGACTGTCATAAGCCGCGGATCGCGCATCGGTCATCAATGCCACGCGTTCGCCGCGCCGGATCAGTTCCGCCGCAAGGGCTTCGGCAGGGAAAAGATGCCCGCCCGTGCCGCCCGCGGCGATGATGATGGGCTGCACCATGGGGCCCCTCACCGCGCGCCCTCAGTGGCCAGCGCGCCATTCGGCAAGCCGGTTCCGGCGGCGCGTTCACCAATGCGCTTGCGTGTCAGCGCCAACAACATCCCCATGCCAAGCGCAATGGCAAGCACCGAAGAACCACCATAGGAAACGAAGGGCAGCGTCATGCCCTTGGTGGGGATCAAATGCAGCGTGGACGCCATATTCACGAAAGCCTGCAAGCCGAATTGCGTCAGCAGGCCGGTTGCCGCCAGCACCACGAAGAAATCAGTTTCCGCCAGCAGGCGCATCAAGCCGCGCAGCACGATGAAAGCAAAAAGCGCCAGGATCACCAAGCACACCACCATGCCGAATTCTTCTCCGGCCACGGCGAAGACGAAATCGGCATGCGCATCGGGCAGCACATTCTTCACGCGCCCTTCACCTGGCCCGCGCCCCATAAGCCCACCATTCGCGAAGGCTTCCATGGCGACACTCACCTGATAGGAATCGCCGGAGCTTGGATCAAGAAAGCGATGCACGCGGGATTGCACATGCGGGAACAACAGATAGGCCAGAACGCCTACGCCCACGCCAAGACCTGCCAGCCCACCTACGATGAAAAAATTCAGGCCAGCCACGACGAATTGCGCGAAAAGCACCGCCGTCATCACCAACAACATGCCAATATCGGGCTGGCTTTTCATGATCACCGCGATCACGGCAAACATGCCAATCGCAATCGCCCGCCCCCAAAAGCGCGAACCAGGCGCCATGCCTTCCGCAATCAACCAAGCGGCGACAACGGCGAAGAATGGCTTGAGGAATTCCGAGGGTTGCAAGGAAAACCCGGGGATCGGCAACCAGCGCCGCGCACCCTTGATTTCAACGCCCACCACCAAGGTTGCCGCAGTAAGCACCAAAGCGCCGGCACAGCCAAGCAAGGCAAAGCGGCGCACACCGCGTGGCGAGAGCAGCGAAACCCCAACCATCACCAAGGCCGCCAGTGCCAGATAAAAAACCTGCTTCAGGAAGAACATGTGGCGCGATGAAGCGCCGATACGCTCGGCCACAGCAGGCGATGCGGCCAGCATCAACACATAGCCAAAGCCGATCAGCACCATGAGTGCGGCCAGCGTCCAGCGATCCACTGTCCACCACCAGCGCCCAAGAATGGAATTATCCGAACGGGAGAGCGCCATCAGCTTGCCCTCCTGCTCTGCTGCGCAACCAGCGCCTGCGCCAATTCACGGAAACGATCACCGCGCGCATCAAAGCCAGAAAATTGATCGAAAGAAGCCGCTGCCGGTGAAAGCAGCACGACTGGCGCTGCGCCCGCAAAGGCTGCTTGCGCTGCCGCCGGCACTGCCGCTTCCAGTGTCGTGATGATTTCATGCGCAACGCCGGCCTCGCGCAACGTCGCTGCCATGGCAGGCGCATCGCGCCCAATCAGAAAAGCCTTAGCGATGCGCGGGAAAAAGGGCGCGAGCGGCGCAATGCCGCCTTCCTTGCCGATCCCGCCCGCAATCCAAACCACACGGTCATAGGAAGCGAGTGCGCGCGCCGCGCTATCCGCATTGGTCGCCTTGCTGTCATTGACGAAGACAACGCCACCCGCTTCGGCGACGATTTCCTGCCGATGCGGCAAGCCAGGGTAGCTTATGATGCCATCCGCAATCACCGAACGCGCCACGCCCAGCGCCAGGCAGGCCGCCGCGGCCGCCGCGGCGTTTTGCGCGTTATGCGCGCCCGGCAGCGCGGCAGCCGCGCCGAGATCCAGGATCAGCCCGCTATTGTCACGCAGCGCCCGGCCTTCCGCCCAAACCCCGCCCGGCTGGGGGGTGGCGCCCGAAATCGGCACCAGCCGCGCCGCCAAACCGACACCCATTTGCGCGGTCATCGCATCATCCTGGCCCAGCACCGCGACGTCATTGGCCCCTTGACGCGCGAAGATTCGAGCCTTCGCAGCGGCATAGCCTTCCATGTTCCCATGGCGGTCCAGGTGATCGGGGCTGAGGTTCAACATAACAGCTACGTTGAAGCGCAGAGTTGCGATTCGCTCCAACATGTAAGACGACATTTCGAGGGTATAGACCCCCTCAGACCCCAATATATTGAGATCGAGCGCTGCGGGGCCCAAATTTCCCCCCACCTCACAGGCCATGCCGGCGCCCTGCAAAATGTGGTGGATCAGCGCAGTCGTGGTGGATTTGCCATTGGTGCCGGTGACGCCCACGAAGCGCGCCTTGGAGTGGCTGGCCAGTACCGCGCGATACAGGAACTCCACATCACATAGGACGGGCGCGCCAGCCGCCGTTGCGGCCAGCGCCGCCGGATGAGGGGCCGGCAGATGGTGCGGAATGCCAGGCGAAAGCAGCAGCGCATCGGCGCGGAAGGGGCCGGCGGCCGGGTCTTGCAGCGTGAGGCCTGCGGCTTCGGCGGCCGCGCGGGCTTCGGGCCTGTCATCCCAGACCGTGACCTCGGCGCCCCAGGAAGCGAGGCGGCGCGCCGCCGGTAATCCGGCGCGGCCAAGCCCAACCACGGCGATACGCGCGCCGGGAAAGGGGGTGAAGGGGGGGCTTGGCGCTGTCATCTGATTTTCAGCGTCGAAAGCCCAACGAGCGCCAGGATCATGGCAATGATCCAGAAGCGGATCACGATGGTGGGCTCGGCCCAACCTTTTTTCTCAAAATGGTGATGCAGCGGCGCCATCAGAAACACGCGCCGGCCGGTGCGCTTGAACCAAAACACCTGGATGATGACGGAAACGGTTTCCACCACGAAAAGCCCGCCCACAATCGCCAGCACAATTTCATGCTTGGTCGCGACCGCGAGCGCGCCGAGCGCCCCGCCCAGCGCGAGCGAG
>JBBAUC010000043.1:0-18225 GCA_040398485.1 Roseomonas sp. | reverse complement strand
GCGCTGCCGAAGGCGACTGAAACCGCGTGCCGTGCGCAATTGGCGCGTTTCGGGCTGGATGCGGATAGGGCGGATACCAGGGTGGCGCAGCTTTCGGGTGGGGAAAAGGCGCGGCTGTTATTGGCGCTCACCACGCGTGATGCGCCGCAAATGCTGATCCTGGATGAACCGACGAACCATCTGGATATTGATGCGCGTGATGCGTTGGTGAAGGCGCTGGCGGATTTTGAAGGCGCGGTAGTGCTGATTACGCATGATCCGCATTTGGTGGAATTGGTGGCGGACAGGCTATGGCTGGTGGCCGATGGCACGGTGACCAGTTTTGACGGCGATCTGGATGAATATCGCGCGCTATTGGCCGAACGAGCACGCGGTGCCGCGCCGCGGGGCGAAGCTGGCGGGATGCGGGCAGAGGCTCGGCGCGAAAGGGCTGAAAACCGCGCCGCCTTGCAACCCCTGCGTGCACGCTTGAAGGCAGTGGAAGCCGCGCTGGATAAACTGGGGAAGGAGGGTGCCTTGATCGAAAAGCGGCTCGCGGACCCTGATACCTATGCCCGGTTCAAGGCCGAGGATATCGCCTGGGCCAATACCCGCCGCGCCGCCATTGCCAAGGAAGTGTCGGGGTTGGAGGAGGAATGGCTGGAGCTTTCGACGAAGCTGGAGGATGTTTAATATCGTGCGTGCGATTTACACAAAAGCATCACGTTGCTAGGTATCGGTCCGTCTCAAGTCTTTGCCCCCGCGCGGAGTTCCCCCGGCATGAAGATTGTTGCCTGCAACAGCAACCGCCCCTTGGCCGAAGCTGTGGCCGCCGCTTGCGGTATTCCGCTGACCAATGCTTCCATCCGGCGCTTCGCTGATTTGGAAGTTTTCGTCGAAATTCATGAAAATGTGCGTGGTGAGGATGTTTTTGTCATCCAATCCACCTCCTACCCCGCCAATGACAATCTGATGGAATTGCTGATCACGCTTGATGCTTTGAAGCGCGGCAGTGCGCGGCGCATCACCGCCGTGATCCCGTATTTCGGCTATGCCAGGCAGGATCGGAAATCAGGCCCGCGCACGCCCATCAGCGCGAAGCTGGTCGCGAACCTTATCACGGCGGCGGGTGCGAACCGCGTGCTGACCATGGATTTGCACGCGGCGCAGATTCAGGGGTTTTTCGACATTCCGGTGGATAATCTTTTCGCCGCACCCCTTTATTCGCGCGACATTCAGGAACGCTATGCGGGCCGGGAATTGATGATCGTGTCCCCCGATGTGGGTGGTGTGGTGCGTGCGCGTGCCATTGCGGCGCGCTTGGGTGTTGATTTGGCGATTATTGACAAGCGCCGCCCGCGCGCCGGCGTTTCCGAAGTGATGAATGTGATCGGTGAAGTGGAAGGCCGCGATTGCCTGCTGGTGGATGACATTGTCGATTCCGGCGGCACGCTTTGCAACGCCGCTGAGGCGCTGTTGAAGGATGGCGCGCGGTCGGTCGGGATTTACGTGACGCATGGCGTGTTTTCGGGCGGTGCGGTGGCGCGGATTGGCGCGGCACCGGTTGAGATGATGACCGTGACGGATAGCATTCAGGCGACTGAGGCGGTGCGCGTTTCGCGCAATATCCGCCAATTGACGATTGCGCCGCTGCTGGCGGAAGCGATGAAGCGGATCAGTGATGAAAGTTCGGTCTCCTCGTTGTTCAATTAGACCAAAACTCTTGAAGGGGTTGCAATCATGAAGCTGTTTTATGCGCCAGGGGCGTGCTCCATCGGTATCCATGTGATGCTGGAAGAAATTGGTGCGCCTTATGAAGCGGTGGCCGTGAACCTGCGCGAGGGTGCGCAATTCCAGCCAGGTTTTGTGGCGGTGAACCCGAAATCCAAAGTGCCTGCCCTGGAACGCGATGATGGTTCGGTGCTCACGGAATATCCCGCCATTGCCTTTTGGCTGGCGTCGCGCTTTCCCTCGGCTGGCTTGATGCCATCCGGCACGGATGCGCAGGCGCGCGCTTTGGAAGCGACCGATTACTGCGTGGCCACCATGCATATGCAGGGTTTCTCGCGCATGTTCCGCCCGGCGAATTTCGCGCCGACGGAAGCGGATCATGAAGCGGTGAAGGCGCGTGGCGAAGAAATTTTCCAAAAGGGCCTTGGCGTCATGGATAAGGCGCTTGAGGGCCGTGAATGGCTCGCCGGCACTTATTCCTTCGCCGATAGCGCGCTGTTCTATGTCAGCTTCTGGTGGTCTGCCCGCTTGAACAAGCCGCTGCCGGCCAATGTCGCGGCGCATTATGCGCGCATGAATGCGCGGCCCGCCGTGCAGCGCACGCTGAAGGCGGAAGGGCTTTCGTGAGCCTGAACCCGACCGCCTTCTGGTTCCTCCGCCACGGCGAAACCGATTGGAACGCTGAGGGGTTGAGCCAGGGCCATACGGATATTCCGCTGAATGCGGTTGGGATTTCCCAGGCGCAGCGCGCCGCCTTGGCGTTGGTGGATCGCGGGATCGTGACCATCATCGCCTCACCGCTCAGCCGAGCGCTGCGCACGGCTGAAATCGTGGCGGAAGCGCTTTCCTTGCCGGTCGCGACGGATGCGGGGCTGATGGAAGTGGGCTTCGGCGTGGAAGAAGGCCGGCCCATGGGTGATTGGTATGATAGCTGGATTGAAGGCAGTTTCACGCCGGAAGGCGCGGAAAGCTTTCAGGCGCTGCATGACCGCGCCGTTGAGGCGATAAACCGCGCCACAGCCAAGCAAGGCCCGGTGTTGGTGGTGGCGCATGGGGCGCTGTTTCGTGCGCTGCGGCTCGCGCTTGGCCATGTGCCGAATGTGCGCACGCCCAACGCCTTGCCGCTTTGGTGCGAACCCCCGGCCTCAGGCCCCGTCTGGTCCATTACGCCGAGCCATTTGCCATCGCTCGGCTGAAGCCAGTCAGGTGCTTGGGCTGGCGCAGGTATTGATGCCCAGTAGCCGATAGGCCGGACACCAGCCGACCAGCGCGGTGGCGATAGGGACAAGCCCGACCGCCCCCCACCAGCCCAGCGGGCCCATGGCGCCAAGCGCAAGCAGCGCCAGCCCCGCCATAAGCCGCAAACCACGATCAATGTTGTTCATGTTGGACGAGATCATATCAGTGCTCCTTATGCTGGCCCAATAAAGCAGCCAGCGTGTGGATTTGCCTTGCGCCGGATCAATCCATCGCTTGCGCCCCTGGCGCGCATCCCCTAGAAGCCGCCTCTGGCTTTGGCACCCCTGGAGGCCAAGCCTGTCCTGCAAGGATTTTGCAGCGGCATCAGAATTCAACCCGAAGGAGCACGGACAATGGTCCAAACTGTACGGATCGAAGCCGAAGCGCGCGGGCGGGCCGGTAAGGGGGCGGCACGCGCAACTCGGCGTGAGGGGCATGTCCCCGCTGTCATCTATGGCGCAAAGCGTGAGGCGACCTTGATCGCCCTCGACCCGCGCGATGTGATGAAGGAATTGCACAAGGCCGGCTGGCAATCGCATTTGTATGAAGTTGCGGTGAAGGGCGGCGACACGGAACGTTGCCTGATGCGCGATGTGCAATTCCATCCTGTGACGGATCGTCCGTTGCATGTGGATTTTCAGCGCCTGGCGCCTGGTTCACGCATTCGCGTGAAGGTGCCGGTGGCCTTCCTGCATGAAGATACCTGCCCGGGCCTGAAGGCGGGTGGCGTGCTGAACGTGGTGCGCCGCGAAATCGAAGTGCTTGCGGACCCGGATGCCGTGCCGGAAAAGTTCGAACTTGATCTGGCCGAAGCGCAGATCGGTGCGGGCCTGCGTTGGTCCGCGGTGAAGGATCAGTTTGGCACCAAGCCGGCCATTGTGGGCCGCGACTTCATGGTGGCGTCCATCGCTGCGCCGACCGTGGTTGATGATACCGCGCCGGCCGCCGCCGCTGGCCCTGTGGAAGCGACCAAGCAGAAGGCGCCTGCCGCCGGTGCTGCCGCGCCGTCCAAGGGGCCTGCGAAGAAGAAGTAAGCTAGAACAGGGGTTTCGCCCCTGTTTTTGAACATCAAGGGTTCGGGGGAAGCCTCCCCCGGACCCTTTTTGGGTTGATGATGCCATGACTTCCCGCGACAGCGCCCCGATGCTTTGGGTAGGCCTTGGCAATCCAGGGTCTGAACATGCGCGTCAGCGGCACAATATCGGCTTCATGGCGTTGGAGGAGATTGCGCGGCGCCACGGCTTCGGCCCCTGGCGCAAGCGCTTCAAGGGCGAAGTGGCGGAAGGCAACATTGGCGGCCAGCGCATCCTGGCGCTGAAGCCACAAACCTACATGAATGCGAGTGGTGATTCCGTGCAGCAAGCCGCCGCCTTCTTGAAAATCCCGCCCGAGAATGTCATCGCCTTTCATGATGAGCTTGATCTGGCGCCTGGCAAGCTGCGTGTGAAGCTAGGTGGTGGCGTTGCGGGGCATAATGGCTTGAGGGATATGCGCCGCGCTTTTGGATCGCCGGATTTCTGGCGCGTGCGGATGGGTATTGGCCATCCGGGCCATAAGGATGCAGTAACCGGCCATGTGCTGGGCAATTTCGCCAAGGTGGATCAGGCGTGGCTGGAAAAGCTTTTGGACGCGGTGGCGGATGCCGCGCCAATGCTGGCCGCGCTAAAGGCCGAGGAATTCATGACGCGCATCGCGCTACTGACGCAGGAGAAGTGATGGAAGCCGAAGACGACTTCAGCATGGGTCTGATGGGCCCAAGCCCGGAAGATCGCGCCAATGGCGCCGCACTGCTCTCTGCCGCACTGGTGCGCGAAGCAGGGGCGCTGGCGCAGGCGGCGGCTGGGCTGCGTGCTACGCTTGATCTGGCCGATAGCGACGCGCAGCGTGATGAGGCGCGGCGCGCTGCTGCCATGGCCGCGGCACTGCTGTTGATTGCGCGCCAATTGCGTTGCCATGCGCAGGATGCCGCGCTGGCCGCACAAGTGAGCGTTGCAGGGCTGGCGCCGATGGCCATTGTGCTGCCGGAAATCTCTGCAGCTTTGCGCGCGGCGGCTTTGATGCCGATTAGTGATGATGGTGCCGCGCGCATTGCCGCCGGCGTGGTGGCTGAGACATTCTGGAATGCGCTGCGTGCCGCCTGGCCCGCCGCGCCGGGAGCATAAAGATGGGTTTCAATTGCGGCATTGTGGGGCTGCCGAATGTCGGCAAATCCACGCTGTTCAATGCGCTGACGCAAACGGCAGTGGCGCAGGCGGCGAATTATCCTTTCTGCACAATTGAACCGAATGTCGGGCGCGTCGCGGTGCCGGATGTGCGGCTGGATACGCTGACACGGATTGGCAAATCGCAAAAAACCGTGCCGACGAGTTTGGAGTTTGTGGATATCGCGGGGCTGGTGCGCGGTGCTTCCAAGGGTGAAGGCTTGGGTAATCAGTTCCTGGCCAATATCCGCGAAGTGGATGCGATTGTGCATGTGTTGCGCTGCTTTGAAGATGGCGATGTGACGCATGTGGAAGGCAGCATTGATCCGATCCGCGATGCCGAGACGGTTGAAACCGAATTGATGCTGGCGGATTTGGATAGCCTGGAAAAACGCGCCCAGGGTTTGGTGAAGCGCGCGCGCGGTGGCGATAAGGAAGCGCTAGCGCAAATGGCGTTGATTGACCCGATCAAGGCTGCGCTGGAAGCTGGCCGCCCGGCGCGTACGGCGGTGCCGGCGGGTGAAGAAGAAGCGGCGAAGCGGCTGCAATTACTGACGACAAAGCCCGTGCTTTATGTGTGCAATGTGGAAGAAGCCTCAGCCGCCACGGGCAATTCTCAATCCGCCCGCGTGTTTGAACGCGCCAAGGCAGAAGGCGCGCAGGCGGTGGTGGTATCGGCTGCGATTGAAGCGGAAATCAGCCAGATGGCGCAGGCGGATCGGGCCGAGTTTCTGTCTTCACTTGGGCTTGAAGATAGCGGGCTGGATCGGGTGATCCGCGCTGGTTACGCGCTGCTTGGGCTGATTACTTATTTCACCGTGGGGCCGAAGGAAGCGCGCGCCTGGACGATCCTGAAGGGCATGAAGGGACCGCAGGCTGCCGGCGTCATTCATGGCGATTTTGAACGCGGCTTCATCGCGGCCGAGACGATTGGCTATGATGATTATGTGGCGCTGGGCGGCGAACAGGGCGCCAAGGAAGCCGGCAAGATGCGCGTTGAAGGCAAGGAATATGTCGTGCGCGATGGGGATGTGATGCTGTTTCGCTTCAATGTGTGAGGCGTTGCCCCGCCGCATCGCCTTTGATACGCACCTCTCAGCGGCCCGTGAAATTTGGCCTGCGCTTTTCCAGAAACGCCGCCACACCTTCGCGCCGGTCTTCTGTGCCGCGCGTGGCATCCTGTTCCACCTCGGCCAGTTCCACCGCCTCTGACAAGTTCTGAAATGGCGCCAGCATCATTTGCCGCTTGATCACGCGCATGGAACGTGGCGAGCAGTTATTCGCGAGCTCCGCCGCGTAAGCCTGCACGCCAGTGTGGAAACTATCCGCCGGCAGCACGCGCACGAGACCCATGCCAGCAGCTTCCTCCGCGGTGATGCTGCGGCCTGAGAGCATGAGATCAGCCGCATTCATCGGCCCTATCAGGCGTGGCAGCATCCAGGCGCTGCCATGTTCGGCCACCAGACCACGCCGCGCGAAAGCCGTGGAAAGCTTGGCACCAGCGGCCATGAAGCGGATATCGCAAAACAGCGTCAGGCAAAGCCCAACTCCTGCCACCGCGCCATTGATGCCCGCAATCACCGGCTTGCCGATATTGAGCATATAGGAATAGCGCCGCGCGAAATCCTCACTCGGAGGCACCTCACCGGGCGGGGGCGTCACCCCCGCATAGGTCGGGCGTTCCGCGCCACGTGTGGCAATGGCGGAAACATCGGCGCCAACGCAAAACCCCTTGCCAGTTGCGGTCAGCACAATGGCGCGCACCGCATCATCCGCGACAGCCAGCGCAAAGGCAGCGCGGGTTTCAGCTTCCATCACGCGCGACCAGGCATTCATACGCTCTGGCCGATTGAGCGTGATGGTCGCGACGCGATCCGCAACTGAGTAGAGAATTTCGGTGAAGGCTTCGGTCATTTCTTCGGTGTCTTTTCGCGTTGTTTTTCCCAGGCGGCATCATCCCACGCCAACATGTCTCGCACGCCCGCGCGCGCGCCGCCCAGATAGCGCCGCCCGCCATCAATCACCACGCATTCGCCTGTGATGTAGCCAGCATTTTCTGAAACCAGATAGGCGGCGAGGTCGGTGAGTTCCTCATGCCGTCCGGCGCGGTTCAACGGTACATCGCCGTGATCCAAACCACCGGGGCGAAGCCGCGCCACAGCGGCCTCCGTCGGGAAAGTGCCCGGCGCAATCGCCACCAGCCGAATGCCATTCCGGCCCCATTCTACCGCCAGGCTTTGCGTCATTGCCAAAACACCGGCCTTGGCCATGGCGGAAGGCACGGTGAAAGCCGCCCCCTGCAAGGCGGAAAGTGTGAGGATTGAAAGCACCACGCCGGGCTGCCCGGCATCAATCCAACGCCGCCCAATACCCATGGTGCAATAAGCCGCGCCATGCAGTGTGGTTGCCAGCACCGCATCCAAGGCGCGCGCAGAAAGCCGGTGCGTCTGCGCCAGGAAATTCGCTGCTGCGTTATTTACCAGAATATCCGGTGCGCCTTCGGCAAAGATAGCATCAAGCATTGCCTCCACCGCCGCCGCATCGCGGATATCGCAGCCATGCACGGCAATATCAGCGCCGGGGATTTCCGCACGCAGCGCTGCGGCGGTTTCTTCCAAGACAGTCAGGCGCCGCCCGCAAATCGCGATGCGCGCGCCCAATTGCAGATAGCGCCGAGCAATGGCGCGCCCAAGCCCGGTGCCGCCACCGGTGATCAGCGCGCGCCGCCCAGCAAGCAGCCCCGGCGCGAACAAGGATCAGGCGCCCTTGTAAGTCGGCTTGCGCTTTTCGCGCATCGCCGCCAGCGCTTCCTTATGATCTTCCGTGGTATGCGCCACCGCCTGCATGGCGGAAGACATCTCAAGCACGGAATCAAGCCGGTTATTCCAGGCTTCCCGCAGCAGCCGCCGCGCCATGCGCACGGCATGGGGCGGATTGGCGGCGATGCGCCGCGCCAGCGCGCGGGCTGCGTCCAGCAATTCCGCATCCGGCACCACCTGAGACACCAACCCATAAGCCAGCGCCTGATCGGCAGAAAGCGCATCGCCGGTCAGCGACATCTCGGCCGCCTTGGCAAAGCCCACCACGCGCGGCAACAGCCAGGCGCCGCCATCACCGGGGATGATGCCAAGCTTCACAAAACTTTCCGCAAAGCGTGCGGATTGGCCGGCAATGCGCAAATCGCACATGCAGGTCAGGTCACAGCCCGCGCCCATGGCCGGGCCGTTCACTGCTGCGATGACGGGGATTTCCAATTGCTCGAACATGCGCGGCAGGCGCTGAATGCCATGGCGATAATAGCCACGCGCCTGGGCGGGGGTGCGTTCCGTGGAGCCACTCGCAGCCTCACCCATGCGGCGCACATTGCCGCCGGCGCAAAAGGCGCTGCCTGCGCCTGTCAGGATCGCAACGCGCGCTTTGGCTTCGGCATCGAGCTTCATGAAGGTGGCGATCAAGGCGTCCTGGGTTTCAGGATCAAGCGGATTACGCGATTCGGGCCGGTTCAACGTGACCAGGGCGATGTCATCGGTGATTTCAACAAGTACAGGCGCTTCCATGGGGCATTCCTTTCCAGATGGCCGCAGGATGGAACGGCAGGGCCGAGGCGGCAAGGCAAGCCGCGACGCTAAACCGCTGGCGCCAGCACCTTATCCCGGTAATTGCACGAAGCCCGCGCCGGGCAGCGCCAGCATTCCGGCGCCCGCGCCTTGCAGACATAGCGCCCATGCAGGATCAGCCAGTGATGCGCATCGCGCAGCAATTCGGGCGGGCAGCGCTTCATCAGCCCTTCTTCCACCGCGCGCGTGGTCTTGCCCGGCGCCAGCCCCGTCCGATTGCCGAGCCGAAAGATATGCGTATCCACCGCCATGGTATTCTGCCCAAAGGCAACATTCAGCACGACATTGGCGGTTTTGCGCCCAACACCCGGCAAGGCTTCCAGCGCAGCGCGGTCCGCTGGCACCTGCCCGCCATGGCGTTCCACAAGCTGTGCTGCCAAAGCCGCCACATTGCGCGCCTTGGCCTGCCATAACCCGATCCGGCGAATAAAGGGGCCGATCCCTTCTGCGCCCAGCGCCGCCATGGCGGCGGGGTTGGGTGCCGCTTCGAATAGCCCCGGCGTGCATTTATTCACCGCCACATCCGTGGTTTGGGCAGACAGCACCACCGCCACCAGCAGGGAGAAGTGATCCTGGTAGAAAAGCTCAGTCTCCGGCGCGGGGTTAGCCTGGGCCAGGGCGCGCACAAAAGCCTCGGCCTGGTCTTTCGACATCAGGCGGGCGCGGCGTGGGGCGCGGGCAGAACCGTGATCGGGCTTGGCTTGGGGCATGGCGTTACCGCGCCATTCTGACCTAGACTGCCCCGCGATGGCACCCCCCCCAGAAACCATTCTGTTCGAAGCGATTTCCACGCCGCCGCAAAGTTTTACGGCGCGGGGCTTCCGCGTGCTGGCCGGACTGCTCATTCTGGCGGCGCTGGTCCCGGCTTGTGTCTTCTTCGCCCTTGGCGCCTGGCCGGTGCTGCCCTTCATTGGCCTGGAAGTGGGTGCCGCGCTGGCGGCGCTGCTATGGCATGCCCGCGCGTCGCGGCGGATCAGCGAAATGGTGCTGCTGACCGATGCGGGGCTTTCCATCCGCCATGTGGATCATCGCGGGCGCGTGGTGCGTAGCGTTTTGGATGCCTATTGGGCCAAGGTGGAATTGGATGAGGCCGCGCCGCGCGCCGGCAAGCTATTGTTGAAAAGCCGAGGCCGCGTGCTGGAAATCGGCCGGCATCTCGCAGCACCGGAAAAGGCTGAATTGGCTGATGCGCTGCGCGGGGCCCTGGCCCGCGCGCGGCGGCCGGATTTTGATAATCCGCAGCTCAGAGAGCTCTAACGCCTAACCCGCTCCACCCCGCCCTGCCGCGCATGGCCGCGCAACGCCATGCAATCAAAATAGGTCCGGCGTTGTGTGGTCACGATTTCATTGCGGAGCGCCTCTTCCTGCGCCGGGAAACCGATGAAAGTACTGCGCCGCAAATCCCTGAGCGCCGGGTCGCGCTGTGCTTCTTCACGGCAGGCCGCCGCATCTGCGCTGGTATCGGGCGGGAAGATCTCTTGCCGAGACTGGCTTGCGCAGCCCGCCACCGCCAAGGCTACAAGAAATGCCGCCGCAGTCTTCATGACGCCAACCAATCCTCGATCAGCCTGCGCGCGATGGAATCAACGCGCGGCAGCGAAAAGCCAAGCTGCTGATGATTGCGCAAATCATCCCTGCTGAACCAGCGCGCATCGCGCAATTCGTCTGTGTCTATGGTGATTTCCTCGCTCAGCCCCTCGGCATGGAAGCCGAGCATGATGGAAGATGGAAAAGGCCAGGGCTGGGATGAATGGTAGCGCACCGCACCAACCCGCACATTGGTTTCTTCCTGAACCTCTCGGCGTACTGCTTCTTCCAGGCTTTCACCGGGTTCCACAAAGCCGGCCAGGGTTGAATACATGGTGGTATTCGGGAAGCGCTGCGAATGGCCCAGCAGGCATGAATCGCCGCGCACCACCAGCATGATCACGGCAGGGTCGGTGCGCGGGAAATGCTGCGTATTGCAGGCCGTGCAGCTCATGGCATTGCCAGCGCTGCGCGGTTCACAAACGCCACCGCAAACGCCACAAAACCGATGCTTGGTGCGCCAATGCATCAGGCCCCGCGCATGGGCCAGCACACTGGCTTCCCCCGGCGGCAGCAGCCCGGCCACCTGGCGCAGATCCGCGAAAACACCCAATTCCGCCGGCAGTAGGGGAATCGGGTCATCGGCGGTGGAGCAATCCACGGCGAAAACCTGCCGCCCCTCCCATTCACCCAGCCAAGCCCAGGGACCGCCCGCCATGCGGAGCGCGCCGGCGGCCTCCCCGGTTAGCAAAACGGCCTGGGGGGCGCCTTCCGCCACGCCGCGCATCAGGCTGCGGGCGCGCCAGACGGGGGCGAAAACCGTATTGGGGTCAGCGAGCGCCGCTTCAATGAAGGCGGCGTCTTCGCGGCGGTGGGAAGCCCGGTCTAGCGGGCTGCCCGTATAGGCATTGGGGCGGCTGGCGGGGATCGAAAGCATAAATCGGACCCTGCCACGCGGCACGGTGCGCGGCAACCAAGCCCCCCCATTGGCATTGGGGCATGGGGACATGATATGGTGCTTTCGGAAGGTCGGCGGCGGACGGGCTCCTCGCCAACCCGGTCAGGTCCGGAAGGAAGCAGCCGTAACGGGTTCTTGTTCGGGTCGCTTGCCGGCCTTCCACCTTTTTCGAGAGACCGCCCGCGCCATGGCTTCCGATATGTTCGGCTCACCGCTTCCCGCGCCTGGCGATGACAAGCCGGAAGAAGCGGGCCTGCCCGAACCGCCGGCCCCAGAAGGCCCGGGGCTTTTCGGCGACCCGACGCCGCCCGCGCCGGCGCCCGCCCCGGTGGCGAGGCCAGCCGAACAGCCGGGCTACCGCGTGCTGGCGCGGAAGTATCGGCCCACCAGCTTTGATGATTTGATTGGGCAGGATGTGCTGGTGCGTACCTTGCGCCACGCTTTTGCCCAAGGGCGCGTGCATCACGCTTTTCTGCTGACGGGCGTGCGCGGCGTCGGCAAAACCACCACGGCGCGCATCATTGCCCGCGCGCTGAATTGCATCGGCGTGGATGGCAAGGGCGGCCCCACGGCGGACCCTTGCGGCGTTTGCCCGGAATGCAAGGCGATTCTGGCTGATCGTCACCCGGATGTGGTGGAACTAGACGCCGCTTCCAATAATAGCGTTGATGATGTGCGGGAATTGCGCGAAGCGCTGCGTTTCCGCGCGAGCCAGGGGCGGCAGAAGGTTTTTATCCTTGATGAATGCCACATGCTGTCCGGTGCAGCCTTCAATGCGTTTCTGAAGACTTTGGAAGAACCGCCATCCGGCGTCACTTTCATTCTGGCGACAACGGAATTGCGCAAGGTGCCGATCACGATCCGCAGCCGCTGCCAGACTTTTGCGTTGCGCCGTGTGCCGCAGGATAGCTTGGCGCAGCATTTCGCGCGGATTTGCGACAAGGAAGCGGTGACGGCTGAAGCCGATGCGCTGGCGATGATTGCGCGTGCCGCCGATGGTTCCGTGCGTGATGGGCTTTCCCTGCTGGATCAGGCAATTGGCCAATCCGGTGCCGCGCATGTCGCCGCCGAAGCGGTGCGCGACATGCTGGGCTTGGCGGACCGCGCCATGATCATTGATCTGATGGAAGCGCTGATGGGCGGGGATATTGCCGCAGCTCTTGGCATCATGGATCGCGCGCATGAATTGGGCGCTGATCCCTTGGTGATTTTGCAGGATCTGGCGGAGCTTTGCCATTTGCTGACGCGCTTTCGCGCTGCCCCGGCGCTGCGCCAGGATGGTTCCCTACCGGAAGCCGAACGCGTGCGTGGTGCGGCTTTGGCGCAAAGGCTTTCCGTGCCGGTGCTTGGCCGCACCTGGCAGTTACTACTGAAGGGCATTGGCGAATTGCAGCTTGAAGGCGCTGATCGTCGCGCTGCGGCGGAAATGGTGCTGATCCGCATTGCCCACGTGGCGGATATGCCAACACCGGGCGATTTGGTGAAACGCCTGACCGAAGCTGGGGAAATAGGTTCCGCGCCTCGCCCGGCACCAGGTGGCGGTGGCGGTGGCTTGCGCGCGGTGGCCGGCGGTGCGCCGGTGCGTGCCGAAGCAGCGCCAAGCCCGCCCGTGACCGCGCTGGCGCAGCCCAGCACCTGGCAGGAAATTGTGGCGCTGGCTTCCGGCATAAAGCCGCTATTGCATGCGCAGCTTCGCCATAGTGTGCACCCCGTGCGCATTGCGCCGGGGCGGCTTGAAATCAACCCGGAACCGGATGCGCCGCGCGATCTGGCCGCGCAATTGACCGCGCTGCTGACGGAAGCGACCGGCCAGCGCTGGACGGTGATTATCACCCAGGAAGCCGGCGCGCCGACACTCGCCGCACAAGGCAAGGAAGCGGAGGCGGATCGGCTTACTTCTGCCCGCGCGCATCCCTTGGTTCAGGCCATCCTGGCGGCCTTTCCGGGGGCGACGATTGAAGCGGTGCATGATGGCGCTGCCGATGCCTATGGGCTTTCGCGCAATGCCGCCCTGGCCGATGATGATGCGCGCGATTTCGCGCCACCCGATGCCGAACCCGCTTACGGCGATGATGAAACCCCTCCCGATGATTTTTAGGCGAAAGAGACCATGAAGAACCTGGGCAATATGTTGAAGCAGGCGCAGCAGATGCAATCGCGCATGCAGGAAATGCAGGCCAAGCTGGAAGCCACCGAAGTGGAAGGCCAATCCGGCGGCGGCATGGTGGTGGTGCGCCTGACCGGAAAGGGTGATTTGCGCCGCGTCACGATTGATCCTTCGCTGATGAATGCGGATGAACGCGAAGTGCTGGAAGATTTGCTCGTCGCCGCCCATGCCGATGCCAAGCAGAAGGTGGAAACGACCATGGCGGCCGAGATGCAAAAGGCGACCGCAGGCATGAATCTGCCGCCAGGCATGAAGCTGCCCTTCTGAGGCTGCGCGCAGCCTGATGCTGCATAACGATCCCATTGAGCATTTGATTGCGCTGCTGTCGCGCCTGCCCGGGCTTGGTCGGCGCAGCGCGCGCCGCGCCGTGCTTAAAATGCTGATGGACCCGGATAGCCAAATGCTGCCCTTGGCCGCGGCGCTGCGTGATGCGGCTGCTGCGGTGAAACCCTGTGAAGTTTGCGGCAATCTAGACACGGTTTCGCCTTGCGCCATTTGCCGCGATCCGCATCGGGATCGGAAGCTGGTGTGTGTGGTGGAAGGGGTTGCGGATTTATGGGCTTTGGAACGCGCCCATGCCCATCAGGGGCTTTTTCACGTGCTGGGCGGCATGCTTTCTGCACTGTCCGGCACCGGGCCGGAAGATTTGGCCATTCAACCGCTGCTGGCACGGATTGAACAGGATGGCATTACCGAGGTGATCCTGGCTCTGCCCGCAACGGTCGAAGGCGCGACCACCGCGCATTATGTGACGGATCGGTTGAAGCCAAGCGGCATTGCTATCACGCGGCTCGCGCAGGGCGTGCCGATTGGTGGCGCTTTGGATGTGCTGGATGATGGCACTTTGGCTGCTGCGCTGAAGGCGAGGCGCCCATTATGAACGCCGCACGCCGTGCGCTGCTGGCGGCACCTTTCCTTCTGGTCCGCAACGCCAGCGCCGCCGCACAAAGCAAGTTCTTCCGATCAAGCGACGGGGTGCGCTTGCATTACGCGCAAAACGGCCGCGGGCGCCTTCTGGTTTTCGTGCCTGGCTGGTGCATGCCTGCGCGCATCTTCGCCCCGCAGATCGCTTATTTCCAGCAGCGCTTCACTGTCATTGCCTTCGACCCGCGCGGCCAGGGGCAAAGCGCCATTCCCGCACAAGGCTATGAACCGGAACGCCGTGGGCGCGACATTGCCGATTTGCTGGACCAATTGCCGCCGGGTCGTGTGGTGTTGGCCGGCTGGTCGCTTGGTGTGTTGGATGCGCTTTCTTGGCTTGATCTGAAGGGAGATTCGCGCCTCGCGGGTCTTGTGCTGATTGACAATTCAGTGGGGGAGGCTGATCCGCCACCGCCGCGCGCTTCCAGTTTCTTCGCCAATCTGCGCAAGGAACGTGACAAGACCATGCGCGGCTTTGTGAACAGCATGTATCGTACGCCCCAGGATGCCACCTATTTGGATGGCATTGCGCGTGAAGCCCAGCGGATGCCTGTGGAAGCTTCCATCAAGCTGCTTTCCTATCCTCGCCCGCGGGAATTCTGGCGCCAGGCGCTTTACGCAACGCGCCGCCCGGTTTTCTACGCCGTGACGCCACGGCTGCGCACCCAAGCTGAAGCGGTGGCCATGCGCCATCCCGCACCGACCACCTCAATCTATGAGGATGCCGGCCACGCGCTTTTTGTGGATCAGGCGGATCGGTTCAATACTGAGTTATCGCAATTTCTCACACATAAGGCAGCCTGGACCTGATGCTTACCCTATTGCCCCTGTTTCTGATCGCCGCCACGGCGGTTGGTGTTGAAATCGCGCTCACGCGCTTCTTCGCCGTCGCTTCCTGGTCTGAGTATGGCTATTGGGTGATTTCCATCGCCATGGTGGGATTTGCTGTCTCGGGCGTGGTCATGGTGTTGGGGCGGCAGGTTTTTCTCCGCCATGCCGGCTGGCTTTTGCCGAGCCTGCCTTTGGCCATGTTGCTGACTGGTGCTGCCGGCTGGATTGCCACCACAAGCAATGGCTTCAACCCGCTTGAGCTGCAAAACCCCGCAACCGTCTGGCCGCAGCTTGGCAATATAGCGCTTTACTACGCGGCGCTGTTCCCATTTTTCTTCCTGGCAGGCTTTGCGGTTTCGCTGAATTTTGTTGTCTATTCACACCAAGTGGGCAAGGTCTATGGGTATGATCTGCTCGGCGCTGGTTTGGGTGCCTGCCTTGCGCTGGTGCTGATGGCGGTGCTGCACCCTTTCCACCTTGTGCCGGTCTTGCTGCCCTTGCTTGCCGTGGCTACAATTTTAACAGCCAAGGGTGCGTGGCGCGTGGCGGCGCTGGGATGCTTACTGGTGGCAGAGGTCGCGATTTTCCTGCTTGCTAGCCCGCGTGTGAATGAGTTCAAGCCGATCTATGCACCCTTGAATGTGCCGGAAAGCCGGGTGGTGGCGGAACGCTATACGCCACGCGGCGTTTATCAATTGCTGGATAATTTCACTGAAAGATTGGATACGGATGTGTCCAATAATGCCGGCGCGCTTGGCACACCCGCGCCGCCACGCGCCTTGGGGCTTTATCGGGATGGCGCGCGCATTGCCGCACTTCCGATGGAAACGCCCCAGGCCGGCCATGCCCCAGCGGCACTTGATGCCGCGCCCTATGCCATGCTGGCCCAGCCACGCGTTCTTATCCTTGGCGCCGCCGGCGGGTTTCGCGTGGCGGAGGTGCTGAAGCTCGGTGCCGCCGGCGTCACGGTGATTGAACCTGAACCAATGTTGCGCGAAGCCTTGATTCAGGGCTTCGGTCCTTCACCCGCCTTGCAACGGGACCCGCGCGTCCAGATTTCAGATGCGCATCCACTCAGGGCAGAAGGTCTCTATGATCTGGTGGATATTTCAGGTGATTTTCTTGGCGCGGCCGATGCGAACCGCCATACCTATACGGTTGAAGCTTTGGCGGACTTGCTTGGGATGCTTCAGCCAGGCGGCATGATTTCCCTGCCAATCGGCATTCGCGAATTGCCGGTTTATGCCGTGCGCGTGCTGGCCACCGCCCATGCGGCGCTGCTGGAAGCAGGCATCAAGGAACCCGCGGCACATATGGCGGTGATCAGATCGGCGTGGAATCTGCGCGTGCTGATCGCGCGTGATCCGCTGACGCCGGAACGCATGGAAAAGCTGCTGGCCTTTGCCGAAGCTAGGTCCTTCGACATTTCCTACGCGCCGCATCTTTCCCTGGAAGGCCGAGAAATCTGGAATGATCTGCCGGCGATTTCGCTCGATTCCGGCATGGTGCAAACAGGCGCGCCCAGTGATGCGGTGGCTGAGGAAATGCGCATGCTGCTGGCCGGCACTATGCCCCTTGATGCCTTTGACCGTTCGCCCATTACGGCGGATCGGCCATGGCTATCGCCGCTTGTAAGGCTGCCAGCCTTGCCGCGAGCGCTGGAGCGGATGGAAATCCTGCCACAACAGGAAATCGGCCTTCTGGTGAATATGGCGGTATTGGCGCAGGCGATCATCCTGGCCTTCCTGGTCTGCGCCTTGCCGATATTCGCGCGCGGAACCTTGCGTGTTTCGAAAGCGATCCTGGGGCGCGCGTTGATTTATTTCCCGGCACTCGGGCTTGGGTTTCTGCTCATTGAAATCGCCTTCATCGAATATGCGGTGCTGCTGTTGGGCGACCGGACTTTTGGCTTCGCGCTGGTCTTGACCGTGATGCTGGTCTGTTCCGGGCTTGGCGCCATGATGGTTGAACGTGTGACAAAGCCTGCGACAACACTCAGATGGATAGCACTGATTGTGGTGGGGTCTTGCCTGCTGGCCATCGGCTTGGCCCATGCCGGTATTCTTGCGATTCTCGATTGGCCCTGGGCCTTGCGCGTGGCCATGCTGGTGCTGGTTCTCGGCCCAATCTCCCTTGCGCTTGGCTTGCCCTTTCCGCTGGGGCTTGATCGGTTTCAGCAGGAAGGCCCCGCGCTGCTGCCCTGGGCTTGGGCGCTGAATGGCGCCTTTTCCGTGGTGGCCACACCGCTCGCTAACCTGGTCGGGCATGGTATGGGCCTTTCAGCCCTTTTGCTTTTCGGTAGTATTTGTTATCTGGCTACCATTCTTGTTTGGCCAAGGAAGTGATCATGTCTTTATCTCGCCGTTCCCTCGCGCTCACGGGTGCAGGCTTACTGGTTGCACCAGCAATCAAGGCGCAAACACCCGCATGGAATCGTGCGGCTTATGTCGCGGCCATGGCCGCTTCTGGCCGGCCCACGGAAATATCGGAAGGCGCCTTCGCTGCCATCCAAGCGCGGCGCCAGCCAACCTTGGCGCGGATGGAGGCCTATCTGAAATCCCGCTTTGGGGAGGCAGATCCCGCTGTGCTGCGGAGCTTCGCTGAATTGCCGCGCGAATATTTCCATTACAATTACGAATCGCGTCAGGCCGCGGCCTCCAACGCCTATGAGACAGAGGCAAAGCCCTGGGCCATTGGTTTTGGTTCCGCCCTGTCTGACTATTTGGGCCAAGCCTATATGACCCAGGCCTGCCAACCAAAGCCCGATCATGTGGTATTGGAAATCGGCACGGGTTCCGGCTTTCAGGCGGCTTGGCTGTCACGCATTGTCGCCAAGCAGTATTCCATCGAAATCATCGAACCGCTGGGGCGTGGCGTGCAGCGCATTTTTGCACCCATTGGCTTGACCAATGTGGAAACCCGCGTGGGCGATGGCTTCTTCGGCTGGCCGGAAGTGACGGGCGGCTTTGACACCATCATCGTCACCTGCGCCGCGCAATATGTGCCGCCCGCGCTGTTGCAGCAACTGAAGCCAGGCGGAAGGCTGGTTATTCC
>JBBAUC010000042.1:9245-18270 GCA_040398485.1 Roseomonas sp. | reverse complement strand
CCGCAACAACATCCTTGATACCGGCAAGCGCATTGACGGGCGTGATACACGCACCGTGCGCCCCATCATGGCGGAAGTTGGCGTACTGCCGCGCGCCCATGGCTCGGCGCTGTTCACCCGTGGTGAAACCCAGGCGCTTTGTGTGGCGACGCTCGGCACCGGCCAGGATGAGCAGGTGATTGATGCGCTCGCGGGTGAATACCGCGAAGATTTCATGCTGCACTATAATTTCCCGCCCTATTCGGTGAATGAAACGGGCCGCATGGGCAGCCCCGGCCGGCGTGAAGTGGGCCATGGCAAGCTTGCCTGGCGCGCCATTCATCCGCTGCTGCCGGAGAAGGACAAGTTCCCCTACACCGTGCGTGTTGTGTCTGAAATCACCGAAAGCAATGGTTCTTCTTCCATGGCGACGGTGTGCGGCACATCGCTTTCCATGATGGATGCCGGCGTGCCGCTGAAGCGCCCCTGCGCGGGGATTGCGATGGGTCTGATCAAGGAAGATCGCGGCTTTGCCGTTCTGTCCGATATTCTGGGTGATGAAGATCACCTCGGCGATATGGATTTCAAGGTGGCCGGGACGGAAGTGGGGATTACCTCGCTTCAGATGGACATCAAGATCACCTCCATCACGCCGGAGATCATGAAGATTGCGGTGGAACAGGCGCGTGAAGGCCGGCTGCATATCCTTGGCGAAATGGCCAAGGGGCTGACCGGGGCGCGCACCGATGTGGCGGCCACCGCGCCGCGCATTACCGTGATCAATGTGCCGAAGGACAAGATCCGCGACGTGATCGGCTCCGGCGGCAAGGTCATTCGTGAAATCACGGAACAGACCGGCACCAAGGTGGATATCGAAGATGACGGCACCATCAAGGTTGCCGCCACCAGCATTGAAGCCGCGCAGCGCGCCATTGATTGGATCCGCGGCATTGTGGCCGAACCGGAACTTGGCGTGATCTATAATGGGAAGGTCGTGAAGACCGCCGATTTCGGCGCCTTCGTGAATTTCCTCGGCGCCAAGGATGGTCTGGTTCATATCTCGGAACTGGCGAATGACCGCGTGAACAAGACCACCGACATCGTCAAGGACGGCGATGCGGTGAAGGTCAAGGTCATTGGCTTTGATGAACGCGGCAAGGTGAAGCTTTCCATGCGCGTCGTGGATCAGGCGACGGGTGCCGATATCTCCGAACAGGTCGGTGCCAAGCGCCCGCGCCCGGAAGGTGATGACCGTCGTGGTGGTGAGCGTGGCGAACGCCGCGATCGTCCGCGGGATTGATCCTGCCTAACCGGCCCCCCGCCCCCTTTTACCGGGGCGGGGCTTGGCCTATTACCCGGTCCATTAAGTGGGGAGCGCCGTTACTTGAAGGCCATCAATACGATCAGGATGGGGGGCGTTGACGTCCTCCCGCTGGTGGAAGGCGGCAAGGGCGTTGCCGTTTCAAATGGGCGCACCTGCGGTGCCTGGGCATCGGCGGGCGGCGTGGGCACTTTCTCGGCCGTCAATGCGGATAGTTATGACCCGGATGGCAGCATCATCCGGCAGATCTATCACGGCAAAACCCGTCGCGACCGGCATGAAGAACTGGTTGAATACGGCATCAAGGGCGGCATCGCCCAAGCCCAGCGCGCCTGGGATATGGCCGGCGGCAAGGGCCGCATCCACGCCAATATCCTGTGGGAAATGGGCGGCGCTGAACGGGTTGCCCGCGGCATGCTGGAAGGCGCGCGTGGCTTGATCCATGGCGTCACCTGCGGTGCGGGCATGCCCTATAAGCTCGCGGAAGTCGCGCGGGATTATGGGGTGCATTACTACCCGATCATTTCTTCCGCCCGCGCCTTTGCCGCGTTGTGGAAGCGCGCCTATCACAAGACGGCGGAATGGCTGGGCGGCGTGGTTTATGAGGACCCTTGGCTCGCTGGCGGGCATAATGGGCTTTCCAACAGCGAAAACCCAAAAGTGCCGGAAGCGCCCTTCCCACGCGTGCTAAAACTACGTCAACAAATGCGCGAATTTGGCCTGGGCGATGTGCCTATCATCATGGCGGGCGGCGTTTGGTGGCTGGAAGAATGGGAAGATTGGATTGATAATCCCGATCTCGGCCCGATCGCCTTCCAATTTGGCACGCGCCCCTTGCTCACGCAGGAAAGCCCGATCAGCGATGCCTGGAAGCAAAGGCTGCTGACGCTGAAATCCGGAGATGTGCTGTTGCAGCCTTTCTCACCAACCGGGTTTTATTCTTCTGCCGTGCGCAATGAATTCCTGCGCGAATTGGAAGACCGCAATGAACGCCAGGTTGCCTATACGGCGGAACCGGTGGGTGAGCATATGGCGGAATATGGCGTGGGTCCGCGCAAGCGCCCGGTTTATGTCGCGCCGCATGATTTGGCGCGCATTGCGCATTGGGAAGCCGAAGGCCTCACCGAAGCTATGCGCACGCCCGATAATACGCTGATCTTTGTCACGCCGGAAAAATCGCGCGAAATCGTCAAGGATCAGGTGGACTGCATGGGCTGTCTTTCGACCTGCCGCTTTTCCAACTGGTCCCAGCATGAACCGGATTTCGATAATGGCCGCCGGGCCGATCCGCGCAGCTTCTGCATCCAAAAGACGCTGCAGGATGTCAGCCATGATGGGGCTTTGGAAAAGAACCTGATGTTCGCCGGGCATAATGCCTATCGCTTCGGGTCCGATCCTTTCTATTCCAATGGCTTCATCCCAGGTGCCAAGCAATTGGTGGAACGCATTCTGACCGGGCGCTGAGGCCATCCGTGGCCGCGCCCGTCTCCCTCGCTGACTGGGGCAGTTTTCACGTTGGCGGGCGGGAAGTCACCATTACGGACCAACCGGCGCGTGAGGTATTGTTCACGCCCGGCGGCGTGCCGGCCAAGGTGGACCCCAACGGCACCTATTTGATCGGCGCGCTTTACGCGCAATACATGATTCCCACCGCGCCGCGCGGGCGGCTTCCGCTGTTGATGTGGCATGGCGGCGGCTTGTCCGGCGTGTGTTGGGAAACCACCCCGGATGGCCGCGAAGGCTGGCAGCATTACTTCCTGAGGCAAGGCTGGCCGGTTTATGTGAGCGATGCGGTGGAACGCGGGCGGTCAGGCTGGTCCCTAATCCCTGAGGTCACTGCCGGCACCGCGCTGACCTTGCCGATAGATAATCCCTTTGAGCGGTTTCGGATCGGCGCTGGCGCCGGTTCCTATCGGCGCGGCGAAGTGCTGCCCGGCAATCAATTCCCCGCCGATGACGCAAGTTACCGCAATTTCATGCGCCAGACCGTGCCGCGCTTCACGACAACGGATGAACTCACGCTTGATGCCTATGATGCGCTGCTGCAGCGTGTTGGACCAGCAGTGGTCATGGCGCATAGCCAGGGCGGCTTCTTCGCCTGGAATGCGGCGCAGCGCCGGCCCGATGCTGTGCGCGCCTTGGTGCTGGTGGAGCCAGCCTCCATTGGCGATCCGGCGCAGATCGCCACCTTGCGCGATATTCCCGTGCTGATGATCTATGGCGATTACATCGAGGAAGATGCGCGCTGGCCCGATATCCGTGCGCGAGGCGTTGCCTTCGCCGAAAGCCTGCGCGCCGCCGGTGGATACGTGGACATCATTGATCTTCCGGAACACGGCATCACCGGCAATAGCCATATGATCATGATGGATCGCAATAGTGATCAGGTGGCGGCGCTGGTGCAGCGCTGGCTCGCGGCGCGTGGGCTTTGGGGCTGACACGCCGTCTTTCCCTGCCACGCGTTCGGGTATAGCATCGGCTTCTTGATAGGGAAGCGTGACTAGAATGACTGTGCTTGATGCTGCCGCGCGGCGGAATCTTTTTCTCTTGGCCTGTTGTCAGGCCATTGGTCAGGCCGGCAATACGCTGATGTTCGCCGCGACCGCGCTTTCCGTGGTGACCTTCTACCATAACCGAGACCTCGCTACGCTCCCGGTCACCTTGCAGCATCTGGGTATCATGATCGCGGTCTTCCCCGCCGCGGCCCTGATGCAGCGCATGGGCAGGCGCTTTGGTTTTCGGATCGGTTCTATCTTCGGCATGGTGGGCGGTGCGGTGGTGGCGCTTGGGCTTTATACTGCGACCTTCGCGCTGATGTGCCTGGGCGGCTTGATCCTTGGTTATGCGGTGGCCAGCCTGCAAATGTATCGTTTCGCGGCGGTGGAATTGGTGCCCGATTCCTATCGCGCCAAGGCAATTTCCTGGGTGACGGCGGGGGGTGTGGTGGCCGGCATTATCGGGCCGAGCATTGTGCGCCTTTCGCATGACCAGATGCTGCCGCTGTATCTGGCGACCTATCTCGCGCTGATCGGCATTCATGCCATTGTCTTCACCATCATGGGCTTCATTAAATTCCCGCCCATGCAGGAAGCGACGGTGAAGGCGGATGGCACCGCCGTGGTACCGCCGCGCCCCTTGTTGGAAATCGCGTCCCAGCCGCGTTTCATCGCGGCAGTCATTTCCGGCATGGTGGCGTTTGGCATCATGTCCTTCCTGATGAGTGCCTCACCACTTGCCATTGTTGCTTGCGGGCTGCCGCATACCGAAGCGCATTGGGTGATCTTCATGCATGTGATGGGCATGTTCGTGCCCTCCTTCTTCACCGGCAATCTGATTACGCGTTATGGCACCACCAATGTCATGTTCTGGGGCATTGCGCTGCTTTTGCTCGGCGTAGTCGCCGCACTTGCCGGCAATCATGAATGGCATTTCCGCATCGCGCTGACGCTGAATGGCGTGGGCTGGAATTTCCTGTTTATTGGCGCCACCAATCTTGTCACCACCTGCTACCGGCCGAATGAGCGTGGCAAGGCCCAAGCGCTGAACGACTTTCTGGTGTTCGGCACCACTGCGGCGGCCAGCTTCCTGGCCGGCTTCCTGCATGAGCATTTCGGCTGGGTGCCGCTGAACTGGGCTTCCATCCCGCTGCTGCTGGTGGCGGTGCTGGCGGTGACCTGGCTGCGCTTTCAGCGTCAACCGGCAAAAGCGGCGGCGTGAGGCGCCTTTGGCGAATAAGTTAATTCCGCAGAATTAATTTGTAGAAAATTCCAACAAACCAAATGACATGCTGCCCAGGTTCAATTGCCTTGGGCGCGGCGCGGACTGCCAATGGCAGAAACAGGGTTGACATATTATAAGGTACTTTGTAATTTAAAGTAATAGGTACCCGATAGTCCCGCATACGAGGCCCGCCATGTCCGAAACCTCACAATCCTCTACTCCCTCCGCCAAGGCCGCGGAGGATTTGGCCTTTCTTCGCGACCTCGCCGAAGCCGCCCGAAATACCCCATTTGGCGGCGGCGATTACCTCATCGCCGGCGGCGGCTGGTTCTCGCTGGCCAGCATCTTGGTCTGGTTGGGGGCGCAGGGGGTCTTCGGCCCAATTCTACCTTCGGCGCATTATGCGTTCCCAATCTGCGGGCTCGGCTTTGCCGGCACACTCGCCTATTTGATGCGCCGCGACCGCGGACGGGTCGAGACGGCCGCCAACCGAGCATTGGGGATGGCCTGGGCCGCGATCGGCTGGAGTATCTTTGCCTTCTGCGTCGGTGCAGTGGTCATGGCCTATCGCGGTCAGCCCTTCGTGCTCAACACCATCACGATGTTCGTGGTCAGCGTCTACGGGATCGGCTGGGCGCTGGCCGCCACCATCACCCGCCAGGGCTGGATGAGCGTCACCGCCTTCTTCACTTTCCTGACAGTGCCGGTGTTCGGTGCTTTGGTTGGTAGCGGTCAAGAATTTCTTGCCTATGCGATCACGATGGTCCTGATTGCCGTGATTCCTGGCCTTCGTTTGCGCGCCGCGGCGCGCGTACCGGCGACCGACAGGGCCTGACGGTGACGGCTTTCGATATCAGCGCCATCGATGAGTTGATCCATGGGCGCGTTCGGCTCGGCATCATGGCCTATCTTATTGGTGCCGGCAGCGCTGATTTCGCGACACTGAAGACGAAACTCGACACCACCGATGGCAATCTCTCGGTACACCTACGCAAGCTGGAGGAGGCGGGCTACGTGGCAGTGACGAAATCATTCCGCGAGCGCAAGCCGCTTACGGAGGTTGCGCTCACCGAGCCTGGCCGCAAGGCTTTTGCTGATTATCTCCATGCGCTTCGCAAGCTTATGGGTTAGGGCGGCTGAGCAAGCGGTTCAAAGAGCAGCTTAGGAAACGGCACCGCGAAAAAGCAGCCGCTTCGCTTTTCGGCGCCGCAATGCTGCCATCGCCGCAGCGTTACCTGCTTCAGCGCGGGTGGTTCCAAAACCGCGCAACCTGATCTAGGCTCTTCTGGCTAGAACCCGAGGTCCCATGGCCGCGCCACGTTTGCTCCTGAAGACTGATCTTGCCGGGCTGCAACCCTTGCTGTTGCGCGGCCAGACAGTGCATGCGCTGCATCAGCGCCTGACCGACCAACTTACTGCCCGGGGCGCGCCCGCCGCGCTTTTTGCCGAGCCCATCACCGGGGCAGGGGCCATTTCCTGGTATGGCGAAGCCGCCGGCGAACCGCAGCCCCTGCCCACGCTATCCAGCGCACGCCGGGCGGAAGCGGAAGCCGCGCTGACCCGCCAGCTTCAGGCCCTGGAACCGCTGCTGGATGATGCCGAAATCGGCCCGCTGCTCCGCCGGGCTTTGGTGCTGCCCAATGCCGATTCCATCCTGGTGCTGGATGGCCAGATCATCCTGACCGGCTGGGGCCTGGCGGCGCGGGAAATCGCCGAAGACCCTGCCGCGCTGGCCGGGCAACTGCGCCGCGTATTGGGGCCTTATTCGCCGCGCTTGGCCTCGGCGCCTGATGGCTTTCTAACAAATGCCGCCATGGCCGCACCTGCGCAGGCGCCGGCGCAAGCCGCCGCGCCACCGCCGGCTGCCGCGCGCACGCCGCCGCCACCTCCGCCGCCACCACCACCTGCCATGGCCCCAGCGCCGCGTGCACCCTTTGGCGGGGCGGCTTGGCTTTTGCCGCTGCTGTCACTCGTAGCTCTGACTTTCCTGGCGCTGGGCTTCTGGCTCGCCTGGACGCAGATGCAGCGCGATTTGGCGGGGCAGCAGCAGACAGTCTCGATCGTGGATGATGCCGCCACGCGCAACGCCATCCGCCTGCAACGCGAAACCAATGAGGCGTTGGAGCGCGACCTGGAACGCATGCGCCGCCTGGCCGCGACGCCCAATGTCTGCACGCCTGAAGGCCCGCTTGGGCTGAACCCACCGCCGGAACGCCAGCCGGTGCGGCCCGAGAGCGTACCGCCCGCCATCCCGCAACGGCAGGGGGAAGCGCCGCGGCCCTTTAGCGGCTCACTCGCGCAATTGCTGGAACATGCAACGGTGATGATAGCCTCGGCCGGGCCGTCGGGGATTGGCCATGGCAGCGGCTTCTTCATTGCGGGCGATCTGGTGCTGACCAATGCGCATGTCGTGCAGCAGGCCGATCCTAATCAGATATTTGTCATGTCCCGCGCCATGGGCCGCGCGGTGAAGGCGCAATTGGTCAGCATGACGCGCGGCGCGGGCGGCGGCCCGGTCGAGCCAGGCATGCTGGATGTAGCGCTGCTTAGGCTGCCGGAAGCGGTCGCGGGCGCGCAGCCACTTGCGCTGACGCCCACCGCCGACAAGCTTTTGGATGTGGTGGCGGCAGGCTACCCGGCTTCCGTCGTGCAGGTTGAGCAAGGCATGCAGGAATTGCAGCAAGGCAGGCTTGGCACGCCGCCGGAATTGGTGCTGACGCGGGGTAGCATCAGCACCATCCAAAGGCTGGAAAACGGCCTGGTGGTCATGCCGCATTCCGCCGATATCTCTCCGGGAAATTCCGGTGGGCCGCTGGTGGATACATGCGGGCGCGTGGTTGGCATTAATACCTTTGTCAGCTACGCGACTCAGGTGGCGGACCGCGTGAAATACGCGCAAAAAACCGAAAGCCTGCTGCCCTGGCTGCAACAACAGAATGTGCAGGCGGTAGTGAAGCCTGAGGCTTGCCAGCCCGTTGTGCCCGGCCTGCCGGCGACACCTCAGCCACCCGCCAATGCACCCGCCACACCGGCGGCGCCCGCAACACCCGCGCCCCCTGCTGGGGCCGGGGCACCGCGTTAAGTCGGCGCCACGCGCATGTCCGGCACTGGCGATGGCAGCCTGATTGCCACCACCCGCAATGCGGAGTTGCAGGTGCTGGGGACAGGCGGGCAGCTTGCGGTGCAGGCCTGGGATCAGATCTCGGGCTATTTGCGCCGTGCGCGCAGCCCAGCCCATGCCGCGCTTTTTGCCGAACCCAATCCGGATGCGGATCGCGGCATTACGGATTGGTATGCCGGCGTGCAAGGTGCGGCACCGCCACTGGAGTCCCTGCCCGATGCCGCGCAGGAAGCGGCACGCGCGGAATTCGCCCGGCTTTACGGCGATATCCGCGAAGAAGCTGATCGTCTGCGCGCCAGCACCCGCGAAAGTGAGCGGTTTCTTGGTGAATTGCTGTCGCTTGCGCTGATCACGCCCGCCACGGATTGCCTGCGCGTGGTGGGCGGCCAGCCCGTGCTGGTCGCTTGGGGCCATGCCAAGCTGGGTGAGGCACCCAGCCCTGAATTGCTCATCGGCATGACGCGTCGGCGCGGTGGCGCGGGCGCCATGCAGATTGTTGGCCCGCCCGCGGCACCGCCTGAGAAACGATCATGGTTATCCTGGCTGCTCGGCTTGCTTGGGCTTTTGTTATTGCTGCTATTGTTGCTGCTGCTGTGGCGCGACCCCTTTGGCTGGTTCAAGGCCACGTTACCGCAATGCGTGGTGCAGCCAGGCAATGCGGAATTGCTGGATGAACTGCGCGCCGCGCAAGCACGCGAAGCGGCGCTCAGGAATGATATCGCGGGCGAAATGCTGCGGCTTGGGGATAGGCGCACCGCCGCCCACCCTCCTACGCTCCTTGGAGAATGCCTCCTGAACGCGCGCCACGTCGACCTATTGATGAGTGTGAGTGTGAATGTGTTTGCCGCTCTCGCTCGCGAGAGTTGGCTTACCAACTTTGGTAA
>JBBAUC010000042.1:0-9235 GCA_040398485.1 Roseomonas sp. | reverse complement strand
ATCGCGGGCGAAATGCTGCGGCTGGGGGATCGGCGCACCGCCTGCCCGCCGCCTGAGCCGCCGCCCCGCCCAAGGCCGCCGGAACCGCCCCGCGTGACGCCACCGCCGCCCGCACCGCGTCAGGAAGATGCAGATCGCGCCCGGCGCGAAGGGGCGCGCAGCGGGCGCGTGCAGATTATCCTGGCCTGGGATGACCGCAATGATCTTGACCTGGTGATGATCTGCCCGAATGGCGAGCGGCTGTATTTCGACCATCGCCAAGCCTGTGGTGCCGTCCTGGATGTGGACCGCAATGCGGGCAATAATCCACTAACGCCGACCCCGGTTGAAAACATCGTCTTCGCGGCGGAACCAGCGCCGGGGCGTTATCGCATCATCGTCTGGCATTTCCAGAACAACCCGCCTGCGCCGGCTTCTTCGCCCTATCGCGTGACGGTGAAGCGCGAAGGCCGGCCCGATCAGGTATTCACCGGGCGCGTTGCAGCCGGGCAGCAAGTGGAAGTGGGGCATTTCGATGTTCCCTGATGTGCCATGCAGCCGCTGATCACCCTTTCGCTTGATGGCTACCGTGCGATCCTGCCGCCGGGGCAGGATCATCCCGGCGCGCATCGCGCTTTAACAGCGCTGCTCAGTGAAACCTTGGGCGCGGACGTCTCGGGCTTTTTCGCCCCGGTCACCGCGACCGAACAAGGACTGAGTTTCTTCGCCCCCGAAGGCCGCGTGGCGCGTTTTGCGGAGCTGGACGCCACGGGGCGGGAAAGGCTGCGCGCCGAGATTGGGCGGATCATCAGCGCGCTCCGCCGCGGCGCTGCCCTGGCGGCGTCCGAGGACCCGGCGCGGGCTGGGCATCTGCCGGCGCTGGTCGCCGCCGCGACTGAAATCCCAAGCTTTGACCATGTTTTCGCCCATGAAGGTCGGCCAGTCCTGGCGGGCTGGGGCATGGCACCGACCAATGCGCCGGGTGGGCTTGGCCTGTTGCGGGATTTGGATGATGGCCGGCCAGCCGAAGCGCCTGCGCGCACGCCCTTGGCAGCGCTTGGTGCGGCTTTGCTGTCGCTTGCGCTGCTTGGTACTGCGGCCGCCTTTGCCGCGCCCTGGATCGCGCGTTGGATGGCGCCCGAAGCCGGCATGTGCCGCGTGGAGCAGGGCGATCTGGACGCCATGCAAACCTTGCTGCGTGAGCGGGAACGCGAAAGGGAGCTCCGCCACCGCCTGGCCGCGCTGGAGGAAGAATTGGGCCGCCGGCGCGCCGAATGCCCGCTGCCTCCTCCACCACCACCGCCCCCACCACCACCGCCCCCACCGCCAGCGCCAGAACCACCGCGCGAGCCGGAACCGCGGCCGGAACCGCCGCGCCCACCGCCGCCACCGCCAGCACCGCGGCCAACACCGCCGCCTCGGCCGGCCGAAAGGCCGCTGGAACGGCCCCCCAATGTGGAGCCCTGCAATACCCAGGTGCAAAGTGGCGGGCGCGGCATTACTGAAACGCGGCATTATCTGGGGCCGAACCCCGGGCGCGTGACCATCAGCTACAACACCCGGATGGAGCCGGATCGCATCCGCGTCTATCACCGGGGGCGATTGCTCTCAGAATCGCCCGGGTTCGTTTCCGGCAATGGCGGGATTTCCTTTGACTGGAACCCGCCGCGTGGCGGTTCGGCTGAGGACTACGTGGTCACGGTAGAAGTGATGGGCACGCCTGGTTCACCTTCCACGCGCTGGGATTATGGAATCGCCTGCCCCGGTGGCGGGCGGTGACGCTGTGCAATGATTTCGCCGCAAATTCGCACCAACCATGCCATAGTGATATGATGGACTGACTTGATCGAAGGAAGATCACGCCCATGACCCTGTTCGCCCTAGCCCGCCGCAAGCCCGCGCTCAAAAGCGCGGCGGCACTGCTTTCCCTGACCTTGCTGCTGCCCGCCTGCCAAAACCCCAGTATGGGCGCGGGCGGCCAGCCACTGACGGCTGAGCAACAGGCCATGCGCCAGCAATCGCAGCGCTGGAACCAAACCGCCGCGACGGGTGCCTTGGCCGGCGCCGCGACAGGTGCCGCAGGTGCCGCCGCTTTCGGCCGAGGCAATAGCGGGCAGAATGCGCTGATTGGCGCGGGCATTGGTGCGCTGGTTGGGCTTGCCGCCGGCATGGCGGTCGCGGAACGCAATCTTGGCTTTGAAAATCGCGAAGCCGGCGCTTCTCAGCGCATCCAATCCGCGCAGCAAGTTGCCAATAATCTGAACAATACCGCCGCCGCTTCTGAACAAGTGGCGAAGCAGAATCAGCAGAAATTGGCGCAGCTTGATCGGCAATATCGCGCCGGGCAAATCACCGCCGCGCAATACCGTACCGAGGCCGCAACCATGCGCCAGGATGCGGAGCTGATGCGCAAAACCGCCGGAGAGGCGCGTGATGCGCGCCAGCGCCTGGTGGCGAGCTCTCGGCAAGTGCCGCAGCTGATGAATGAGGAAGCGAAGATTGATCAGGCGCAGCGCCGGCTTGAAGCGGCGGCGGATGATCTTGAATCCGCACTCCGCCGCGTGCCGACGGCCTGACCTGCCATGAAGCTGAAATCCTTCTGCGCCATCGCGCCGCTATTGCTGCTGGCCGGTTGTGCTGGCGCGGGCGCAGGCCCGGCTTCCGAACGCGGCTTTTTCACCGGCATTGGTGCCGCCGTGAGCGGTGAGGATGTGCGCGGCGCGCAAAACCTGGAAAATGCCGCCGCTTTGCAGGAACGCGCCGCGCAAATGGCCGCAGAGCGCAATACGGCAGCCCAGGCCGAAGCCGCGCGCAGTACGGCGGCGGTGCGCGCTTCAGAACAGCGCCTTGCAGGATTGCAGCGCGATTTGACGCAGCAGCGTACCACCCTTGAAAAGCTACGCGCCGAACGCGCGCAAAACCCGGCAGCAACGGCGGAAGGTGCGCGGTTGCAATCCGAATTGGATGCGCTGGAACGCGACCGCCGTGCTGCCGCCGCGCGTGCTGGCGGGCCATCTGCTGATCAGGTGCAGAGCATTGAACGGCGCGCGGGCGAATTGGACGCGGCGTTGCAGCGCTTTGGGCGGATTTGAAGCGCAAGACACGTGCAGATGCCCTTTTACGCAGCTACATTGAGGCTGCGTAAATCAGCAGCATTTCAGCGACTATCTTTGGTTTCACCCGGAACAAGCTGCAGGGCCCAACTGGCTTCCCGCGGCACCAGCCGATAGTGCAATTGCCGTGTTCCACCACTTGGGGCGGCGTTCGAATCGCCATCACGGTATAAAGGAAATTGGCGCACCAGCCTTTCCCCAGCCACCGAAAAGCGATCGCGGCCCATATAACCTGCTGACGCCCTGGCATCGTCGCTAAGTTCCGGCATGACGATGGGCGTGATGGAGGAGCCACGATTAACCGCATGACCCACCACTGTCCCGTAAGAACCGCTGCCCGCGGATTGGACAAAAACATAGATCTCCGGCGTGCCATTGCCATCCAGGTCCGCGACCTCTGCACCAATCACGGAGCCATCAATCTGTTGTTCGATATTCCTTCCATTATGGACTGCCCCGGATGGAACAATACGCAGAGTGTTTTGCGATCCTTCATTGGCGCAGGTGACGAGGAAATTTACGCCCTGAAGGGTCAGGGTTTTGTTGAAAGCGGCCTGAGCATAGGCTTGCGAAAACATCATCGCGGCAAGCGCCAGGGCTAACTTCAGGATCCTAATCATGTTGCGCCTTTCATCCCAAAAAATGGAAACGAGAGAAGTCAGCCATCCAGACTTGGGTCATTATACCCAGGCGGCAATAAGAAATACCATGAAGATCGGATGATGGTTTCAAGAGGTGCCGGTGATGGCATCATCGGAGAGCAGCTTCATGATACGCAGCAGAAGCGCTTCCTGCGTCTGAAGAAATGCCGCCTCATCTTTTGCCATGACATGGGCAAAAAGATGGATCCCGCCAGAATCCGGCGCCAGCGAGGTCAGCCGAACATGCGGCGGCCCCCCCGATTTTTCGATCGCTGGATGTTCTTCCAATAATTTCCTGAACATCGCCAGCAATGCCGTTATCTGCGTCGCATTTGCCCCAGAGGGCAGATTCACCCGATGTTCAAACAGGAAACTGTTGCGGACTGAAAGATTATTGACATGAGCCTTGGCGATATCGGCATTCGGTACGGTTGTAAGCGTGCCATCCGGCGCACGAATACGCGTTGAGCGTGGGCCAATCGATTCAACAATGCCCTTAAGGTCATTAAAGCGAATAAGATCACCCACACGGAAGGGCCGATCTGCAAATATGGAAACGCCACCGAAAAGATTTTCTACGGTGGATTGTGAAGCCAGGGCAAGGGCAACGCTGCCAACGCCAAGCCCCGCAGCAACGCCCAGCGCCGGCAAACCCAAATCATTGGCACCATAGACAAGTACGGCGATACCACCGATGAACCCGGTAACACGCGCCAGCAGCCTTAGCAGATGCGCGTCATAACCATCATCTGGCACCCGAGGCGAAGCAATGATGGCTTCGGCCAGAAAGCGGCAAACCAGTGCCGTGGCCCAGGCCGCTGCAAAATATAGCAGAAGCGTTGTGATAAGCGCTTCAAGGTCAAGCATGCCAGTAAGGTTGATCTGACGATCAATAACGTAATGCGCGAGGCTCGCTGTAAGCGCAATAACGAGCGGTACGGTCAGCCAGCGTGCGATACGCCGCGGCGGCGTCGCGTGGCGCGCAAGGCGCTGGATCAGCCTCCCCCACATGATCATCACCGCAAACGCCAAGATCGCCACGACCAGGGTAGCAAGGATTTTCCATATCGGCGCTTCCAAGACAGGCCGGCGGAGCCAGAGGGGTAGATTTTCCACGAGCCTCATCGGGACCAAGGGCCCGGCCATGTCAATTTGCGCCTGCCGCCAATGCGTCAGCGGCGCGGGCCTAAGGGGCGGCTGTTTAATGATAGCGAAGTGGAATTCATTAATGCGCGCAACCGTACTGGACGAAAAGCGAAAATCTGGCGGCGCATCACCTTGGCTGATTCGTTCAATACGGATTTCGGTGCTGGGAAAGGTCCAACGCACGGTCACTGGCCTGCCCGTCTGGCCAGGTGCGCCGGGAATAGTCTCTGGCGCCACCTCGGGCAGACGCAAGAATATGTCGGCAAGTTCAAGCAATGTCCGCGCGCCGACTCTTGGGTGCGTTGCTGGTGGCACATGGCTCATGTCCAGCAATTGCTCGGCTGCGCGGCTTGTTGCGGCGCCCAAAGCGCGTTGCGCGCGGTCACTCGGGTGCGCGCGATAGGCCTGATAAAGTTCTGCGATGCGCTGCATTTCCTGGTCGAAGGACCGCATGGTTGCGTAAGGGCTTGATGTATCGAGCGCGGGCAACAAGCGGGCGGAACCCTCAAACGGCAGCAAGCCGAGAATCAGCAGAAGAAAGGCGGCAAACGCACGGTGTGGCATGAGCAACTTGTCCTTCGGCGCGGGCTTCATGTGGGCGTGCATGGATAGTATTGGACCCTTAGTGATCGCCTATTCGTCCAGCGATTCGGGCAAATACCCCGTGCGCAGCACATGCGGCCAGGCGTGGTTGGCGCCCACCGCCTCCGCGCGCTGAGCCGCTGCTTCCCAGTCATAGACGATGGAAACCAGCTCAGCCATCGGCTTGGCATCTTCCGCCACATGGATGATGGCGTAGCGCGCATGCGGTGACCGCGCCTCTGCACGGTGGGGATGGTCCCCGCGTGTCACGCGAAAGCCGGGCAGGCCAAGGCTGCCGGGATTGACCACCAAGGGGCCATCGCCCGGCATATGGATGATGCTCGATTGATGGCTATGGCCGCACAGCACGACGCGCGCTGCCATGCCATCTTCGCCCAGCCTTTCGCGAATGGCGGAAAGCGGCGATGGCACCAGAATGCCGTGGCGCGGGTCTTCCAAAAGATTGCGCACATCGGATGATGGGGTGCCATGGCAGGCGAGCACGCCGGGGGCGGGCATCAGCCGCTCAGGCGATTCATACAGCCAGGCGCGGTGGTGGGCGGTGGTTTGCTGAAAGGCAAAGCCATCCTGGCCCTTCAACCCCTCCGCCACGCGATCCGTCAGCCAACGATCATGATTGCCGCGGATGGAGGGGATATTGCGGTCCATCAGCAGGCGCGTTGTCTCCCCCGGCCAGCACATGCCGGAAGCGCAATCGCCAAGGCAGATGATGTCGGTGATCCCGCGCCGGGCGATATCATCCAAAGCCGCTTCCAGAGCGGCGAGATTGCCATGGATATCGGAAATCACCGCAAGGCGCATGGGTTGGGCTTCCTGGTTCTGTGGACCCAGGATGGCATGGGGTGGCGCGCGCTTGAAGGGCCGGGTGGGGTGGGGGGCGGTTCGTGGTGTGACGACCAAGGCTTTACCGATAACTCAACCAGTGGTTGCGGATCCAGCGACCTAATGCACGGCAACGAAGGCATTCCGGTTGACATAGAGTTAACATTTTACAAACATCGAACCCTTTGGTTAAAACAGGGTTAATTGAGCCTCAAGCTCCTGTTTTGTCCCCCTTTTAACGCCCTACGGCCTTTTGATTGCAAGGAAGCTACCATGTCCGCCACCACTGGAAACGACACGCTATCTGGTTCTAACGGCAATGACTTGATTGACCTGTTGGCGGGGAATGACAGCTATCTGGGCCCGGATGGGAATGATGTCATTCAGGGTAATGATGGCAATGACACGACCTACGGCGGCAATGGTGACGACAGTATCGCTGGCGGTAATGGCGATGACCGGATTTATGGTGAGGCCGGTAACGACACGATAGATGCCGGCGCCGGAATTTCTGACCGTATTCTCTATAACCAGACGGGCGGTGAGGCGATCACGGCCACCATCACTTCAAGCGGTGGCAATACTGGGATCAATACGGCAACGGTCAGCACCGCGACGCAGGGCACGGATAGTATCCTAGGCTTTGAAAGACTGGTCGGGTCCGATAACGGGGACCGCATCACCGTCACCACAGCGGCAACGCAGATTAACAATCTATTTCTGTTTGGCGGCGCCGGCAATGACACCATCATTGATAATTACCGCCAGAATAGTGTCTTTGCTGACTACAATACCTCCGACACCGGCCTGACCAGCGGGATTTCCGTTGACCTGACAAGCGGCAGCGCCACCGATGGCTTCGGCGGCACTGATAGCCTTGTGGGCATCACGGGCGTGAATGGGACGTCTTTCAACGATACCATTCTCGGCAGTGCTTCCAATGATCGCTTCCGCGGCTGGCAGGGCAATGACCTGATGGATGGCCGTGGCGGTACTGGCGATATGGCCGATTATCAGCCCAATGCTGCTTCCCAGGCCGTCAGCGTGAACCTCGACTCCGGGCGTGCGAATGATGGGTTGGGCGGCACGGATACGCTGATCAGTATTGAAAATCTGCGCGGTGGCGCGGGCGATGATGTGCTGATTGGTAACAGCAGCAACAATACCTTCCGCGGTAATGCCGGCAACGATACGATTGATGGCGCGGGCGGTACCTTTGATACCGGTGATTACGCCTATGCCACGGCAGCCGTCAGCGTCAATTTAGGCACGGGCCAGGCGCAGGATGGCCAAGGCGGTGTCGATTCCTTGGCCAACATCGAAGTGATCTTGGGCAGCGCCTTCGCCGATACGCTGATTGGCGGCGACCTTAATGACAATCTGCGCGGCAGTGCCGGCAATGACACCTTGGATGGCGGCGCAGGCACGGCGGATGTTGCGCAATATACCAGTGCCACCACTGGCATTACGGTGAATATGGACACCGGTATTGTCCAGGATGGCCAGGGCGGTACGGATAACCTGGCCGGAATCGAACGGATTTGGGGCGGCAGTTTCAACGACAGCATGCTGGGCGGTAATGGAAACGATTTCTTCGTCGGTTCAACCGGCGCGGATACTTTTGATGGCGGCCTAGGCGTCGATGCCGTCAGTTATTCCTCCTATCCCTCTGCCTCCAGTAGCCCGACCCAGGGGGTTAGCGTTGATCTTTTCAACGGCACGGCACGGGATGCCTTTGGCGGATTGGATCGCCTGTTCGGCATTGAAATTGTCGAGGGTAGCAGTTTTGCAGATACCATTATCGGTGGCGATGAGAATGAAATCATCCGCGGCAATGGCGGCGCCGATAGTCTGAGCGGTGGTGCGGGCAATGACCAAATCTACGCCTTTGGTCCTTCCGATGTTGCGCGCCTGGATGGTGGTGCGGGCAATGACTTACTGCAGGGCTCAGCTGCCAATGACACCATGTCAGGCGGCGATGATGCGGATACCCTTTATGGGAATGGTGGCGCCGATAGTCTGATTGGCGGCAATGGCAGTGATTACCTGTATGCGTTCGGCACTGTAGCGGTAACGTTAGCCGGCGGTGCCGGCAATGATGAGCTCGCTGGCGCTACTGGCAATGATACGCTTGATGGCGGCGATGGTGCTGACACGCTTTATGGCCAAGGTGGCGCTGATTCTTTTTCCGGCGGCGCAGGCGCAGATCAGCTCTATGCCGCCAATGGCGCGGATACCATGGATGGCGGCATCGGCAATGACTCGCTCTACGGCAATGGCGGCGCTGATAGTCTGAGCGGTGGTGAAGGCGATGATGAGATTAGCGCTTTTGGCTTTGCCGATGCGGTGCGTTTTGATGGCGGTGCCGGCAATGATGAACTGTATGATGGCTCTGGCGCCGACACCATGGCGGGTGGCGCGGGCAATGATTTCATTTACAGCACGGCGGGCGCGGATAGCGTCAATGGTGGTGAGGGCGATGATAATATTGATGCTGGCGGTTCGGTCTTTGCGGTGCGTCTGGATGGCGATGCTGGCAATGACACGCTCTTTGCGGGCTTTGTAACTGGGGGTTCCGGCGGCAATACGCTTTCTGGTGGAACCGGGAACGACCTTTTGCAGGTAGGCCAATACGGAGGCAACAGCCTGAGCGGCGGTGACGGCAGTGACGATCTGCGCGGCAATGCCGGGACTGATTCCTTGGATGGCGGCGCTGGCAGTGACACGCTGACTGGCGGTACCGGCATTGACTTCGTGAGTTACGCCAATGCAAGCGGCACGATCGAAGCCAGCTTGCGCGATGACGCCGTTGGTGGTGTCGCCGAAGGTGCGGATGGTTCCGACCGGCTTTTCGACATTGAAGGGCTGATTGGTGGTAATTTCGACGATACCTTGATCGGCACTTCCGCTGCCAACACGCTGATGGGCGGT
>JBBAUC010000041.1:0-18370 GCA_040398485.1 Roseomonas sp. | reverse complement strand
GGCGGGATCATCATCCACCAGAATCACATGCAGCCGCCGCGGCCCATGCGCGCCCAATTCCAGCGTCTGTTCAATATCCGCGCTGCGGGATGGGCCGGTCACCAGCATGACATTGCGCGGCATGAAGCCCCCTGAAACCAGATCCTGCCTTTCGGCGCGCAGCATATCCCAGGCATCCTCATAAGGCCCGGTAATGCGTGAGACGCGCAGCACAACAATCTCGGTCTCAGCCAAAAGATTAAGCGTAGTGGGGCGCGTTGGATCGGATGGCAGCATCAGGGTGCCGGTTTCCGCAATGCCGGCATAGCCATGCTGGACGGATACCAGATCGCTTGCCTCAGCACGCCGCGTCTCGAATTCCAGCATTGCGCGATCAGACCAGGGTAGCGCCTGCAATTCGGGATGCGGCGCCATGACAAAGCGTGGCGCGAGATTCTGTTGGGAGAGATATTCCGCGACCGCGCCGGGAATTTCCTTCGCGTCAGCCACGCGCGTGACGCTGCCGAATTCCTTCTCCACATTGGCAATGAAAAGCTTGATCTGATCAGGCCGCGGCACGCGCGACCGCGCGGGGATCAAATGCCGTGGGCGCGCCAGCAACCGCGCTTCCAGCATGGCACGTTGATCAGCGGGCAGCGGCCCACGCTTCAGGCCGCGGCGAATGGCATTCAGAATCGCCTCCTTGCTCATCGCTCAGGCTCCACGCTTGGTTTTGGCGTAGCGATCCATGAAGGTGCCGCCTTCCGGCACCGGCAAATCGCGCCCTTGAGTCCAACCGCCAGCCAAAGGCAAAGACCGAAAAGCGCCCTTACCCTGCGCCATCATGCCAAGCGCACCAACCGCAAGCTTGGTCGCCATGCGATACAGCGCGGGGCGCTGCGCCACATAGGCCCAAAGCCCAAGATTACGCCGTACGGCAACCGGCGATAGATGCCGTTCGAATTCCTGTTCGCGCCAATGGCGCATCATTTTTGGCAGCGGAATCTTGACCGGGCAGACGGATTCGCATCGCCCACAAAAGGTCGAGGCATTGGGCAAATGCCCGGCCTTATCCACGCCAATCAGCGTTGGCGTCAGCACACTTCCCATGGGGCCGGGATAGACCCAACCATAGGCATGCCCGCCCGTCACACCATAAACCGGGCAGTGATTCATACAGGCGGCACAGCGGATGCAGCGCAGCATTTCCTGAAATTCCGTGCCGAACATATTGGACCGGCCATTATCAATCAGCACCACATGATATTCTTCCGGCCCATCCAAATCACCAGGCCGGCGCCCGCCCGTGGAGAAAGTGGTATAGACTGAAAAATCCTGCCCCGTGGCGGAACGCGCCAAAAGCCGCAGCAGCGCGCAGGCATCATTCAGCGTCGGCACCATTTTCTCGATGCTGGCCAGCGCAATATGCACACGCGGCAGGGTTTGCGTGAGGTCCCCATTGCCTTCATTGGTGACAATCACGCTGCTGCCCGATTCCGCAATCAGGAAATTTGCACCCGTGATGCCAACATCAGCGGCCAAAAAGCGATCACGCAGTTTGGTGCGCGCTTCGGTCAGGATGTCGCGCCTTTCGCTGAATACGCGATCCTTCGGCAGGTCCGTGTGCATTTCACGGAAGGAATTTTCCCAATCTTCTCGGTTCAAATGGAAGGCGGGCGCAATGATATGGGAAGGATGTTCACGTCGAAGCTGGATGATGTATTCGCCAAGATCGGTTTCAACCGGCTCGATCCCATGCGCTTCCAGATGGTCATTGATCCCGAGTTCTTCGGAGATCATGGATTTGCCCTTGGTGACGGTCTTGGCGCCGGCCTTGCGGCAAATCTCCAGCACCGCCGCGCGCGCTTCTTCCGCGGTGGAGCACCAATGCACCGTGCCGCCAGCGGCTTCCACATTGGCGGCATAGGTTTCCAGATAGAAATCAAGATTAGCCAGCGTGTGGTTCTTGATGTCGCGTCCAATGTCGCGCAGCTGCTCAAATTCCGGCAGGCGCGCCACGGCATCGCCGCGGCGTTGCAGGAAGGCGCCCTTGGCCTTGCCCAAAGCCTTTTGCAGCCCGGCATCGCCAATGGCGCGGGCGGCGTTTTCCTTGAATTGCGGCGAGGTGATCTGAACCACGGCGGAAACCCTATTGCTTTTGCAGCGTAGTGTAGCGCAGCCGGCGCGCTTGGTCAGGGGGGTTTGCGCGTAGCCGCCGCCTTTCCTAACCTGAGCCCGATGAAATTGCGGGAGGAAGGCATGGCACGGCGCAATCGGCCAGTTTCGGGGGGTTTTGTATGAATATCGCGGGTTTGCCTGCCCGCGCCGCCGCGGCGCCGGGCCTGGCGCGCTGGGGGCGCGACCTGACGGCGGATGTCTTGTTCAGCGTCGGCGATGCCGCCTGGATTCTGGCGATCCATAAGGGAGTGCTGATATCGGCCAACCCCGCACCCGCCCTCATGCCAAGCTATGACCTGGCCATCCGTGCGGGCGCCGAGGATTTCGCGCGCTTCCTGCAAGACCCTCCGCCGCCCGGCTGGCACGACATTATGGGGCTGGTACGCCTTGGCACCTTCAAGGTGGAAGGCAATGTCGCGCTGTTTATGGCGCATATTTTTTGGTTCAAGGGCGTGCTCGCCCTGCTGAGGGAGGCACGGGCATGATCGAAGCCATCACCGGGCGCTATATGCGCCTTGAACTCGAAGGTCGGGCGCATCGGTTGTATTTTGAAGAAGCCGGCCAAGGCATACCGCTTTTGCTGCTGCACACGGCCGGCAGTGATGGCCGGCAATGGCGCGGCTTGTTGAATGATGCGGAAGTGACATCGCGCTTTCGCTGCGTGACTTTCGACATGCCCTGGCACGGCAAATCCAGCCCGCCAGAGGGGTGGGAGAATGAGACCTATCAACTCACCACCGCGCGCTACACGGGCATGATCATGGCGGTGGCGCGCACCCTTGGCCTTGATCGGCCCGTGGTGATGGGGTGTTCGATTGGTGGGCGCATTGTGCTGGACCTTGCCGCCGAACATGCCGATGATTTGCGCGGCGTGATCGGTCTGCAATCGGCGGCGTTTCTTTCACCCTATTACGATACATCCTGGCTGCATCACCCGCATGTGCATGGCGGGGAGGTTTGCGGCGGCATCGTCTCCGGCCTGATCGGCCCCCATGCGCCAGATCAATCGCGCTGGGAAACACTTTGGCATTACATGCAGGGCGGACCTGGCGTGTTCCGGGGCGATCTGCATTTCTACAAGGGGGAAGGCGATTTGCGCCCGAAGCTTGCGCGCATCGATACCAAGCGCTGCCCCGTGCATATGTTGACCGGCAATTATGATTACTCCTGCAAGCCCGAGGATACGGAGGCGACCGCCGCCGCCATTCCGGGCGCCAAGGTGCAAATCATGAAGGGCCTGGGGCACTTTCCGATGAGCGAGGATTACACGGCGCTGCGGCCCTATCTTTTGCCGGTGTTGGCGGAGTTCACGTAAAGCCGCGCGTCACGCCGCCAGCCGGTCAATCCGATCGCGCAGGCGATACCATCCACCGATGATGGGCAGGAACCAATTCGGGTTGCCGTTGTAAAGCGCAACCGTCGGGAATTCCAAACCATCAAGCGCGAAGCGCTGATTGGCGGCACCTGCGATTTTCAGCGCGGCATTATGGCCAAGCCATGTCGCCATCGCCACGCCAGAACCCTGGCAACCGGCCGCAAAATGAATGCCATCCTGCACGCCGATATGCGGCAGAAAATCGAAGGTGAAAGCGACATTCCCATTCCAGGCATGTGTGATTCTTACCTTGCTGAGTTCAGGAAACACCGCCGTCATGAAGGAATGCAACCGCGGCGCAGCGGCTTCTGGCGCGCTGGGCCCGAAGCGCGCGCGACCGCCCCAAATAATCCGATTGCCAAAAGGCGAAGGCCGATAATAATTCAGTACACGCTTTGTATCACTGATCATGCGCCGCCCAGGAAAAAGCCGGTCCATTGTATCGGCCGGCAATTCCTCAGTCGCGATGATATAGGACGCAACAGGGATCACGCGGCGCGCAAGCCACGGCATGGCGCTTTTCCCATCGCTTCCACGCGAATAGCCATTCGTGGCAACCAGCACGGCATCCGCGCGTATTTCTCCGCGATTAGTTGCAATACAAAAGCCGCTGCCTTCTGCCCGAAAGCCACCAACCCTTGTCTGATCAATAAGCTTGGCGCCCGCGCGTTCCGCTGCCATGGCCAGGCCGCGCGCATATTTGCCAGGATGGATGCTGCCCGTGGCCGCCGCCTTCATGCCCCCATGGTAATGGCCGGACCCCAGCGCTTCCTGTTGGCGTGATGGCGGCAACATTTCCGTGGGCAGGCCCGTAACATCAGCGATATAATCCGCCGCGCGCGCCAGCGCATCATAATGCTTTGGCGTCCAGGCTGCAACGAAACGCCCACAGCGCGTATAGTCACATTCGATCCCTTCACGCGCGATGGTTTCTTCAATGAAAGGAAAGGACGCAGCCGCGGCCATGGCGATATTGCGCGCCTGTTCTGCGCCCAGCTTTTCCGCCAGCGCCGTGCGCGCCACCTTCATCCCGCCCGAGACCATACCGCCATTGCGCGATGATGCACCCCAGCCGATGCGTTCCGCATCCAGTACTGTCACCTGATGACCAAGCCGCGCCAGGCTGAGTGCGGCAGAAAGCCCGGCATAGCCGCCACCAATCACCGCAACAGGCGTGTGATCCGGCAGGCCATTATCGCGCGTCGGCGGTTCCGCCGCTTCCCACCACCAAGGGCTGGTCTTGAAATCCGGGGCGAAGAAGGTGCTGCTCATCGCCTTACGCCGTCCGTGCTTCTTGCAGGCCCAATTCGCGCGTCATTTCATCGCGCATAATGAATTTCTGCATCTTGCCAGTCACGGTCATGGGAAAGCTTTCCACAAATTTGATATGGCGCGGCACCTTGTAATGCGCGATCTGTCCCGTGCAGAAGGCGCGCACATCATCCGCAGTCATATGCTCATGCGCGCGCAGCTTGATCCACGCGCACAGTTCTTCGCCGAAGCGCTTATCCGGTACGCCGAATACCTGCACATCTTCAATCTTGGGGTGCCGATAAAGGAATTCTTCCACTTCACGAGGGTAGATGTTCTCTCCGCCGCGAATAACTAAATCCTTGATTCGGCCAACGATGTTACAGAAGCCTTCTGCATCAATCGTTGCCAGATCGCCGGTATGCATCCAGCGCGCGGCGTCAATCGCTTGGGCAGTGCGTTCCGGGTCTTCCCAATAGCCCAACATCACCGCATAGCCGCGCGTGCAAAGCTCACCGGGTACGCCGCGCGGCACGATGCGGCCTTCGCTATCAATAATCTTCACTTCCAGATGCGGTTGCACGCGCCCCACGGTGGAAACGCGACGCTCCAGCGGGTCATTCACACTGGTCTGGAAGCTGACAGGGCTGGTTTCCGTCATTCCATAGGCAATGGTGATTTCACTTAAATTCATGGTGTCCACCACACGGCGCATCACCTCAATCGGGCATGGCGCGCCGGCCATAATGCCTGTGCGCAGCGATGAAAGATCGAAGCTTGCAAATTGAGGGTGTTCCATTTGCGCGATGAACATGGTGGGCACGCCATGCAGGCCGGTGCAGCGTTCTTCCGCTACGGTTTGCAAAGTAGCGAGTGGGTCAAAGCCTTCCCCTGGATAGACCATGGCTGTGCCATGGGTGGTGCAAGCCAGATTCCCCAGCACCATACCGAAGCAATGATAAAGCGGCACCGGAATGCAAAGCTTATCCTGAGGCGTCAGCTTCATCGCCTCACCGATGAAATAACCATTATTCAAAATATTGTGGTGGGTCAGCGTCGCCCCCTTGGGCGCGCCCGTGGTGCCGGAGGTGAATTGGATATTGATCGGGTCATCGAATTGCAGCTTACCGGCCAATTCCTGCAGTCTCTCCCGATGCGCCGGCGCCCCTATTTCCAGAATACTATGGAAAGGGATCATGCCCGGTGAAGGGTTTGCGTTGATCTCAATCACCATCTCAAGCTTCGGCAATTTCTCCGCCGTCAGCCGACCAGGCAAGGCGCGCGCCAATTCCGGCGCCAGCGTGCTCACCATACCGACGTAATCGGACGTTTTGAATTTCGTTGCGATGATCAGTGCGCGGCAGGCGACCTTGTTCAGCGCATATTCCAATTCCGAAAGCCGATAGGCCGGGTTGATATTCACCAAAACCAACCCGGCCTTGGCGGTGGCGAATTGAGTGATCACCCATTCGGCATTATTGGGGGACCAAATGCCAATGCGGTCCCCCGGGTGCAGCCCCAGCGCCAATAAGCCGGCCGCGAAGGCCTCCACCTTGGCGCCGAGTTCCGCATAGCTCCAGCTCACCCCCTGCTGACGGACGATCAGCCCGGGCCTATCCCCCCATTGGGCGACAGTGCGGTCGAAATTGGCCCCGATGGTTTCACCGAAAAGCGGTATATCGCTCAGGCCATTCACATAGCTAAGGGCGGGGGTGGTCATGCGCATTCTCCCTGGGGCTTCTTATGGGGCGACGCATTCTTGTCGGCCCAGGGCTCAAAATGCAATCTTTCCTTGGCCTTGGGGCGCGCAGGACATATGTTCGGCCTAACCTTACCAGGGAACGCAACAGGTTACACATGGCCAATATCCCGAACCGCCTTCCGGGGCTCGATTTCGATCTGGGTGAAACCGCGGATATGCTGCGAGATCAGGTGGCGGCCTTCTCCGCGGCTGAAATCGCGCCACGCGCTGCGGATATAGACAAGACCAATGATTTCCCCGCCGATCTCTGGCGCAAATTTGGCGACCTTGGTGTGCTTGGCATCACGGTTGAGGAAGAATATGGCGGCGCCGGCATGGGCTATTTGGAACATGTGGTGGCGATGGAAGAAATCTCCCGCGCATCAGCCTCGGTCGGGCTTTCCTACGGCGCGCATTCCAATCTTTGCGTCAATCAAATCGCCCGCAACGGTAACGAGGATCAGAAGCGGCGTTATCTTACTAAGCTGATTTCAGGTGAGCATGTGGGCGCGTTGGCAATGAGCGAACCGGGTGCGGGTTCCGATGTGGTTTCCATGCGGTTGCGTGCTGAAAAGCGCGGCGATCGCTATGTGTTGAACGGCACAAAAATGTGGATCACCAATGGACCAGATGCCGATGTGCTGGTGATTTACGCGAAGACTGATCCGTCCGCCGGCCCCAAAGGCATTACCGCCTTTTTGGTGGAAAAGAACTTCCCCGGTTTTTCCTGCGCGCAAAAGCTGGATAAGCTTGGCATGCGCGGATCAAACACTGGCGAATTGGTGTTTCAGGATTGCGAAGTGCCAGCGGAGAATGTGCTTGGCGAAATCAATGGCGGCGTGCGGGTGTTGATGAGTGGGCTTGACTATGAACGCGCCGTGCTGGCCGCCGGGCCGCTTGGCATTATGCAAGCCTGCATGGATATCGTGCTGCCCTATGTGCATGAACGCAAGCAATTCGGCCAGGCGATTGGCGAATTCCAGATCATGCAAGCCAAGATCGCCGATATGTACACCACCATGAATGCGGCGAAATCCTATATCTATACCGTCGCCAAGGCCTGTGATCGTGGCCAGACCACGCGGAAGGACGCCGCCGGCGCTATTTTATACGCCGCTGAAAAAGCCACATGGATGACGCTGGAAGCCATTCAATGCCTCGGCGGCAATGGCTATATCAATGATTACGCGACGGGCCGCCTGCTGCGTGATGCCAAGCTTTATGAGATTGGTGCTGGTACGTCTGAAATCCGACGCATGCTGATTGGGCGGGAATTATTCCGTGAAACCGCATGACCATTCTGCGCAGCATCCTTGATACAGGCAACGAGAGCTTCGCCGCCAATGCCGCCGCCATGGCAGCGCTGGTTACGGATTTGGAAACAACCATCGCCACAACCGAACAGGGCGGCGGCAAAGCTGCGCGGGATAAGCATTTGGCGCGCAATAAGCTGTTGCCGCGTGAACGTGTGCGTGCGCTGATTGATCCTGGTTCTCCCTTCCTGGAGCTTTCTCAACTCGCGGCTCATGGGCTTTATGGTGGGGAGGTTCCTTGTGCGGGGATTATCTCTGGCATTGGGCGCGTATCGGGGCGCGAATGTGTGATCATCGCGAATGATGCGACGGTGAAGGGCGGCACCTATTTTCCTCTGACCGTAAAAAAGCATGTGCGCGCACAGGAAATCGCCCGGGCCAATCGCCTGCCTTGTATTTATCTGGTGGATTCCGGCGGCGCTTTTCTGCCGCAGCAGGATGAAATTTTCCCAGACCGAGAGCATTTCGGCCGCATCTTCTTCAACCAGGCGAATATGTCGGCGGAAGGCATTCCGCAAATCGCCGTGGTGATGGGCAGCTGCACCGCGGGCGGCGCCTATGTGCCCGCCATGTCAGATGAAAGCATCATCGTGCGCCAACAAGGCACCATCTTTCTGGGCGGCCCGCCTTTGGTGCGTGCCGCGACTGGTGAGGTGGTCACTGCCGAGGAATTGGGTGGCGCTGATGTGCATGCGCGCCAATCCGGCGTGGTGGATCATTATGCACAGGATGATCGCCATGCACTGGCAATTTGCCGGCGTATTGTAGCAGGGCTTGGGCCGCGTATCGCGCCGCAATCGGCGCTGCGCGCGCCGCGCGCGCCGCTTTATGATGAGCGCGAATTACTCGGTGTCGTGCCTGCCGATATCCGGGCACCCTATGATGTGCGGGAAGTCATCGCGCGCCTGGTGGATGGCAGTGAGTTCGATGAATTCAAGCGACTTTACGGCACAACGCTTGTTTGTGGCTTCGCGCATATCCATGGCTATCCCATCGGCATCCTCGCCAATAATGGCATCCTATTTTCGGAATCCGCGCTGAAGGGCGCGCATTTCATTGAGCTTTGCTGCCAGCGCGGCATTCCGTTGCTTTTCCTGCAAAATATCTCGGGCTTCATGGTGGGGCGAAAATATGAAGCCGGCGGCATCGCGCGTGATGGCGCGAAGCTGGTCACCGCGGTTGCGACCGCCGCCGTGCCGAAATTCACCGTGGTGATTGGTGGCAGCTATGGTGCTGGTAATTACGGCATGTGTGGGCGCGCTTATGATCCACGCTTTCTGTTCATGTGGCCCAATGCGCGGATTTCCGTCATGGGCGGTGAACAGGCCGCCAGCGTGTTGGCGCAAATCCGCCGCGACAATATGGAAGCGCAAGGAAAGCAATGGCCAGCAGAGGAAGAGGAAGCCTTCAAAGCCCCCATCCGCGCCAAATATGAAACCGAAGGTCATCCCTATCACGCCAGCGCGCGACTTTGGGATGATGGCATCATCAACCCCGCCGATACGCGGCGTATCCTGGGGCTTTCGCTCGCCATCGCCTGCAACGCACCCATTGAACAGACACGCTTCGGCGTGTTCCGGATGTAGGGGGCGGCCATGTTTCAAAGCCTTCTTATTGCCAATCGCGGCGAAATCGCTTGCCGCATCATCCGCACCGCGCGCCGCATGGGGCTGCGGAGCATCGCAGTATTCTCTGACGCGGATGAAGCCGCGCAGCATGTGCAGATGGCCGACGAGGCGATCCACATCGGCGCCGCGCCCGCGCGTGAGAGCTATTTGAGCATTCCTGCCATCATCGCTGCCGCGAAGCGTGCGAGGGCTGATGCTATCCACCCAGGCTACGGCTTTCTTTCCGAGAACCCCGCCTTTGCGGAAGCCTGCGCGGCAGCAGGCATGATCTTTGTCGGCCCAAGTGCTGACGCCATGCGCGCCATGGGTTCCAAGGGCTCAGCCAAGGCGCTGATGGAAAAGGCCGGCGTGCCGCTTCTGCCTGGTTATCACGGAACAGAACAGGATGCGGCATTTCTTGCAGATGAGGCCAAGCGAATCGGCTTTCCGCTTATCATCAAGGCTGTTGCTGGCGGTGGCGGTCGCGGTATGCGCGTGGTGCGCGCTGCGGCTGATTTCACGGAAGCACTGCGCGCTGCGCGGCAGGAAGGTGCTTCGGCCTTTGGTGATGATCGCGTATTGATCGAACGCTATCTGGAACGCCCGCGTCATATTGAAGTGCAGGTATTCGGCGATAGCCACGGCAATGCAGTGCATTTGTTCGAACGTGATTGCTCTGCCCAGCGGCGCCACCAAAAGGTGGTTGAAGAAGCACCCGCGCCTGGCATCAGCGTTGAGATGCGCGATGCCATGGGTGCTGCTGCAGTGGCCGCCGCCAAGGCCGTGCACTACCAAGGCGCCGGCACGGTGGAATTCATCGCGCAAGATGGCCGCTTTTATTTTCTTGAGATGAATACGCGCCTTCAGGTGGAACACCCGGTGACGGAAGCCATCACCGGCTTTGATCTGGTAGAATGGCAGTTGCGCGTAGCGGCTGGTGAAGTACTCCCCGCACGGCAAGAAGATATCCACGCCCAGGGCCATGCCATGGAGCTGCGCGTTTATGCCGAAGACCCAGCGCGCGATTTCGCACCTTCCATTGGCGCGCTTCAAGTGTTCCGGCTTTCTGAACAGGGCTTGCGCATTGATTCCGGCTTTGTCGCCGGCGATCGCATCAGCATCCATTACGACGCCATGGTCGCGAAAATGATTGCGCATGCACCCAGCCGGGCAGAGGCGATTACGCGGCTGCGTGCCGGCCTCGCGCAATCAGACATTATCGGTGTGGCGCATAATCTGGATATGCTGGACCGCATTCTGGCGCATCCGGATTTCGCCGCGGGCGGCATTGATACTGGCTTCATCGCCCGCCATGCGGAAGCGCTGCTGACGCCCAAGCGGCAACCAGGCCCGCAGGTGCTCGCCCTTGCCGTGCTTGGTGTGCTTGCTTTGGAAGAAGCAGCGGCGCGCGCCAATGCCACACAAAGCGCTGACCCGCATTCGCCCTGGCATGCGACAGATCATTGGTGGGTCAATACGCGTCCGTCCCGCGTGTTTGATTTCCACCTTGAGGATGAGGTGCATACCATCAGCCTGACACCTGCGGGTGATGCTTGGCGCATTGTTACGGGGAACACGGAAATCACCGCGCGGCATGCCAAGCTTGAAGATGGGCGCCTTCACGCGCTGCTGGATGGCATGCGGCTTTCCGCTTCCATCCATCGTGATGGTGAGACCATCAGCCTACGCCACGCCGGGCAAAGTTGGCACTTCCGCCTGCCGGATCCCATCGCGCGCGCAGGAGAAGAAGAAGGCGGCGATGACCGGTTGCTAGCGCCCCTGCCCGGGCAGGTCACGCAGCTAATGGCAAGCGAAGGCCAGGAAGTCGCGCGCGGCGATGTGCTGGTAGTGCTTGAGGCGATGAAAACCGTCTTCCGCCTCACGGCCCCGCGCGCCGGAAGGATTGAAACCATTTCGTGCCGTGTTGGTGAGATGGTTCGCGAAGGGCAAATCTTGATCCAATTCGCGACCGAAGAAGCCGGCTAAAGTCAGCCCGGCTTCGCACCAGTCGCGCGCAAGATCGGCACCCATTTGTCGGTCTCCGCGCGGATGAAGCGTGCGGATGCGGCGGGATCATTTGGCAGCGGATCCACACCCGCATCCGCGAAACGCTGACGAATGGCGGGATCATTCAAAACGGCAGTTACCGCCGTTGAAAGCGTGGCAATGATTTCCGCTGGTGTTCCTGCCGGCGCGTAGAGCGCCTGCCAGGATGAAGCGGCGTAGCCCGCCACACCCGCTTCCTGAAGTGTCGGGAATTCCGGCAGCAATTGCGAACGCCGCGGCGTTGTCACGGCTAGGCCGCGCGCCTTGCCATCACGCACCAGCGGCGCCAGCAGCGTTTGGCTATCAATCACGAAATCCACACGTCCGGCCATGAAATCCGTCACCGCCGCCGGCGTGCCGCGATATTGCACAATGGTGAAATCCACACCCGCGAGCTTCTTCAACAATTCGCCCGCCAAATGCGAAGCGGCACCAATGCCGGTGGTGGCGAAGGTCGCTTCCCCGCGCTTGTCACGCAGCCAAGCCAGCAATTGCGGCACATCACGCACGGGCAGCGATGGATGCACCGCCACCAAAAAGCTTTGATCGCCCAGCGTCGAAATCGGAATGAAATCGGCAATCGAATCAAAACCGGCATCAGGATAAAGCGCCGGTATCACGCTATGCGCCGCGCCATTCAGCAACAGCGTGTGACCATCCGGCGCGGCACGTGCCACACTTCGCGCGCCAATGGTGCTACCCGCGCCAGGTTGATTTTCCACCACCACAGGCTGGCCCAATACGCGCGGCAAAGGTTCCGTGACAATGCGCGCCACCACATCAATGATGCCGCCAGCGGCAAAGGGCACAATCACGCGAATGGGCCGCGATGGATAACGGGTTTGCGCGAAAGCGGGCGCAGCAAGCGCGCTTCCAGCCAACACAAGAAAATCACGACGTTGCAGCATGGGATTTTTCCTTCTTGTCAAATTCTGAAAATCACGCGCCGCCGACGGGCTGGAAATCATAAGTTCCAATCCCTTGCAGAATGGCGAAGCGGCAGCGCGCACCATCCTTGCCAGTCACGCGATGCGCGCGCTTTGCAGGCACCGCATGCATTTGGCCCGGCGCTAATTCCACGCTTTCACGCGGGGCGCGCATTTCAATCACCATCGGGCCATCCATGCACCAGAAGGTATCCGTCACTTCGCTATGCCAATGCCAGGGCACTTCCTGCCCCGCCGCAAGCGTCAGGATCTGCATGCGAAGCCCTGGCGCTTCGGCAATCAATTCGCGTTTTTCCAAAGGATAGGACATGGCGTTTCTCTCAGGCTTTCGGCGGATGCTGCGCCAACCAATGGCGCGCGATGTCGGCCCGGCGACACACCCATACATCCGGCGTCGCCGCCACCTTGTCCAGAAACCGCGCCAGCGCCGCCGCACGCCCCGGCCGGCCAATCAGGCGGCAATGCAGCCCAACCGACATCATTTTCGGCGCCCCGGCGCGGCCTTCCGCCAGTAGGGTTTCGAATGCATCGGTCATGTACTGTTCCCAACCATCAGGCGCTGAGAAACCCGGCGGCACGGCATATTTCATGTCGTTATTATCGAGTGTGTAGGGGATGATCAGCATCGGCTTGCCCGCTGCCGTCACGTAAAAAGGCAAATCATCCGCATATGAATCCGAATCATAAAGGAACCCACCATATTCTGCGACCAGGCGGCGCGTATTCGGGCTGATGCGGCCGGTATACCAGCCAACCGGGCGCGTTCCTGTCAGGCGTTCAATCACCTCAACACAGCGCGCGATTTCCGCACGTTCCGTCGCCTCATCTACATTGTGATAATCAATCCAGCGCCAGGCATGGGAAGCAACCTCATGCCCTGCATCGGCGAAGGCGCGCGTGACGGTCGGATTCAATTCCAAAGCGCGACCCACGCCATAGACGGTCAATGGCAGCTTACGCGCGGCGAAGGCACGCAGGATACGCCATACGCCGGCCCGCGCGCCGTAATCGAATTGGCTTTCCACGGTACGATTGCGCTCACCGAGTATGGGCGAACCACCTGGCACTTCATGCAAATACAATTCGCTGCCGGCATCGCCATTCAGCACCGTATTCTCGCCGCCCTCTTCGTAATTCAGCACGAAGGAAAGCGCGAGCTTCGCGCCATTCGGCCATTTCGGGTCCGGTGGATTGGCGCCATAGCCCAGGAAATCGCGCGGATAATCAGTCTCCGCCGCCATCATATGGGAAGTGTCTGTCATGCCACGCTCTCCGTTAAGCCAACTTCAGCCCAATAATGCCCGCGGTGATCAGCGCCACGGAAGCCCAGCGTAGCGCGGTATTCGCATCGCCGAATAGCGTAATGCCCACCAGAAAGGCGCCAACGGCGCCGATGCCGGTCCAAATGGCATAAGCCGTGCCCACCGGGATTTCTCGCAGCGCCAGCAGCAACAAGCCGCCACTCGTGACGATGCAGACGATGGCGAAGGCCAGCCAGCCATAACGCAACCCGCCCGCACTCCAGCCGAGCTTGAGGCCAATCGGCCAGCCAATTTCGCAAAGCCCCGCCAACAGCAAATACAACCAGCCCATGCGTCACCCCTCACGCCGCCAATCGCAAGCGCCATGAAAAAGGGCCAGCACTTGGCTGGCCCCTTCAGTAGCGCTGGGCGAATGCCTCAGCTCAACAAATCCGCAGGAACCTGGCCACCATTTTCGGCAACCTTCTTCATCACCTGCTTATGCAGCCAGATATTCATCGTGGCTGAGTCATTCATATCGCCCGTATAGCCAAGCTCTGTCGCAAGTTCCTTGCGGGCGCCGAGGCTGCTATCCAGATTCAGCAGCTTCATCAAATCCACAATTGACGTACGCCAATTCAGCTTTTGCCCCGCCGCGGCAGCCTTGCTTTCCATCAGCGCCACAAGGTCAACTGAGCTCAGCGCCTTCACCGGCTCAGCGGCGGCGGAAGCAGCGGCGGCAATGGAAGCGGTAGCGCCGGAAATGGAAGCGGTAGCGCCAGAAATGGCTTCCTTAACACCGCCGTCGGCGGCAGCAGGTGCGGCTTCTGCGCGGCCAAAAATGCTGCCGATGATACGTCCAAGAATGCTCATGCGTCCTGTTCCTTCCTCACGTCATTTAAGGGATCAGACAACAGCGCCTTTCCCCAACCAAGCGTAGAATAGCCGAGAGTTTAGTCCAATGAACAGAAAAACATCGAAAATCCGAAAGTTTTGAAAACAGCGCCCAACAAAAAAGCACGACCTTCGCAAAATTAGGTCATTTCGGATCGGGCGGATTGGCGCCATAGCCCAGCAAATCACGCAGGTAGTCAGTTTTGGCGGCGCGTATCGTCACGCCGGATCAAGTTCCTGTACCATCTCAATCGCATAGGTCCGGAAGCCGGCCTTGCGATAAATGCGTTCAGCGTCATCATTGCCGGCCAGGACACCAATGTGAAGCCGCCTGCAACCGGCCGCCCGTGCATGCGCCTCAGCCAGCGCGAGCATGGCGCGGAAGGCGCCTTGGCCACGCCAAGCTTCTTCGATGAAGGCATCGCAAATCCAGGCTTCACGACGATATTCCGGGGCGAGGTAAGGCGGCGCTTCATCCAACGCGAGGAATAAGTGGCCAATGACGCGCCCCTCTGCCTCGGCCACCAGCATAAGTCCCGTGCTGCCGACGCGGCGGATGAAATGCCCCAGCACGGCCTCTGCGCTGGCAACATCAATTGCGCGGTCCCCGGTGATTTCATGCTCAAACCGGTTCAGCGCAACGGTAGTTGCCAGCAACGCCTCATGGTCGGCCTCTCTCGCCACCCTGACAAGAAAGGCCGCCATTGCATCAGTTCCTGGCCTTATCCACCAGGGCGCCCTTCTTGATCCAGGGCATCATGGCGCGCAGCTTCTCACCCACTTCTTCAATCGGGTGTTCAGCCAAGCGGCGACGCGTGGCCTTGAAGCTTGCTTGGTTCACCTTGTTTTCCAGCATCCAATCGCGCGCGAAGCGGCCGGACTGGATATCTTCCAGCACGCGCTTCATTTCCGCCTTGGTTTCCGCGGTGATGATGCGCGGACCCGTGACGTATTCGCCATATTCCGCTGTGTTGCTAATGGAATAATTCATGTTGGCGATGCCGCCTTCATAAATCAGGTCCACAATCAGCTTCACTTCATGCAGGCATTCGAAATACGCCATTTCCGGCGCATAGCCGGCTTCCACCAAGGTTTCGAAACCAGCCTTGATCAGTTCCACAAGGCCGCCGCACAGCACGGTCTGCTCACCGAACAGATCGGTTTCGCATTCTTCCTTGAAGGTGGTCTCGATCACGCCCGAACGCCCGCCACCAATGGCGGAAGCGTAAGACAGCGCGATTTCCAACGCATTGCCCGAAGGGTTCTGATTGACCGCCACCAGGCAAGGCACACCGCCGCCCTTTTGATATTCGCTGCGCACCGTATGGCCAGGGCCCTTTGGCGCGATCATGAACACATCAATATCCACGCGGGGGTCGAGCAGATTGAAATGCACATTCAAGCCATGCGCGAAGGCAAGCGCGGCACCCGGCTTCATATTGGCATGCAGGCTTTCGCGATACAGATCGCCCTGGATTTCATCCGGCGTCAGCACCATGACCACATCGGCCCATTTCGCTGCATCTGCCGGCGACATCACCTTGAAGCCTGCGGCTTCCGCCTTTTGTGCGGACCCACCGGGACGCAGCCCAATCACCACATCCTTCACGCCGGAATCGCGCATATTCATCGCATGGGCATGGCCCTGGCTGCCAAAACCAATGACCGCAACCTTGCGGGCCTTGATCAGATTCACATCCGCATCGCGGTCATAGTAAACGCGCATCTGCCGTTTCTCCTTTGCTACGCAGGCTTTCACCCGGATTGATCCTTACGGGGCTTTTCATCCACGCGAAACAGGCGCGACCCCTTGGGCGAATACGGCCCGTTCATTCCTTTATTTTGCGCCCGCCGACAAGATGCTGAATGCATCATGCGGGCGTTTTATCTGCCGGAATTGCCGGCAGGTCAGGCCGCCCGCTTGAAAGGCACCGTGTTTTCATCGGCGTATTTCGCCAGCGCCGCGCGATACTTGTCCCGCCGCCATTGCAGCAGCCGCCAGGAAGCCTTTGCCGCCATGTCAGAAATCCGCCCGCGCGGATCAAGCCCGATGGTCTTGAAGATCATCCCCATGCCGCGTTCGATATGGTTAAAGCGATAAAACCCAATCGCGCGCCCCATATAGGCGGTGGTGGAGCGTTCATGGTCGTAAGGCGTGCCTTCAGGCTCATTGGCGCTATGGAAGGCGAAGGCGAGTTCATCATCCTCTGTCTCCCCAATGCGGCCCAAGGCCACACGCAGGCGCTTGGAGAAGGAGAGATTCTCGCGCGCCAGATAGCGCTTCATATGATCATAAAACAGCTTGAAGTGGCGGTATTCATCGGCAGCGATCAGCCGGCAGACCTGCTTCAGCGCGGGTTCTTCGGTGGCTTCGCCAAGCGCGGTGTAATAGCTGCTGGTGCCGGTTTCCACCATGCAACGCGCGATCAATTCACCTGTACGGCTGCCACGAATGGAAGCTTCCGCATCCAATTGAATTTGATAGCCGGCGCGATAGCGTTCAAACGCGGCCGTGAAATCCCAAGCAGGATCAGCCAACATGCCCCAACGGCCCAGCGCATCGCCATGCTGGGTTTCTTCCACGCCCCAATGTTCGACAGCCGCGATGAAATCCGGATCGTCGGCGAAAACGCGCGTGAGGTAGGTCACGTAATCCGCCGCATTGCGTTCGACCATGGCGGCAGCCTTGATCAGTGGCACGATTTCAGGATCAACCTTGGAAGGATCGAAGCGATCCCAACCAAGCTCATCAATATGCCAATGCTTCATGAACTTACCCCGAGCGCCTTGCCATGAGGGGCCTTAACGACCCATTCAGACTATGTTTTTGTGCCAAGATGCGGCGGTTTCAAGGCAGGGCTGCACGAAACCTACCCCAAAAAGATACAGGCGGATCCAAGACCCGCCCGCCGAAACTTGCGTTTTGCTATGTCCGTCAGGCGAGCGTTTCTAAACGCCGTCAGGCAGCCGTCGCTGCCTCAAGCATCGCCCGGGCCGACAGCACCCGCTCCATGGCAGCATCGCGCCTTTCCGGGGTATCATTGGCCGCCGCAGCCAGGGCAGCTTCCGCATCCACAATCCGTTGCTGTGCTTCGGCCTTGGACAAGGAAGAAAGCGGTGTCGCCTCCTCGGCCAGGATCGTCACGCGATCCGCAGCCACTTCCGCAAACCCACCGGCCACGAAAAGCTGTTCCGTCACCTGGCCGCCTTCACGGACGGAAATCACGCCGCCGCGCAGTGCGACGATCATGGGCGCATGGCCAGCCAGCACGCCCATTTCGCCTTCCGCTGCCGGGAATACCACCATCTCCACCGCGCGGGAGAGCAGCAGCTTTTCCGGCGATACGAGTTCGAGTTGGAAACTCGCCATGGTGATCAGGCCGCCGCCTTCATTTCTTCGCCCTTCTTCACGGCCTCTTCAATCGTGCCAACCATGTAGAAGGCGGCTTCCGGCAGATGGTCGTAGTCGCCACGGCAGATGGCGGCGAAGGACCGGATGGTGTCTTCAAGCTTCACGAAGACGCCCGGCGTGCCGGTGAAGACTTCAGCCACATGGAAGGGCTGGGACAGGAAGCGCTGAATCTTGCGCGCACGCGCCACGATCAGCTTATCTTCTTCCGAAAGCTCATCCATGCCCAGAATGGCGATGATGTCCTGGAGCGACTTGTAGGTCTGCAGGATCTTCTGCACTTCGCGCGCCGTATTGTAATGGTCCGCACCAACCACGCGCGGGTCCATCGCGCGTGACGTGGAGTCGAGCGGGTCAACGGCCGGGAAAATCCCAAGCTCCGCGATCGA
>JBBAUC010000040.1:0-18424 GCA_040398485.1 Roseomonas sp. | reverse complement strand
TGTTGCCGCTCACGCTTATTCTGAATTGGCGCTTGGGGTTGCTGCTGATTGGGCTTGTGGTGATTTTCGGCGCACTCGCCGCCTTCGTCATTCGCCGGACGGAAAACGCGCAGCGTCAGGTGGAAGCGCTTCATACGCAATTGGCCGGGAACGCACAGGATGCGCTTTCCAATGTGGTGGTGGTGCAATCGTTCACACGGCTTTCCAGTGAGGCGCGGCTCTTTAGCGACATCATGCGTCAGGTGCTCACGCATCAATTCCCGGTGCTGAATTGGTGGGCCGTGGTTTCCGTCATGACATCAGCGGCTTCGACGATTTGCGTCATCATGATCTTCATGCTCGGCACCTGGCTGCATCTGCGCGGCCAGGCGACGGTGGGGGAGATTGTGTCCTTCATGGGCTTCGCCACCATGTTGATCGGCAAGCTTGAAGGCGCGGTGGGCTTTGCGTCCCGGCTGGTGCTGCTGATGCCATCACTGACTGAGATGTTTGCCGTGCTGGATGCGCGCACAACCGTGCCGGAAAAACCGGATGCAATTGATATCCCCCGCGCGAAAGGGGAAGTGGCGTTTGAAGATGTGGCCTTCGCCTACCCAGGCGGGCAGCCGATTTTCAGCCATGTGAATTTTTCAGCGGCGCCCGGCAAGACCATTGCGCTGGTGGGCCCGACGGGCGCGGGCAAATCCACCGCCATGGCGCTGTTGCAGCGGCTATGGGACCCGAAGGAAGGGCGCGTGACGCTGGATGGGCATGATTTACGTGATGTTTCGCTGGAAAGCCTGCGCCGCAATATCGGCGTTGTGTTCCAGGAAAGCATGCTGTTCAACCGCACGATTCGCGAAAATTTGATGGTTGGCCGGCCAGATGCCACGCAGGAAGAATTGGAACAGGCCTGCCGGCTCGCGGAAGCGCATGATTTCATCCAGCGCCAGCCCCGTGGTTATGACACAATGATCGGTGAGCGTGGCAGCTCGCTTTCTGGCGGGCAGCGCCAGCGCTTGGCGATTGCGCGCGCGCTGTTGAAGGACCCGCCCGTGCTGATTTTGGATGAGGCGACAAGTGCGTTGGATGCCGCCACGGAAGCACGGGTGCAAAAGGCGCTGACGGCGCTGATGGCGGGGCGCACCACCTTCATCATCGCGCATCGGCTTTCCACCGTGCGCGATGCGGATGAAATCCTGGTTTTTGCCGGTGGGGAAATCGCCGAACGTGGCGGCTTCAAGGAATTGGTGGCCCAAGGCGGGCATTTCGCTGAGCTGGTGCGGACGCAGCTTACTGGTCCGACCAGCACTTGATCATGATCAAGGCAGTTGCGTGATGGTTCGGCAGGATGGGCGCATCACAACCCCATCCGGAAGGCAAAGCCATCATGAACCATCGTCATCGCAAGGTATTGCACGCGATCTTCTCCCACCCCGTCAGCGCCAATATTGACCCCAAGGCCGTGGAGGCAGTGTTTGAGGAACTCGGTGCCGAGGTGTCCCATAACGGGTCCGGCCACTTGGCCGTGAAGCTCGGCAGCCACGCCCATGCCTTCCACAATACCCAGCACAGCCTTTCCAAAGATGAGGTAGTGGCAATTCGGCATTTTTTGACGCAATCTGGCGTGGATCCGGTGCGCGATTACCCGCTTTGAAAGCTGGGCGGGGGCGGGGCCGGGCAGAAGAAGGAAGAAACCCATGAAGCTTCATCGTCGCGATTTTCTCGCCGGCGCCGCCGGCCTGGCCGCCCTTTCCCCAAGCCTGGGCCAGGCGCAGACGCGCTGGCAAATGGCCACCCCCTATGCGGATGGCAATTTGCACACGCGCAATATCCGCACCTTCATCCAGGAAATCGAACAGACAACGGGCGGACGGCTTTCGATCCAGCTTCATTCCAATGGCAGCCTTCTGCCCATGCCGCAGATCAAGCGCGGCGTGCAGCAGGGCCAGGTGCAGCTTGGCGAGATTTTGCTGACGGCCTATGCCAATGAAGATGTGTTTTTTGATGCCGATGCCATTCCGCAATTGGTGACCAATCTGGCCGAGGCCAAGAAACTCGCCGATCTGCAAAAGCCCTTCATCGAAGCGCGGCTGGCGCGTCAGGGCCTGAGCTTGCTGTATATGGTGCCCTGGCCGGCTGCCGGGCTTTACGCGCAGCAGCCCGTCACCAGCCTGGAGCAATTGCGCGGTCAACGCTTCCGCACCTTCAGTCCGATGACCAATCGTTTCGCGACCATCATTGGCGCCAACCCAACCTTGGTTCAGGCGGCTGAATTGGCGCAGGCCTTCGCCACCGGCATTGTGAGTGCGCAGATCACCTCGGCCGCGACCGGCGTTGATACCTCGGCCTGGGATTACGCCAAGATTTTCACGCCGCTCGGCTTTTCCATGACCAAGAATGCCGTGTTTGTGTCTCGTCGCGCATTGGAAGGTCTGCCGGCAGATGTCAGGACTGCGCTGATGGAAGCCTCGGCACGCGCTGAAGCGCGGGGCTATGAACTCAGCCGCGATTCCCAAACCCAGGCCGAAGCGACACTCGGCCAGCGCGGGATGCAGGTGCTGCAACCGAGCGAGCAATTGCTGGGCGATTTACGCCGCGTGAGCCAGCAAATGACCCAGGAATGGATTGAGCGCGCGGGCGAGGACGGCAAGAAGCTGATCGAGGCATATCTGGCCGCGCGCTGATTGCGGCGGGGGCAATCCCTGCCTGCAAATTGATCGCTGAACGGCTCAAGGGGGGTGGGGCGCATGCCTGCCCCCCTTGTCTATTTCCGCCGTGGTGCGACAATTAACGCCTGATCTATTGAAAACAGGGGGCTTTCATGAAGAATCTTTCACGCCGCAATGTGCTTGCTGCGCCTTTCATTCTGACGCCGCTGGCTATTCGGGAAGCGCAGGCGCAGGCGCGTTGGCAGGTTGCCACCGCCTATCCGGATGGCAATTTCCACACGCGCAATATCCGAGGCTTCCTGGATGAGGTGAAGGCGCAAACCGGCATTGATGCGCAGCTCCATTCCAATGGCAGCCTTTTGCCGATGCCGCAGATCAAGCGCGGCGTGCAACAGGGCCAGGTGCAGATCGGCGAGATTCTACTTTCTGCCTATGGCAATGATGATCCCTTCTTCGAAGTGGATAGCATCCCCCAGCTTGCCTGGACTGATGATCAGGCGCGCAAGCTGGCCACATTGTCCCGCCCCTATATCGAAGCGCGCTTCCAACGGCAGGGGCTGAGTGTCCTTTACAGCGTACCGTGGCCGCCTTCGGGTTTCTATACCAATGTGCCGGTGGAAAACCTGGAAGTGCTGCGCGGGTCGCGCATGCGTACCTTCAACGCCATGACCAATCGTTTCGCTACGCTGTTGGGCGCCACGCCAACCTTGGTGCAGGCAGCGGAAGTGCCGCAAGCCTTCGCGACCGGTGTGGTCAATTCCATGGTCACCAGCGCGGCCACGGGCGTTGACAGCGCGGCTTGGGATTTCGCGAAGGTCTTCACGCCCATTGGCTTCACCCGCACCCATAACGTGATCTTCGTACAGCGCCGTGCCTTTGAAGCCCTGCCGGCAGCACAACAGACCGCCATGCGTGAAGCGGCCAAGCGCGCCGAAGATCGCGGTTGGGCCTTGAGTGCAGAAGCGCGCGATGCGGCGCAGGCCACCTTGGCTGCCCGCGGCATGCAGGTATTGCAGCCGACACCGGCTGTGATGGAAGGCTTGTCGCGCATCAGCCAAACCATCGCGCAGGAATGGGCGACGCGCGCTGGTGAGGATGGCGCGAGACTTCTTGCCGCCTATCGGGCCTGAAGCGCATGCCATTCTTGCGCCGGGCACTTGATGGCCTTTACGACATCTCAGCAGGGCTTGCCGCGCTTTCCCTGCTCTCGATCTTTCTTGTCATGATGGCCCAAGTTGCCCTGCGTGAGATGAATATCCAATTCGCCGGCGCCGATGACCTAAGCGCCTATCTTTGCGTTGCGACGACGTTTTTTGCCCTGGCGCGGACCTTTAAGAATGGTGAGCTGATCAGGGTTGGGCTTGCGATTGACAAGCTCGCGCCGCGCACCCGTCGCCTGTTGGAGATTATCGTCCTTCTGATGGCGGCGGTGGCTGTTGGCACGATTGTCTGGTTCACCCTGAATGATGTGCTGTTTTCCGTTGAGATCGAAGAAGTGGCCCAAGGCACTGTCGCCTTCCCGCTTTGGATCCCGAAACTGGCCATGCCCATCGGCGCGGGCGTTTTGCTGATTGCCATTCTTGATGAACTGATCCGCGTTCTGGTGGGCGAAGTCCCCTCCTATGTCGCGGCCGCGGCAGACCGTGCCGCGCGCGGCGATTTCTCGGCGGAGGTTTGAGCCATGGAATTATTGAGCTTTGCCCTGCTGCTGCTGATCCTGCTGTGCGTTTTGCTTGGCACGGGTCTTTGGATCCCCATGAGCCTCGCCGTGGTTGGCTATATCGCCATGATGGCGGTGCATCCTCAGCCTGGGCTGTTCCTGGCAAGTTCCATGTGGGAATCGACCGGTTCCTGGACCTTGGCAGCGCTGCCGATGTTTGTGTGGATGGGCGAAATCCTGTTCCGCACCAAATTATCCGAGGAATTGTTCAACGGGCTTTCACCCTGGGTGCGTTGGCTTCCCGGGCGGCTTTTGCATGTGAATATCCTGGCCTGTGGCATTTTCGGTTCTGTTTCCGGGTCTTCGGCGGCCACCTGCGCCACAGTTTCCAAGATCGCGCTGCCGGAATTGCGGCGCCGTGGTTATGATGAAGGCGTCGCGGTCGGCAGCCTGGCGACGGCCGGCACACTCGGCATCATGATCCCGCCTTCCATCATCATGGTGGTTTATGCGGTGGCGGCCGAGGTTTCGATTGTGCGCGTTTTCATCGCGGGGATGATCCCCGGCATTCTCGTGATGGTGCTGTTCAGCGCCTATATCGCGATTTGGGCCGTGCTTAATCCGGATAAACAGCCAGCCAAGGAACCCGCGCTGAGCTTCCAAGAGAAAATGCGGGCCAGCGCGCAGTTGATTCCCTGCGCCATCCTGATCATCGCCGTGATTGGGACCATGTTTATCGGCTGGGCGACGGCCACCGAAGCCGCTGGTTTTGGTGTGCTCGGGTCGCTCATCCTCGCGGCCGTTACGCGGACCCTGACATGGAAAAGCTTCAAGGAAAGCCTGATGGGCGCCACGCGGCTTTCCTGCATGATCATGTTCATCCTGGCGGGCGCGGCCTTTCTGACCAAGGCGATGGCGCTGACAGGCATTCCATCTGCCCTCGCTTCAGGGGTGGAAGCGCTCAATCTTGGCCCCTTAGGCATCATCGCCATCCTGACCGTGGTTTACCTGATCCTGGGCACGGCGTTGGATGGCGTTTCGATGATTGTGCTGACGACCTCCATCGTTGTGCCGATGGTGCAGACCGCCGGGTTTGATCTTGTGTGGTTTGGCATCTTTATCGTGCTGCTGGTGGAAATTGCCGAAATAACACCGCCACTCGGCTTCAATCTTTTTGTCATGCAAACAATGACAGGGAAGGAGCAGACGGAAGTTGCCTGGGCGTCGCTTCCCTTCTTTCTGATGCTGGTGCTGACCGTGGTGCTGATTACGCTTTTCCCGGTGACCCTGGTGACCGGCCTGCCGGAATGGTTGCTGGCGCGGTAGGGGAAGCAGCGCGGCGCATGGGCGTTCAGCCAGGCGCAGGCCAATCGGGCCTTTCGAAGCGCTGAACCTCCAGCAAATAGCCGGCGGGGTCGTGGAAGAAAAAATGAGTCACGCGATAGGCTTCGGAATATTCCACCTGTTCTGGCACCTTCACCCCGCGCGCCTTCAGCCTTGCGTGCCAGCCTTCCACATCCTGATCAACAAAGGTGAAGACAACACCGCCCTGCACGCGTTGGTTGTCTGAAGCCCGCGGAGCACGCGCACGGCAGACGCCAAGAAAGGCGCGATCACCCGGGGCGGTGGCGTAGATGCGGCATGTCCCTTGGTCCTGCACCAGGGAAAGGCCTAGCTTGTTTTCGTAGAAATCCCATGAATCGGCTGGATTCTCCGCATAAAGGAAGGTGATCTGCTGGGCGAAGTGCTTGGGTTCCATGGGTCAAGTTTAGGCACTAATGTTCGCGCCGCGCTATCCTGAAACCCAAAAGCTTGGGCCATACCCTGTTAAGCTTTACAAAAGACAATCAATAAGCTTGAAGGGCATATCGAAACCAGGCCCGATATTCGGGTGCTTTGTTGAGGGGAAAAGGCATGAGCGATTTAGCCCATAAGATTACCGGGCATATTCCGGTACATCAACCGCAGTGGTTGAAGGAATTCAAGGCCTTCATCATGCGCGGCAATGTTGTTGACCTTGCCGTGGGTGTGGTCATTGGCGCCGCATTTACTGCCATTGTGACTTCCATGGTGGAAGATTTGTTCAACCCGATCTTCGGCTTGCTGATGGGCGGAATGGATTTCTCCAACCTCTTTGTCGTGATGTCCGGCGAACGCCAGGCAACACTGGCCGCAACGCGCGAAGGTGGTGCTGCCGTGCTGGCGGTCGGCAAATTCATCAACGCCATCATCAAATTCGTGATCGTTGGTTTTGCGGTTTTCTGGATGGTGAAGATGCTGAGCAAGCTCCAGGCATCACATGCCGTGGAACAAGCGGCCGCCCCACCTCCGCCGACGGCAACCGAATCCTTGCTTACGGAAATCCGCGACGAGATCAAGGCGCGCAAGATCTAACATCGCCCCGCGCCACAAGGCGCTCAAATCAGCGTGACCTGCTTAGGTAGGTCACGCTTCACCGCACCAAACTATACCCCGGCACGCCCTTCAGCGCCTCGGTCGTGTCGAAATCGCGCAGTACCGCGTCATCGGCCATTTCAACCTCCACGCAACGGTCGGCGTATTTGCCGGCCAAATGCCGCGCGCCGACGTCGCCGGTAATCGCCAGCATCTCGGGCAGGAATTCGCGTGACCAGAGCATGGGATTGCCCTGCTTGCCGCGGAAGGTCGGCATCACAATCGCGCGGCCTTCTTCCGGATCAAACGCCGCCATCAGCCGATCGAGCATGGCGGAACTCACCAACGGCATATCGCCCAGGCACACCATGAAGCCTTCAATATCCTGGGGCAGAGCTTGCAGCCCTGCCTTGAGCGAGGCTGAAAGCCCCTCCGCGTAATCATCGGCAATCGCGAATTGCACGGCGCGGTTGGAAAGGGCTTCCTCCACCCGGTCATGCTCATGGCCGGTGACGACAATGATCGGCCGCGCATGGGAAGCCAGCACCTGATCCACCACGCGCACCACCATGGGCACGCCATCATTATCCGTGACCAGCAGCTTGTTCAGCGGCGCCATCCGGCGCGAACGCCCAGCGGCCAGCACAATCGCCGCCACGCGCCGCCCGCGACGCGGTGCAAGCGCGGGTGGCGGCGTGCGTGGCGCCTGTTCACGCGGCAAGGGACGCAGTTCGATTTCCTTGAGCAAGCCGCCAACGCCCATGGCGCCGATATCCTCCGGCGTTACCTCAAGCCCCGCGAAAAGCCTTTGCAGCACCCAATCAAAGCCATTCAGCTTTGGGCTCCGCGCACAGCCAGGCAGCACCATGGCGGGGATTTTGCCGATATGGCCGAGGCAGAGCAGATTGCCGGGGTCAACCGGCATGCCGAAATGATCAATCACGCCGCCGGCGCGCACAATCGCGGCGGGGCCGACATCGCGCCGATCAACCACGGCGGAAGCACCGGCCACCAGCAGCATCTCAGCGCCCGTGCGACGCAGACGCGACAGCGCATCGGAAATAGCGACCGTGTCATGGCGCACGCGTTCCACGGGCAATAATGTGCCGCAAAGCCCCGCGATGCGTTCTTCCGTCGCTTCAATCGCGCCTTCCATGACGCTTTCCTTGATGCCAGGCAATTCAGACAGCACAAGGCCGACTTTCAAGGCCCGGAAAGGATGAATGGCAAGCACCGGCCCCGCGCCGCTTTTCGCGACCGCTTCGACAACGCCCAGCATTTGCCCCGGCACGGCGAAGGGAATCACCTTAATGGTCGCAACCATTTCCTTGGTATTGACCGGCGTGAAATTCGGTAAAGTCGCAATCGTCAGGCTTTCATCCACCGCATTCATGCGCGCGATGCGCCTGGTATCCAGCACCAAAAGCCCAGCGGTTTCGGCCAGGATATTCACGCGCCCCGTAGCCGCACGCGACCGCGCGAGTAAGGGCACGGCCAACACTTGGCCAAGCCGTTCCGCAGCCTCATCTTCTGGCACATCACCCACTTCAAGCCGCGCGGCGATCACTTCGCGATGGCCGCCGTCTCGTAGCGCGGCGATAGCGCCATCATCCAGAACCGTGCCTTTTTTCAGCACGCGGCCGGTCAGGCGCACCGTATGCGCCAGGATCGCGCCTTTCGCTTCTTCAAGCCGCGTCGGGCCAAAAATCATGCCGCAACACCGGGAATGGGTCGCACAGCACCAAGCGCGGCACCGCGCCGGGCGGCTACGATTTCCGCCATGATGGAAAGCGCAATTTCCGGCGCCGTGATGGCTTCAATATTGAGCCCAACCGGCGCATGGATCCGCCCCATTGCCTCAGCGCCATGGCCCAATTCCGTCAACCGCGCGACGCGCTTCGCATGGGTGCGCCGGCTGCCCAGCGCGCCGATGTAAAACGCCTCACTCTTCAACGCGGCATCCAAAGCGGGATCATCCAGCTTCGGGTCATGCGTCAGGGTCACCACCGCCGTGCGCGCATCGGGGGCGAGGGCTTCCATCGCCTCATCCGGCCAATCGGTGGAAAGCGTGATACCGGGCAGGCGTTCTTCGCTGGCGAAGGCGCGGCGCGGGTCCACCACCACCATGGCAAAGCCAAGCGGTGCGGCCATGGGTGCCATGGCCTGGGCGATATGCACTGCCCCCACCACAATAATCCGCAGCGGCGGGTTATGCGGATGGATGAACCAGCTCTCATCCCCCAGCGTCACATTGCCCGCTTCTTCGCTGCCGAGTGCCGCCTTGGACGCTTCCACCAGCGCATCGGGCATCTCATCACCGGGCCAAAGCAATTGCGCGCCATCGGAAAGGCGTGTGAGCAGCACCACCGCGCGCTTGGCGGCGCGTTCGGCTTGCAGCCGGGCAAGGGTTGCGGACTTCATGACAGCGGCTCCACAAACACCTTCACCTTACCGCCGCAGGAAAGCCCGACTTCCCAGGCACGCTCATCGGAAATCCCAAAATCCAGCAATTGCGGTGCCCCGCTCGCCATGGATTGCCGCGCGGCATCCGCGACCGCCCCTTCAATGCAGCCGCCGGAGACAGACCCCGCCAGCTTGCCCGATTTGGTGATGGCAAGCCGCGATCCCGCCGGGCGCGGCGAAGACCCCCAGGTTTCCACCACGGTCGCTATGGCCACATCCTCACCGGCTGCCTTCCAAGTGGCGGCAATGGCCAGGATATCTTCGGCATTATCATTCTGGGTCATGCGACCATCATCCTTCTGCTTTGGCCGGTGCGCGGATCGGATAAGGTTTGGATCAGTGCGCGCAGGCTTTCAAGATTATGCACGGGCCGGAAATCATCCACATGGGGCAGCATGGCACGAATGCCCTGGGATTTCGGTTGAAAGCCCGAAAAACGCAACAGCGGGTTGAGCCAGATCAGACGCGTGCAGGATTGTCGCAGCCGATCCGTCGCTTCCGCGAGCCCCGCCGCGCCTTCGCGGTCCAGCCCATCCGTGATCAGCAGCACCACGGCGCCTTGGCCCAGCACACGCCTGGCCCATAGCTTGTTGAAAAGGCCCAGGCTTTCGCCAATCCGCGTGCCGCCCGACCAATCGGGCACGATGTGGGACACCATCTCGAACGCGAATTCCGGATCGCGATGGCGCAATTGCCGAGTAACATTCGTCAGCCTGGTGCCGAACAGGAAACTATGCACCCGGTCCCGTTCATTGGTGACGGCGTGCAGGAAATGCAGCAGGATTTGCGCATAACGCGCCATGCTGCCGCTAATGTCACACAGCACCACCAAGGGCGGCGGCTTTTCCACGCGCTGCTTGTGTTCAAGCTTCAGGATATCGCCACCAAGCCGCAGGCTTTGGCGCAGCGTCGCGCGCAAATCCACAACGCGCCCAGCGGGATGCGTGCGAAAGCGCCGCGTGGGTTTTTCATCAAGCGGCAGGGTCAGCTTGCGAATTTCCTGCTTGGCCGCGGCGATTTCAGCCGCCGACATGGCTTCGAAATCCAGCTTTTGCAGCTTTTCGCGGTCACTCACCGTGAAGCTCATATCCTGGCGCGGCGGTTCAGGCTCAGGCGGGCGGGGCTTCGGTTTTTCACCCTGCATGGCTTCCGCCAAACGCCGAGACGCGGGGGGCGGCTTTTCCGATTGCGGCTTATGGCCATCCAGCGCGGCCATGGCAGCGGCATGGGCGGCGGCTTCCGGATCGCGCCAGAATAATTGGAAGGCCTGATCGAACAACTCAAAATGCTCGCGCCGATGCACCATCACGGCGCGGAGCGCGGCATGCACCTGCCGGCGATCCCCAATCTCAATCACATTGAGGGCGGCGAGCGCGCTGAGTGCCTCACCAGGCCCCAGCGGCAGGCCGGAACGGCGCAATAGCCGCGTGAAAGCCAGCAGATTGGTCGCGATATGCCCGCCCGCGCCGGGCGCCGCTGCCAGCAAGGGCTGGCCGCCGGCGATGATGCGGGCAGGGTCGCGATCCGGCGTCACCCGGCCCGAGCCTCCGCAATCAGCCGCGCCGCTTCCTCGCCCTTCAGCTTGGCGATGTCATCCTGATATTTCAGCAAAACGCCGAGGGTTTCATCCACCGCGCCTTGCTCAAGCGCCTTGGCATCAAGTGCGGCCAAAGCCTGCGCCCAATCAATCGTCTCCGCCACGCCGGGCAGCTTGAAGTAATCACCCTCACGCAGCTTTTGCACAAAGGCGACCACCTGGGCCGAGAGCGCTTCCGGTAGGCCGGGGGCGCGCAGCTTCAGAATGGCGCGTTCGCGCGCCGCATCCGGGTAATCCACCCAATGATAAAGGCAGCGCCGGCGCACCGCATCATGCACTTCGCGCGTACGGTTCGATGTGATGATGACAACCGGCGGAGTTGCCGCTTTGACCGTACCAAGCTCAGGAATCGTGATCTGGAAATCAGCGAGGATTTCCAGCAGGAAGGCTTCGAAAGGTTCATCCGCGCGATCAAGTTCATCAATCAGCAGCACGGCGGGGCTGCCTTCCAAAGCATCCAGCAAGGGCCGCGGCTGGAGGAATTTTCGGTCATAAATGCCGCGTTCCAGCGCGGTGCGATCCGCTGCGCCCGACGCTTCCGCCAGGCGTATCGCCATTAATTGCCGCGCGTGATTCCATTCATAGGCGGCGGCGGAGATATCCATGCCGTCATAGCATTGCAGGCGCACCAGCCGGCGCGGCAGGCGCGCGGCCAGCACTTTCGCGATTTCCGTCTTGCCCGTGCCCGGTTCGCCTTCCAGGAAAAGCGGCCTTCCCATGGTCAGCGCCAAATGGATGGTGGTGGCCAGCGCCTTATCAGCGACATAGCCCCCTGAGGCGAGGAGCGCCTGAGTCTCCCCAACGCTGGCGGGCAGGCTCACTTGAACATCAACACGACAATAGCCAGCCAGATCGCGCCCCCCACCCAGGCGAGCAATGGAATGCCAAGCGGCGCTTCCGGCAGCAGTTCAAAGATTGAAATGCCGGCGCTCGAGGCAGGCGGGGCGGTCAGGGGCGCCGGGGCAGCGCCCGGTGCTTCGGCGGCGGCAGGTTCAGCGGCGGCGACGGCAGCAGCGAAGCGGTCAAAGAATTGATCGGACATTTGCTTGGCCGTCGCATCAATCAGCCGCGCGCCAAGCTGCGCCATTTTGCCGCCGACCTGCGCTTTTACCGCGAATTTCAGCAAAGTCTCATTGGGGCCTATTTCTTCAAGCGCGACATCGGCGCCGCCCTTGGCAAAGCCCATGGGCCCCCCGTTACCTTCACCGGAGATGGTGTAGGAAGCCGGCGCCTGGATATTTTCCAGCTTCACCTTGCCGCCGAATTTCGCCGCCATGGGGCCGATCTTGATAGATACCTTGGCTTCAAACGCGTCATCGGCGGTTTTGGTCACGCTTTCGCAGCCGGGAATCGCGGCCTTCAGCATTTCGGGGTCGTTCAGCGCGTCCCAGACGCGCTGGCGGGGCGCGGGGATGCGGCGCTCGCCGTTCATTTCCATTGGGTGATCTCCTGCTACCCCCAAACTAGGGGCGCAAGGCCATGGGGGAAAGGGGGCGCCCCCTTGTGGCGGGGCAGATCATCCGGCAAGCACGGTCTGAATGGGCGTAAGCCCGAACGTCTTGAGGGAGGCCCTGGCCCATGAAGGCGACCCGCTTCGCCCTGATGCTGTTCCTGGCGCTGAGCCTGCCGGCCGAAGCCGCCGGGGTATCCGGCGCGGGCATGAGCCTGGCTTGGGGCCTGCCTTTCGCGGGGCTGCTGCTTTCCATCGCATTGATGCCGCTGCTGGCGGGGCCGATCTGGCATCATCATTATGGCAAGATCGCCGCCGGCTGGGCTTTGCTGCTGGTGCTGCCTTTTGCCGTGGTGTTCGGGCTTGGCGTTGCGGCCTCAGAGGTCTGGCATATCCTGTTGCAGGAATACGTGCCCTTCATCGCCCTGCTGCTGGCGCTTTACGTGACAGGCGGTGGCGTGCTGGTGAAGGGCACGCTGATCGGCACGCCGGCCACCAATACTGCGCTGCTTACCTTTGGCACCGTGATCGCGAGTGTGATGGGCACTACGGGCGCTTCCATGCTGCTGATCCGCCCGGTGCTGCGTGCCAATTCCTTCCGTCAGCGCAAGACCCATACCTTTGTGTTTTTCATCTTCCTGGTCAGCAATATTGGCGGATCGCTGACACCTTTGGGCGACCCGCCGCTTTATCTGGGTTTTCTGAAGGGCGTTTCCTTCTTCTGGACCACGACGCATCTTTTCAGTGAATTCCTGTTCTGCGCGGTACTGCTGCTTGCGGCCTATTACCTGTTGGATAGCTGGGCCTGGGCGCGCGAGAAGCCGACACCACCCGCCATCGAAAAGCGCGAGAGCTTTTCCATCGAGGGCTATGCCAATCTTTGGCTGATTTGCGCTGTTGTGCTGATGGTGCTGGCGCAGGGCTATTGGCGGCCGGGCGATGTTGCGCTGTTTGGCGAGAAGATAGGGCTTGAACGGCTGGTGGGTGTGGCGGTGTTTGTTGGCATTGCCGCCATTTCCATGTGGGTCACGCCGCGGCAATTGCGTGATGATAATGGCTTCGCCTGGGGTGCCATTTTGGAAGTGGCCAAGCTTTTCGCGGCTATTTTCGTCACCATGGCGCCGGTGCTGGCCATTCTGCGCGCGGGCACTGCGGGCGCTGCGGCACCGCTGGTGGCGCTGACCTCTGGCGCGGGTGGGGAGCCGATTCCATGGGTCTATTTCTGGATGACAGGCGTACTTTCCTCCTTCCTGGATAATGCGCCGACCTATCTGGTGTTCTTCAACCTGGCCGGCGGCGATCCTGGCTATTTGATGACGCAGGGTGCGCTGACACTGGCGGCGATTTCCTGTGGCGCCGTCTTCATGGGGGCCAATTCCTATATCGGGAATGCGCCGAATTTCATGGTCAAGGCGATTGTGGAAGAACAGGGTGTGCGCATGCCATCCTTCTTCAGCTATTGCGCCTGGGCCTTGGTGTTTCTGATCCCGCTTTTCGTGCTGGTGACATTCATTTTCTTCTGAGGAAATAGCTATGCCTTACATAATCGCCGATGACCTGCCCGATGAACCCGCCGGTGTACGCTTCCGCCGCCTGCTGGACCGCCCGCAAATCCTGCAAATGCCGGGCGCGCATCTGGGCATCGCCGCGTTGCTTGCGAAAAAGGCGGGGTTTGATGCGCTTTACATGTCGGGTGCTGCCATGTCCGCCACCATGGGCCTGCCTGATCTTGGCATGATCACGGTGGATGATGTGTCCTGGCATGTGCGCCAGGTGGTGCGCGCTTCTGGCCTGCCGGTGCTGGTGGATGGCGATACTGGCTATGGTGAGGCGCTGAATGTCATGCACATGGTGCGCTGCTTTGAAGAAGCGGGCGCCGGTGCGGTGCATTTGGAAGACCAATTGCTGCCCAAGAAATGCGGCCATTTGAACGACAAGAAACTGGCCCCGGTGGATGAAATGTCGGCCAAGGTTGCGGCTGCCCGTAAGGCCAGGCGCAATCTGGTCATCATCGCGCGCACCGATGCGGTCGCGAATGAAGGCATGGATGCCGCCGTGGCGCGCGCCAAGCGCTATCTGGAAGCCGGCGCCGATGCAATTTTCCCCGAAGCGCTGACGACCGCTGAGATGTTTCGCGAATTCGCAGCCCGCATGCCGGGTGTGAAGCTGCTGGCCAATATGACCGAATTCGGCCGCACGCCCTTCTTTACCGCCACTGAATTCCAGCAAATGGGCTATGCCATGGTGATCTGGCCGGTCAGCCATCTCCGCATCGCGGCCCGCGCCATGGAAGACCTATACAGCGCAATCAAGACCGATGGCGGTACGCATAACATGGCCGGGCGGATGCAAACCCGCGCCCAGCTTTATGAAACCATTGGCTACCACGCCTATGAATCGCTCGATGCCAGCCTGGTGCGGACCATCGTGCCGGAAGGCATGCCGCAGAATTAAGGGCATGTGGCGCGGTGGTGCCTTACCCACCGCGCCCGGAGAAGGCATTGAAAGTTTGTAGCGTGTAAGTATCCTTCACGCCGGGCACAGTCTGGATCGTCTCCACCACGAAAAGCCCGATATCGCGATCCGCTTCCAGGTAGAATTTCCCGAGCAGGTCATATTGGCCGGAAATGGAGTGCATTTCCGAAAGCTCCGGAATGCCATCGGCCATCTCGCGCGCCACGCGATAGGCTTGGCCCATTTCGCATTTGATCATGATGAAAACGGCGCGCATTGTCCTCGACCTCCTGCAATTGCCGTCATGCTAACGCGGAACCCGCCCGGCGGGAAACGAGGCACCTTGGCAGGCAAGTTAATTTGCAAAGCGAATGGCAATATGACTAAGTTTTAGGCGAAAAAACGCCCAAAAGCCGGTCGGGTGCACTCTCCAGGCGGCATAGGGTTTGCTTATCAAGGATCATGGTATTGCCCCCTCCTGCCCCAGACCGCGGCGGCGCCGCTCAGCCTCTGCTCGAAACCCGAGGCCTCGTGAAGCATTTCCCCATCCGGGGTGGCCTGTTCGGCCGCCAGATGGGGGAGGTTCGCGCGGTGGATGGTGTCTCGCTAAGCGTGCGCAAAGGTGAAACCTTGGGCATTGTCGGCGAAAGCGGCTGCGGCAAATCCACCACCGCCCGCCTGCTGATGCGCCTGCTCGACCCCGGCGCGGGGGAGATGATTTTTGATGGCGAAGCGGTTGGCCGGGATGATCTGGGCGGCGGGATATCGCTGAAGGATTATCGCCGCCAGGTGCAGATGGTGTTCCAGGATTCCTATGCCTCCTTGAACCCTCGCCTGCCGATTGAAGACACCATCGCCTTCGCACCCGAAGTCCATGGCGTGCCGGCAGCGGAAGCGCGCGAAAGGGCGCGGGAATTGCTGGCCGCGGTTGGCCTGGCCCCCGCGCAATTCGCCCGGCGCTACCCGCATGAATTATCCGGCGGTCAGCGCCAGCGGGTGAATATCGCCCGCGCCTTGGCGCTCCGTCCGCGCCTGGTCATTCTGGATGAACCGGTCTCGGCGCTTGATAAAAGTGTGGAGGCGCAGGTCTTGAACCTGCTCGTGGACCTCAAAGAAAGCTTCGGCCTGACCTATGTTTTCATCAGCCATGATCTGAATGTGGTGCAGTATATCAGCGACCGCGTGCTGGTGATGTATCTGGGCCAAGTCGCTGAAGAAGGCCCGGTGGATGAGATCTATGCCCGCCCGGGGCATCCCTATACCCGCGCCTTGCTGGCATCGCGGCCTTCCATGGACCCTTCGCAGCGCCGGACCGAACCGCCGCTGACGGGCGATCCGCCCAATCCGGTGAACCCGCCTTCCGGCTGCCGTTTCCGCACCCGCTGCCCGTATGCCGAGACGGTTTGCGCTGAAATCCCGCCAGTGGCCGCAACCCTGAGCCCCGGCCACACCGCCGCTTGCCACATGGCTTTGCCCGGCAGTGGCCATAGCCAGGCCGGGGGGATCGCGGCATGAGCGCGGCGCTGAAACCAACGCCTGAGGTGCCGCTGATCCGGCTGCGCGATTTGCATGTGAAGTTTGAATCACGTGATCGCACCGTGCATGCCGTCAATGGCGTTGACCTGGACCTCGCGGCTGGGGAGGTGCTGTGCATCCTGGGCGAATCAGGTTCCGGCAAATCGGTGACACTCCGCGCCTTGATGAAGCTGCTGCCGAAAACCGCGAAGGTTACCGGCGAAATCAAGGTGGCCGGGCGCGATGTGCAGGCCATGAATGAAAGCCAGCTGGCTGATTTCCGCGGCGGCGATGTGGCCATGATCTTCCAGGAACCCATGACGGCGCTGGACCCGGTCTTCACTATTGGGCGGCAAATCGCGGAAACCGTGCAGCGCCATGAAGGCGCCAGCCGCAGCGCCGCCGATGCCAGGGCCTTGGAATTGCTGGAATTGGTGCAAATCCCCTCGGCCAAGCGCCGGCTTTCGGCCTATCCGCATGAATTATCGGGCGGGCTTCGTCAGCGCGCCATGATTGCGGTGGCGCTCGCCTGCCGGCCCAAACTGCTGCTGGCGGATGAGCCGACCACCGCGCTGGATGCCACGGTGCAAATCCAGGTGCTGCTGCTGCTGCGTTCCTTGCAGGAACAGCTTGGCATGGGGGTGGTGTTCGTGACCCATGACCTTGGCGTTGCGGGCGAAATCGCTGATCGCGTGGCGGTGATGTATGCCGGCAAGGTGGTGGAAGAAGGCCCTGTCGGCGCGCTCATGGCCGGCCCCCTGCACCCCTATGCGAAAGGTTTGCTGGGGGCGACCGTGCATGCTGGCATGCGCGGCAAGCGCCTGACCACCATCCCCGGCGCCCCGCCGATGCTTGATAAGGTGCCCACGGGCTGCGCCTTCGCGCCCCGTTGTGTGGAGGTGATTGAAGGCTGCCATACCGGCGTCCCGCCACTGCGCCAGATTGTCCCAGGGCGGCAAGCGCGCTGCATCAGGGTGGCGCCGGGCGAGGGGCAGCCCCATATCTAACAAAAGTTAAACTTGCCGCGGCCTTTCGGGCGCGGCAGAAGCCTTTCCGAGCTTGGCGATCTCGCCCGGCTCTTTCCCGCGGTCCGGGGCCGGTTTTGCGGTTTCGCTCTGCCATGGTGCCGGTCCTGCGGGGCGGCTTGGGTTGGAATGATATGCGCACGATTACGCAGCTAGGCCTTTTGGCGCTGATCGCCGGCGCCGGCGCGGCTTGGCACTTCAAGGCAGAAGAATGGGGGCTACCCAAGCCTTTGGAATTGGTTGGGCTGCAATCCGGGACCAGCCAGGCGCCCGCGCGCGGTGGGCCATCTGGCCCCATTGGCGTTGTGGTGCAGCCGGTGCGTAGCGGCATGGTGGTGGATAAGGTTGAAAGCATCGGCACCGTGCGCGCGCGCGAAGCCGTCACCATCACCGGCAAGATTGTTGGCATTGTCACCCATATCCGCTTCACCGAAGGCCAGAAGGTGCAGGCAGGCGAAACCCTTGTAGAACTCGATTCCGGCGCGGTTTCGGCGGAGCTTGATCAGGCCCGCGCGCTTTTGGACGATGCGCGCAATCAGTTAGGGCGCGCCCGCGGCTTGCAGGCTGGCCAGACCATTGCGGCACAGCGGCTGGATACGCTGGAATCGGTGGCGCGCCAGGCGGAAGGCCGCGTGCGCCAATCCGAAGCAAAGCTTGAAGAATTGCGCGTGACCGCCCCCTTCAGCGGGCGTGTGGGCTTGCGGCAGGTAAGCCTGGGCGCGCTGATCCAGCCCGGCACAGCGATCACCACCCTGGATGATGTGTCGCGCGTGCGCGTGGAATTTTCCGTGCCCGAAGTCTATCTGGCGCGGGTGCAGTTGGGGCGCCAAGTCACCGCGCGCAGCACCGCCTATGGCGACCGCCGCTTCAGGGGGCAAGTCGCGATCATTGATACGCGCATTGACCCCGCAACCCGCAGCGTGCGCGTGATCAGCGAATTCGACAATGCCGATGAAGCGCTGCGCCCGGGCCTGTTCCTGAATGTGGAAATGGTGCTGGAAGAACGGCCAACTGCGTTGCTGATCCCGGAAGAAGCGATAGACCCGGTGGGCGATCGCGCCTTTGTCTATGTGATCCGCGATGGCCGCGCGAAGCGCCAGGAAGTGAAGCTGGGGCTTCGTTTGCCGAGCGAGGTTGAAATCCGCGAAGGTGTTGCGGCGGGTGAGCAAGTTGTGGTGCGCGGCATCCAACGCTTGCGCCCAGATGCGCCGGTAC
>JBBAUC010000039.1:12946-18894 GCA_040398485.1 Roseomonas sp. | reverse complement strand
GTGCCGAATCGGCGCAGCCCCTTCCATACGCCAACCATCGCCAGCCTGGATGATACGGGCGCGCCCAGTCTACGCACGGTGGTTCTGCGCGGCTTCGATGCAGAAGCGCGAGCGCTCCGCTTTCATACCGATAGGCGCAGTGACAAGGCGCGCGGCATCGCGCGTGATGGGCGCGTGATGATGCATTTCTATGATGCGGCGCTGCATGTGCAAATGCGCGTTGCGGGCCGAGCGTCACTGCATTTGGATGATGCGCTGGCCGATGCCGCCTGGGCGGGCAGCCAGCGCAGCAGTCGCATGTGCTATGCTGCGCCCGATGCCTCTGGCGCCATTGTGCCGGCGCCGCCAGCCGCGCCGCTGGATACGGAGATTGGCCGGCCGTATTTCGCCGCGGTGGTGATAGGCTTTCATCGGCTGGAATGGCTCTGGCTTGCCGCCGCCGGGCATCAGCGCGCGCGCTTCATCTGGGATGAAGCGGGCAATCTTACCGCCGATTGGATCGCGCCATGAATATCGAAGCCATCACCGACGCCATGCTGCAGATTGCCGCAGAACGGGGTCCAGAAAAAAGCCTATGCCCCACCGATGTGGCGCGCGCTGTTTCCGCCGAAAATTGGCGACCCTTGCTGGGGCCGGTGCGCAAGGTCGCGGCTGATTTGGCGCGCCAGGGCAAGATTGAAATCCTCCGTAAGGGCAAACCCATCAACCCCGATGACATGCGGGGCGTCATTCGCTTGAGGGCCACATCATGATCTCTGCCCTGTTTTCTCGCGGCGCTGAGGGTATTCCCGCCCCCGCACCAATTGATTTCGCAACGCTGCAATTGCCGGCTTCCCCCAATACCTGCCTGCTGACGCCAAGCGTCGCACCTGGTCAGGGGCATCTGCACCGAGACCCTCTGCCCGCTTCACCGGAAGCGGTGATGGCGGCTTTGGATCGCGTGGCGGCCAGCATGCCGCGCACATTCCCGCTCGCGCGCTTCCCGACGCGCAACCAAGCCCAATGGGTGGTGCGCAGCGCGCTGATGAATTACCCCGATATCGTGATAGCGGAAGCTGCAGCGGTTGAAGGCGGCACTGGGCTTTGGCTGTATTCGCGCAGCCTGATTGGCTGGTCTGATATGGGCGTCAATCGCGCGCGCGTCATGGCTTGGCTTGAAGCGCTGGAAGCAGCGCTGCGCGCGGGTTAGGCGCACACCATGCGCTGGATCATCACCTTCATTGCAGAAGCCTGGGCGCTGATCGCCCCTTTTTGGCGGAGTGAGGAACGCTGGCGCGCACGCTTGCTGCTGGGCGTGGTTATCCTGCTCAATCTTTCGCTGGTGGGCATGACGGTGTTGCTCACTTATTGGCAGCGCGCCTTCTACAATACGCTTGAGAGTAAGGATTGGGATGGCTTCATCGCGCTGCTTTTCAGCTGGCATCGTACGGAAGCCGAAGGACTACTGCCGGGCTTTGTGCTGGTGGCCGCGCTTTATATTCTGATTGCGGTTTATCAGCTTTATCTGCGCCAGGCACTGCAAATGCGTTGGCGGCGCTGGCTGACTGATGTGTATCTGGCGCAATGGCTTTCTGACCGCGCCTATTACCGTATGGCCTTGACCGATCCCTACATGGATAATCCTGATCAGCGCATCGCCGATGATGCGCGGTTGTTTGTGGAAGATACACTTGGGCTTGGCATTGGCTTGCTCAATTCCATTGTCACGCTGGGGTCTTTCATCCTGGTGCTTTGGTCGCTTTCCGGGCCGGTCACGGTGCTTGGCGTCGAAATTCCGGGCTATATGGTCTGGGTGGCGCTGATCTATGCGCTGCTAGGTACCTGGCTTGCGCATTTGATCGGGCGGCCGCTCATTGCGCTCAATTTCTCCCAGCAAAGGCTCGAAGCGGATTTTCGTTATGCGCTGGTGCGGCTGCGTGAAAACACCGAAGGCATCGCGCTTTATGGTGGTGAGGCCGATGAAAAACGCGGGCTGACGCAGCGCTTCAGCAAGCTGATGCTGAATTGGTGGGACATCATGCGCGCCACCAAGCGCCTGACCTTCTTCACCGCGGGCTATGGGCAGGTGGCGTCCATCTTCCCGATTGTTGTCGCCGCGCCGGCCTATTTTGCGGGGCGCCTGCCGCTTGGTGGCCTTATTCAAACCAGCAGCGCCTTTGGCCAGGTGCAGGGCGCGCTTTCCTGGTTTGTGGATAATTACGGCAAGCTGACGGAATGGCGCGCGACCGTGCAGCGCCTGACGGGCTTCACCCAAGCAGTGGCTAAAGCGCGTGAGGCTGATTCAGGGCCAAAAGCCAGCACGGGAAGTGCTGAAGGTCTTGCCATGCGCGATGTCACGCTCAAGCTCCCCGATGGGCGCGTGCTGCTGAGCGGCGCGCAAATGGATGTCGCGCCTGGGGAGGCAGTGCTGATCAATGGCCCTTCGGGTTCAGGCAAATCCACCCTGTTTCGCGCCATTGCCGGCATTTGGCCCTTTGGCAGCGGCACAATTTCTCTGCCCCAGGATGCGCGCGCGCTGTTTCTGCCGCAGCGCCCCTATCTGCCGCTCGGCACCCTGAAGCGCGCCGTGTGCTACCCGGAAGATGAGGCAGGCTTCACCGATGCTGAGGCTGTGGCGGCGTTGGAGGAAGCGGGTCTTGGGCACCTCGCGCCCCGGCTTGGTGATAGTGATAGTTGGGGCCAGCGACTTTCCGGTGGCGAACAGCAACGGCTTTCCTTCGCGCGCGCCTTTCTGCTGCGCCCAGATTGGCTGTTTCTGGATGAGGCAACGGCAAGCCTTGATCCAGAAGCCGAGGAAGAACTGCACGAAAGGCTGAAGCGCGCCCTGCCTGAGCTGACCATGCTTTCCATCGCGCATCGCCCGGCGGTGGCGCGGTTTCATGACCGGATCCTGCGCGTGGAAGATCGCCAGCTTGTGGAAAAGACCAAAGCTGAGCGCAGTTAAGGAATGGCGCGCATCCGCCGCGCCGCAGCTTCGCCGATCATCACACAGGTAAAGTGCAGATTGGCGCGGCAATCACTTGGCATGATGGAAGCATCCGCGATACGCAGACCCTCCACACCGCGCACTTTCAAATCAGGGTCCACCACGCCGCGCGGGTCTTCATGCGCGGTCATGCGGCAAGTGCCGGCGGCGTGCTGGATATCGCCTGCCTGATCAAGCATGATCTGATCCAGTGCATCATCGGCCAACGCGGCGGCTTCCGCCATGGAAAGCGCGGTTTCGCCAAAGGTGATGGCGTCCGCCATATCAGCCACCGGCGGCAAGGCGCAAAGCTTCGCCAAGCGCCGCACACCATCGCGCATGCGCAACCGATCGGAGGGATGATCAAGCATGTTTTCCTCGACCACCGGCTGCGCATCCGGATCGGCTGAGGCCAAACGCACCTCGCCGCGTGACAGCGCATCATAAAGTGCCACCCCAATGCCGCCATTGGGTGCCACGCCGCTTTCGGCCAGACCGCGATGATTATAGGCGATGATGATCATGTCACGCTCACCACCACCGCCGAGTTTGCTGCTATAGGTCAGGCAGCAATTGGTATGCCGCGCATCGGCGCCTTCGGCGCGAAATCTAGGCTTCAGCGCAAGACTTGCGCGCAGGATCGGGTGATCCATGAAGTGTTGGCCGACAGCAGGCGCATCATGCAGCACTTCAATACCTAAGCCTCGCAAGGCAGCAGCAGGACCGATGCCGCTGCGCATCAAAATGCACGGGCTATGGATGGCGCCGGCACAAAGCACCACCTCACGCGCCGCGATTTCCTCAAACGCGCCATTACCAAATCGCACGCGCACACCTGTTGCGCGACGTCCTGCAAAGATCACGCGATCCACCAAGGCATTGCCGCGAATGGTTAGGTTCGCCCGACCGCGCGCCGGTTCCAGATAGCCATCATTGGTCGTCACGCGCTGGCCGTGGCGCAGATTGATCGGGTTGCAGGAAAGCCCCTCACCTTCCGGCGCATTCAAATCGGGCTTCGCAGCATAGCCCGCGATGCGCGCGGCGTCGCGCAGCGCGCAATCAACCGCGCCCCAGTTTTCTTCTGGCATGCGCCAGACTGGAATGGGGCCACCCTGGCGCTTGCCTGGCGTGCCGTAATTCGCATCATCTTCGATGGCATCGAAAATTGGCATGACATCGGCGGCAGACCAACCCTCACACCCTGCCTCAGCCCAGGCATCAAAAGCGGCTGGCACGCCGCGAATGGCGATTTGCGCATTGACCGTGGAAGAACCGCCCAGCGCCTTGCCGCGCCAATAGAATTTTGGCGCCTGAGCGCTGGTGCGCCTGGTCATCAGCCCTGGCCATTGCCAGGCGGCCTGATGCGCAGGGTCATGCATGAAGGGCACGATATTGGGGCTGCGCAAAGCGGCTGGCGCTTCCGCCGCGCGCCAATCGCGCCCGGCTTCCAGCAGCAACACGCGTCGGCGCGAATCATCTGAAAGCCGCGCTGCCAAAACAGCGCCTGATGAACCCGCACCGATCACGATCACATCATACATGCGGCAAACCTCGACCAATCATGGAAACAGTGAAGCAGGCCGGGCGCGTGGCGCCAAGCGCTATGGCGCGTTCAGGAAATCCCGAATGGCGCTGATCTGATCAGACGCCATAAGCGCCGGCGCATGGCCGGCATCAGCAATTTCAATCAGCCGCACGCTTGGCTTGCGCGCCATCTCCGCCGCGACTTCCGCGGGCAGGATATCGCTGGTGGCGCCGCGCAGGATCAGGACCGGAATGGCAATCGCAGCCCAGAACAGCGAAAGATCAATATCCGCAACATCGCCCACACTGAAGGCATGGGTGATCGCGGGATCATAATGCAGTTGCAGGGCGCCCGTGGAATCCCTACGGGCCGAGTTTTCCGCCAAATGGCGCCATTCGGAATCGCTTAGCTTGCCAAAGGGTGCATGCACCTTACGCAAATGCGCCTCAAGCGCCGCGATATCGGGAAAGGCTTGCGCGGGCTGATTGATGTAGTCGCGAATGCGGGCTAGCGCGGCGGCGGGGATGACGGCGCCGATATCATTCAGCACCATGCGCCGGATCGCATTGCCAGGTGTGGCGGCAATACCCATACCGCAAATGCCGCCCAGTGACGTGCCCACCCAATCCACCGGCCCATCCATCCGCGCCAGCAAATGCGCCAGCGCCTGGGAATAGATCGGCGGCTGATACAGCGCGGGATCAGGCAACCAATCCGAAGCACCACGCCCCGGCAAATCAGGGCAGAAAACCCGTCGCCCAGCAGCGGCGAGTGCGCGTGCCAGCGCATCAAAATCCCGCCCGGAACGTGTCAGCCCATGCACACAGACCACCGGGGCGCCAGATACTTGCCCCCATTCCAGCCAACGCAGCGTGAAAAACCCCGCGGGCGAAAGCCAGCGCAGCGCGCCAGGTCGTGCCTCAGCGGGGATCGGCGTCACAAGATGCCCTTTTCCCTAAGCGCCGCGATGTCAGACGCGCTCATTTTCAGCACGGAAGCCAGCACATCTTCCGTGTGCTCGCCAAGCACGGGCGGCGGGCTGCGATAACTTGGCGGTGTCGCGGAAAGCTTCACGGGATTGGCGATGACCTTCACCGTCTCTCCACTGCCATGCGCCATTTCCACGACCATTTCGCGCGCCTGCACATGTGGATCGGCGAAAACCTGTTCCAGCGTATTGATGGGGCCGCACCCGATTTTGAGCGCTTCCAAAGCATCAATCCATTCCGCCGTGGTTTTGGATTTCATCACGGGTGTCAGTGTATCCGTCACCAATTGGCGATTTTGTACGCGGATCGGGTTGGTGGCGAAGCGCGGGTCGGCCAGCAGCGCTTCCTGGCCGAAAGCCTTGCAGAAGCGCTCAAAAGTCGGGTCATTGCCAACCGCCAGAATGAGATAGCCATCCTTGGTCGGGAATTCCTGATAGGGCGCGATATTGGGGTGCTGATTGCCAAGCCG
>JBBAUC010000039.1:0-12846 GCA_040398485.1 Roseomonas sp. | reverse complement strand
CCAGTGATGGAACAATAGATCAGCCGCGGATGGGTCTTGGCCAATTGCTCATAGCCCAGGCCGTATTTGGCCAAGGCGCCGACCTTGAAGTTCTCAACCAGGATATCGCAATGCTCGAGCAGCTTATGGATGATCGCCTGGCCCTCGGGCTTGGCGATATCCAGTGTCACGGATTTCTTGTTGCGATTGACGCCGACGAAGTAAGCGCTTTCCTTCGTGTTCGGCACGAAGGGTGGCGCGAAGCCGCGCGTATCATCACCGGCTTCCGGGCGTTCAATCTTGATCACTTCGGCGCCCAAATCGCCCAGCATCTGTGTGCAGGTGGGGCCGGCAAGAACGCGAGTTAGGTCAAGAACACGCAGACCAGTTAGGGGACCAATGGGGGAGGTCATTACACTCTTCCTCTCAACAACCTAAGCGACGCCTTCAGGCGCCTTTCTTCACGCTCCGCACCGCTGATGCCAGCGCCGCAACCTGATCCAGCACCTTCTGCGCCGTGCCTGGTTTGGCGCGGCCTTCGGCATCAAGATCATTCGCCAGCACATCAATGAGCGCTGAAGCCACCACCGCACCATCGGCAATGCGTGCGGCTTCTGCCGCCTGTTCCGGGGTGCGCACGCCAAAGCCAATCGCGATCGGCAGCTTGGTGTGTTTGCGGATGCGCGGAATAGCCTCGGCCAACTCGGCGCCGGTCGCGCTGCGTGTGCCGGTAATGCCGGTAATGGCGACGTAATAGATGAAGCCGGATGTCGCGGCCAAAACCTTGATCATGCGTGCATCATCTGTGGTTGGCGCAATGAGGCGGATCATATCAAGCCCGGCGGCGCGCGCTTGGGGTTCGATCTCATCCGCTTCTTCTGGCGGCACATCCACAATGATCAGTCCATCCACGCCCGCCGCTGCCGCATCAGCGCAGAAATTCGCGCCATAGGACAGGATGGGGTTGTAATAGCCCATCAGGATGATCGGCGTTTCGGTATCTCCGGCGCGAAATTCGCGCACCATTTGCAGGGTGCCGGCAAGCGTAGCCCCCGCCTTCAGCCCGCGCTGGCCGGCGCGCTGAACAGTTGGGCCATCGGCCATCGGGTCCGTGAAGGGGCAGCCTATTTCAATCAGGTCAGCACCAGCACCGGGAAAGCCACGCAGGATTTCCATGGCGGTCGCGCGATCCGGATCGAAAGCTTCCAGAAACGGTATCAAGGCGCCGCGCCCTTCGGCGCGCAGGGCCGCGAAGCGCGCGGCGATACGGGGAGTTCCTGTCATGACACTCACATCGAAACGCCAAGGGCGCGCGCCACGGTGAAGATATCCTTATCGCCACGGCCGCACATATTCATAATGATCAGCTTATCCTTCGGCATGCTGGGCGCTATCTTGATCACATGCGCCAGCGCATGCGCGGGTTCCAAAGCCGGGATGATGCCTTCCATTTTGGAGCATAATTGGAAGGCCGATAGCGCCTCATCATCCGTGGCACTCGTATACTCAACGCGCTTGATGTCATGCAGCCAGGAATGTTCGGGCCCCACACCAGGATAATCCAGGCCGGCGCTGATGGAATGCGCTTCCATGATCTGGCCGAATTCATCCTGCAACAGATAGGTACGATTGCCATGCAGCACGCCGGGGCGGCCCTTCGTCAGCGACGCCGCGTGTTCTTCCGTATCCACGCCTTTGCCGGCGGCTTCCACGCCATGCATCGCAACGCTTGGATCATCCAGGAAGGGGTAGAACAGCCCCATAGCGTTGGAACCGCCGCCAATCGCCGCCACCAGCAAATCCGGCAGGCGCCCTTCAGCAGCCATCATTTGTTCGCGCGCTTCCGTGCCAATGACGGATTGGAAATCGCGCACCATCATGGGGAAGGGATGCGGGCCGGCGACCGTGCCGATGCAGTAATAGGTGTCGTGCACATTGGCGACCCAATCACGCAGCCCTTCATTCATCGCATCCTTCAGCGTCGCAGCGCCGGATGTCACGGGCACAACCTCCGCCCCCAAAAGCTTCATGCGAAACACGTTTGGTTGCTGGCGTTCCACATCGGTGGCGCCCATAAACACGGTGCAAGGCAGGTCGAACAATGCACAAGCAGTCGCGGTGGCAACGCCATGCTGCCCGGCGCCGGTTTCCGCGATGATGCGCGTTTTGCCCATGCGCTTCGCAAGCATGATCTGCCCCAGCACCGCATTGATCTTATGCGCGCCGGTATGGTTCAGCTCATCACGTTTGAAATAGATTTTTGCACCGCCGAGCTTTTGCGTCAGGCGTTCGGCTAACCAAAGCGGGCTAGGCCGACCCACATAATGGGTCAGCAGGCGCCGCCATTCATTCATAAAGGCAGGATCGCGCTTCGCTTCCTCATAGGCTTTTTCAACCTCAAGGATCAGCGGCATCAGCGTTTCGGCGACGAAACGCCCACCATAAGGGCCGAAGCGTCCACGGGCGTCAGGCCCCTGGCGGAGCGAATTGGGCAGGGGCTTGTTCAAGGCAGTCTCTCGGTTGCGCGTTTGACCGCCTGTTTAGTCCAGAACCCGCCAGGGTCAAACCCGGCGGGCGGGCTGCGCCTATTCCAGCCGCGCGGCCTCATCAAAGGAAAGCCGAGGGCTGCGGGGGAACAGGCCGGCGGGGTCGCCATAGCCCAGATTGACCAGGAAATTGGACTTCCAGCCGGTGCCGAACAGGAACAGCTCATCCACCTTGGCATTGTCAAAGCCGCTCATGGCGCCGACATCAAGCCCAATGGCGCGCGCCGCCAGCATCAGATAAGCGCCCTGCAACGAGCCATTGCGGAACGCGGTCTTTTCCGCGAATTCTGGGCTGGAGGTGAACCAGGGCTTGGCATCCGCATGCGGGAAAAGTTGGCCGAGCTTGTCGTAGAAATAGCTGTCGTAGCAGACAATCGCCGTGACCGGCGCGGTCATGGTTTTCTCGGTATTGCCGGCAGAAAGCGCTTCCTTGAGCTTCGCCTTGCCTTCCGACGTGCGCACAAACACGAAGCGCGCGGGTGAGGAATTGGCCGAAGTCGGGCCCCATTTCAGCAGCTCATAAAGCTCATGCAGCTTGGCATCCGGCACGGGCCGGTCCTGCCACTTGTTCTGGGTGCGCGCGGCACGGAAAAGCTGATCAAGCGCCTGATCATCAAGCGGCGCGGCGGTTTCGGACATGGTTTGGCTCCGTCAGGGCAGTGAAAACAGGGGCTCTATAGCGTCAGGCTTCCACCTGCTCCACCGCCACCACTTCCGGCACGTAATGGCGCAGCATGTTTTCCACACCATGCTTCAAGGTGGCGCGGGAAGAAGGGCAGCCGGAACAGGCACCCTGCATGCGCAGCCGCACAATGCCATCGCGGAAGCCACGAAACACGATATCGCCGCCATCGCTGGCAACAGCCGGGCGCACGCGGGTATCCAGCAATTCCTTGATTTGCAGGACGATTTCCTGATCGGCAGGCTCAAAATCCTCAGCATGTTCTTCGGCTGCGGCACCTTCCAGAATGGGCAAGCCGGCCAAGTAGTGTTCCATGATGGCGCCCAGCACTTGCGGGCGCAGCGTCTGCCAATCTGTGTCAAGCGTCTTGGTCACGGTCACGAAATCCGAGCCAAAAAACACCCGCGCGACTTCGCCAAGGCCAAACAGCCGCTCGGCCAGCGGGGAGCGGCCTGCGGCTTCCTCGACGCTCGTGAAATCCGCCGTGCCGCGATCACCCAATACTTCCCGGCCTGGCAGGAATTTCAGCGTGGCGGGGTTCGGGGTGGCTTCGGTTTCGATGAACATGGCTTGGCCCTTTGGATAGGAGGCAGTTTCCGGACCTATGTGGTCCTTTTTCCCCCGAAAGGCAACAGGCGGGGCGTGATCTCAGGTCCCGCAGAAGGTGGCCAGCACGCGTTCTTCGGGCCTGGGCGGGCTGGCGAATGCCGCGTGTTCTGGCTGATCTTCAAAGGGTCGCGCCAGGACTGCCATCAGCGCCTCAAAGGGGCGGAAATCATCGCGGTCCTCGGCGGCGCGGATGGCAGCCTCCACCAAATGATTGCGCGGGATGAAGGCCGGGTTGCTGGCGCGCATCAGGCGCGCGGGGGCTTCTTCGTGCGTGATCCTAGCGCGCCAACCCTCTGCCCAGGAATCAAACGCTGCCGGGTCGTTGAATTGCGCGCGGGCTGCCGCCGCATCGCCTGCCGCCGCACCTGCCAGGGCGCGGAAAGTTAGGGTGAAATCAGCGCCCTGTTCCGCCATGCGGCGGAGCAAATCCTCAATGAGCGCGGTATCTTCCGGCATGCGCTCCGCAATGCCGATCTTGCGTGCAAAACCATCGAAATAGGCGGCTTCAAAGGCAGGGGCGAAGGCGCCAAGGGCCGCTTGCGCAAGCTCCAGCGCGGCTTCTTCCTGTTCTGCCAAAAGCGGCAAAAGCGCTTCCGCAAGCCGCGCCAGATTCCACTGCGCCATGCGTGGCTGATTGGCATAGGCATAGCGCCCGCCATGATCAATGGAACTCAATACCGTCGCGGGATCATAGGCATCCATGAAGGCGCAGGGGCCGTAATCAATCGTCTCACCGCTGATGGTCATATTGTCGGTATTCATCACGCCATGGATGAAGCCGATATGGAGCCAGGTCGCGATCAGCTTCGCCTGACGCGCAATCACGCCAGACAGCAGCGCGACATAGGGGTTTTCCGCGTGGGCCGCCGCAGGATCATGCCGCGCAATGGCGAAATCCGCGAGAACCTTCAGCGCTTCCTGATCTTCCTGCGCGGCAAAATATTGAAAGCTGCCGACACGGATATGGCTGGCCGCCACGCGCGTCAGCACCGCGCCTGGTTGCAATTTTTCGCGCAGCACCGCCTCACCCGTCATCGCCACTGCAAGCGCGCGCGTGGTCGGCACGCCAAGCGCTGCCATGGCTTCGCTGATGATGGCTTCGCGCAGCATCGGCCCCAACACGGCGCGGCCATCACCACCGCGCGAAAACAACGTCCGCCCGCTGCCCTTCAGATGAATATCGCGACGCTGCCCGTCACGGCCAATCACCTCGCCTAGAAGCAGCGCGCGACCATCGCCCAATCGCGGACTAAAGCCGCCAAATTGATGGCCGGCATAGGCCATGGCGAGTGGCTCCGCGCCATCCGGCACAAGATTGCCGGCGAAAATCGCGGCACCCTCAGCACCCGCAAGCGCCGCCGCATCAAGGCCAAGTGCTTCCGCAAGCGCCGCGTTGAAAAACACCAGCCGAGGCGCCGCCACCGCAATGGGTGCCTGCCGGATACAAAAACGCGCCGGCAGGCGGGCATAGCTATTGTCGAAGGAAAAGCGCGTGCTCATCCCAAGCGCGGCATGGGGTTGGCGATGGGCATGGCCATCTTCGTCTTGCCGAGCGCATTCCAGCCACGATCATATTGCGGTGGCGTGGGCACCGCTTCCGTGCGACCAAGTTCGGCTGCTGCATGCAAGGGCCAATAGGGGTCGCGCAGCAACACGCGCGCCAGATAGATCCAATCCGCATGGCCTTCATCCAGAATGGCCTGCGCCTGCTTCGCTTCCGTAATCAGGCCAACCGCCGCGGTGATGATGCCGGCACCTTTTTTCACCGCCGCCGCACCTGGCACCTGATAGCCAGGCCCAAGCGGGATTTGCTGGCGAGGATCATTGCCGCCGGAAGACACATCCATGAAATCCACGCCAATCGCCTTGAAGCGGCGCGAAAGCTCCACGGTTTCTTCGGTGGTCCAGCCACCCGCGACCCAATCCGTGTGCGAAACACGCACGCCCAGCACGGCATCGGATGGCATGGCGGCGCGCATGGCGGCGGCGATTTCAAGCGGCAGGCGCGCGCGGCCTTCAAAATCCCCGCCCCAACGGTCATTGCGCTTATTGGTCAGCGGGCTCAGGAATTGATGCAGCAAATAGCCATGCGCGGCATGCAATTCGATCAGCCGGTAACCTGCTTTGATGGAACGCTTGGTGGCGGCGACGAAGGCTTCGATGGACGCAGAAATATCGGCTTCCGTCATGGCGCGCGGCGGCATGAAATCACCAAAGGCCTCAGCGGAGGGGCCAAGGGTTTCCCAGGAAGGTTCGGCGGGGCCGGGCAGCCAGGCCTGCTTGCGCGATGCCTTGCGCCCGGCATGCGCCAATTGAATGGCGGGCACGGTGCCGAGTGCCGCAAGTGCGGATGCCAATTGCGTGTGGCTTGCCAGATGCGCGTCAGACCAAATGCCGACATCGCCTGGGCTGATGCGGCCTTCCGCTGTCACGGCGGTGGCTTCCACCATCACCATGCCAGCGCCCCCGGAAGCGCGCGCGCCCAGATGCACCAAATGCCATTCGGTTGGAATGCCATCATCATGGCAGGAATACTGGCACATGGGTGCCACGCCGATGCGGTTGGAAAAGGTAACGCCGCGCAAAGTCAGCGGGGAGAAAAGATCGGTCACGGGCGGGAAGCCTCCGGGTTGGGCAGGGCGGTCCAGGGCGGCAGCCGCCCCAGACGGTTTTCGAATATGGCGAACCATTGCGGCGCGCCAGGGGGGGCGGGCAGCAAAATGCCGCGCCGATCGGTCGGGAAGCGCGCCATCGTCACCGCATCCTGAATATTGCCGCCAATGGCTTCAACCATGCCGTGATGGTTGCGGATGACAATATCGCAATGCATGGGCCGAAACCGCCCCTGATCCCCGGCGCGGTCCTGCCAATTGGCTAAGGGCCGGCTGGAACGATCGGCGCAGAGCAAATCCCCCGGCGCGGCGATGCGGTCCCGCACCCGATGCGGGATGAAGGGTGCCTGATGCGGAAATGCCCGCGCATCCGCGATCATGCCATCAATGCTCGTGCCATGCGCGGCAGAGGGCGTGAATTCCCGCGCATCAATCCCGGCTGTTTGCATCACAAAAGAAATGAAGGCGGCGGACCAGGCATCCTGCTGCCATTGCCCTTCATACCCCGCACGAAATAGCGCGCGATTGCGCGTGATGATGTCGCGCCCTTCCGGCACTGCCCGCCAATAGGCTTGCAGACGCGGGAAGCCGGTGGGGTCCGATTCCTGAGCAGGGCCCGGCTGCCGGTCTGAAACCTGCCGCCCCCATTCTTCCCATTCTGCAATGGCGATGCGCAGCATTCTTTCGCGCGCAAGCGGCGGGTAGGAAAGCGGCGCTTCCCGTGGCGCCGGCGGTGCCACGGCGCAGGCCGAGAGCAGCACGGTCAGCAGCAATGCCAGATAAAGCCTTGTCTTTGTCATACCTGGCTTCACACCTTATCCAGCGTGGCGAAGGCTTCCTGCGCGATATTCAGCGCCTTCAGCATGAAGGCGAACCCGTTGTAAGGCCCGCCCTGGATCAGCGCTTCAATGATGTCACCCCTGCTGGCACCGATATTGAGCGCGGAGAGGATGAATTTGCGCAGCAAAATATCGTGATCCAAGGCCGCGAAGGACGCCACGGCACATAATGCGCGCAACCGCCGATCAAGCCCTGGCCGGTCCCAGATTTCGCCATAGCAATACTGCACCACCAGCGGATAAATGCTGCCTGTGGCGGGATTATCCGGCGCGGCATGGCCATCATGCCGGCGTTCCGCATGCAGCGCGCCTTGCAGGTCTCGGCCGCGTTCCATCAGCACTTCCAACGTATCGCTGCGCGGTGGGTCGGCTTCAAGCGTGATGCCTTGCTCGGCAAAGACCGCAAGCGCAGTTTCCAGCGCGGTTTCCGATGCTGCGAAGCCCCGATAAATGCCGATCTGGATCAGGACTTCCACAATGGCGCGCGGCGTCAGGCCAAGCCTCAGTGCGGCAGCCACATGGCGGCGAAGCTGCGCCTGGTTTTGCACGGAACAGAGCACCGCCAGCGTCACCGCCATGCGTTCCTGGCGGGACAGGCCGGGGCGGTTCCAGATATTGCCATAGACAAGTTCGGCCATCAGATCGCCAAAGCCAAAGGCGCCATTGGCTAAGGCAGCATCGCCCGCGCCGAAAATCTCAGCGCGCTCAGCCCTGCCGCTGCGGTTCAAATCATCGCGTTGTGTCATGGCCTACCCCTTCTGGCGCGGGCGCAAGCTAACGCCCCCCATGGATCAATCAAGCGCCGGGGGCCTTCCCCTTCGCGCCCAGGCGGTCCACATGAGGGCTATGTTCCGCCGCGCCCTGCTTGCCGCCCCGCTTTTGCTGCCGCTCCCCGCCCTGGCCCAGCCCCGGGCGGCTGCGCTTTCCGACCGTGACCGACGCGATATCGCGGCTGTCGAGGCCTATTTGAACCGGCTGACCACACTCCGCGCCCGGTTTCTGCAAATCGCGCAGAATGGCGCTTCGGCTCAGGGCTGGGCCTATATCTCCCGCCCGGGGCGGATGCGGTTTGATTATGACCCGCCAGAACCGCTGCTGCTGGTGGCGGATAGCAACCAATTCCTGCTCTATGACCGGGAATTGAAGGCGCCGACCACGCTGCCCACCAGCGCCACACCGCTTGGGATGCTGCTGCGCCCGGAAATCCGGCTTTCCGGGGATGTCACCATCAGCCGTATCCAGCGCGATGGCGGGTTCCTGCGCATCACCCTGTTCCGCACCAATGACCCGCGAGAGGGATCGCTCACCCTGGTTTTCCAGCCGGAACCCCTGGAATTGCGCCAATGGGCCGTGCTGGATGCCCAGGGGCGCGAAACCCGCGTGACGCTGACGCAGGTTGAAACCGGGATGCCGCTGAATGCGCGCATGTTCCAGTTCAACCACCCGCAGTTTTTTGAACCGGGTGGGGCTGGGGGAAGGTAAGCAGGGCTGGTTTGCCGCCCTGCCGCCCGCGTGCTACCGCCCCGGCCAAATAAACGGCCCCTGCCGCCTCCGTTTCGAAAGGCTTTGTCATGTCCGAACAATCCGCCGCCCAGCCCGCAAATGGCCCCGGGCAGATGGCGCCCAGCCCCATCACGCTCAATCTGCAATACACCAAGGATCTGTCCTTCGAAGTGCCGGGCGCGCCGCAGATTTTCATCAATCTGCGCGAAGCGCCCAAGGTTGACATTGCGTTGGATGTCCAGGCCCGCCGCCTGCAGGAAGGCCAGGAAAACTTCGAGGTGACGCTGCAAATCCGCTGTGAGGCGAAGCTGGGCGGTGAGACCACGGCCTTCATCGCCGAATTGGTCTATTGCGGCATTTTCACCGTGAATGGCATCGCGCCGGAGATGCTGGAACCCGTGCTGCTGGTGGAATGCCCGCGCCTGTTGTTTCCCTTCGCGCGCAATATCCTGGCCGATGTGACGCGCGATGGTGGCTTCCCGCCCGTGCTGCTGGCGCCGATTGATTTCGTCGCCCTTTGGCAGAATCGCCGCGCGCAGCAGCAGGCTGCCGCCGCCCCTGTCCAAGGAAATGCCTGAATCTGGCGCTTGGGGGCGAAAAAACGCTCCCCCGGCTGCTTTGAACCCTTGACCCCCAGCCCGCGCATGTCATGTGCGGGCATATGGATCAGATGATGCCCGCATCGCCGCGCCGCCAGCGCCTGGCTATTGTGCTGTTCAACCTCGGCGGACCCGATGCGCCGGAAAGCGTGCGGCCATTCCTGGTCAATCTGTTCACGGACCCCGCCATTCTGCGCGTGCCGGGCTTTATCCGCCCCTGGCTTGGCAAGCTGATCGCCTGGCGCCGCACCAAGCCCGCGCAGGAAAACTACGCGGTGCTGGGTGGGCGTTCACCGCTGCGGGAACTGACAGAAGAACAGGCGAGCAGCCTGGAAGCCGCCCTGGCTAATGAACCGGGCACGGAAACCCGCTGCTTTGTCGCCATGCGCTATTGGCACCCGATGAGTGATGAATGCGCCCGCGCCGTGAAGGAATGGGCGCCGGATCGTATTCTGCTGGTGCCGCTCTATCCGCAATTCTCCACGACAACCACGGGATCAAGCCTGGTTGCCTGGCAGGAAGCTGCGCGCAAGATCGGGATGGATGTGCCGACCACGGCACTGTGTTGCTGGCATTCGGATCAGGGCTTTGCGGCGGCGACCGCGCGGCTGGTGCGTGAAGCCTATGCCAAGGCGCGCGCGGAATTGCCGGCGGAAGTCCCGCTCCGCGTATTGTTTTCTGCCCATGGCCTGCCGGAATCCATTGTGAAAGCGGGCGATCCCTATCAATGGCAGGTGGAACAGACGGTTGCCGCGGTGGTCGCTGAATTGGCGATGCCGGAGCTTGATCACATTGTCTGCTATCAATCCCGCGTGACGCCGCAGGTCTGGATTGGCCCTTCTACGGAAGGCGAGATTGAGCGTGCGGCGAAAGAAAAGGTCGCGATCCTGATCTGCCCCATCGCTTTTGTGTCGGAGCATTCCGAAACCCTGGTGGAATTGGATGTGGAATATCGGGAAGAAGCCGAGCATCTTGGCATCCCCGGCTATTTTCGCGTACCGGCGCAGAATAGTGATCCGGCTTTCATCGCATCCTTGGCAGGGCTCGTGCGCGGCGCGCTGCAATCCGGGCGCAGCCTGTGTTCCTTCGCCGGTGGGCGGCAATGCCCGAAGCAGCATCGCGATTGCCCGCATGAAAAGCTGCGCGTTGAGGCCCCTGCGCGCGCCAAAGCCGAGGCATGAAGCGCCCCGCTGCCATCCTGTTTGATTGCGATGGCGTCTTGGCCGATACCGAATTGGTGGTGAATAGCATCGTCGCCGAGGAAATGACTCTGCGCGGCTGGCCCATGACGGCAGCCGAAGCGCGGGAGACATTTTTGGGTATGGCGCTGCCCGATATGCTGCCCCGCATTGAAGCGCGGGTCGGGCTGCTGCCGCCCGAATGGGGGCAGGAAATCTCGACCCTGATCGCGCGGCGCATGGCGGAAGAAACGCTGGCCATACCGGGTGCGGTCGAAGCGGTGCGCGCCTTTGCTGTGGCGGGTGTGGCGGTGGCGGTAGCTTCCAATTCCGCGCGCTTTGAATTGGCCGCGAAGATGCGGAGCTTGGGACTCGCGCAGATTTTCGCCGGGCGGGTGTTTTCCTATGAGGATGTGCCGCGCCCCAAGCCCTGGCCGGATATGTATCTGGCCGCGGCCGCGGCCTGTGGCGCGGCGCCGCAGGATTGCGTGGTGATTGAAGATAGCGTGCCCGGTGTGCGCGCGGGGCGTGCGGCTGGCTGCCGTGTGCTGGGTTTTTGCCATGAAAGCCCGGCTGCGGTGCTTGCAGCGCATGGGGCGGAGCCATTTGCGGATATGGCGGCTTTGCCGGGGTTGTTGTTGGGGGGCTGAGATTTCCTTCGGGCCCCATACGCGATAGTCTTACAGCTTAAGACTGGAGAGGAAGGCCCATGACCCTGGCAGAATGGTTCAGCTTCAATGGCCGCATCAGCCGCAAGACCTGGTGGATTTTCTATTTTCTGATCCCGATTGGCATCAACATTGCGGCCAGCGCGTTGGATGCGCAATTCTTCGGCGCCAGAAATGCCCTGCCGGGGAAATCCGGCATGGGCACTGTCGGCATGGGGCCGTTTTCCATCATCGCTGGGCTGGTCGGGCTGTGGGTGGGCCTCGCCGGGCAGGCCAAGCGTTGGCATGACCGAGACAATTCCGGCTGGTGGGTGCTGGTGAATTTCATCCCCCTGATTGGCTCGCTTTGGGCCTTCATCGTTGCGGGCTTTCTGCGCGGCACGCCAGGCTATAATCGCTTTGGCCCTGACCCGCTGGCGCCAGACCTGCCACCCGGGGGCTATGGCGGCGGCTATCAACCGCCCTATCCGCAGCAAGCGCCGGGGGGATGGCAGCCGCAAGGACCTCCACCGCCGCCTTCCGGGGGTTGGGGCGCGCCGCCGCCACCACCTCAGGGCGGCGGCAGCGTGCCACCTATCCGCCGGGGCTGAACCTTCCGGCGCGATTTCCCTGGCGCGCATTCCGCGTTAAGGAACCTGCGTGCCCGATACCTCCCCGCCGCTCGATCGCCTTTCCGAAGCTGAGGCTCAGCCGGAACAGGCAAAGCGCGGCTTTTCGCCGCTGCTTCGGCGCATTCTGCTGCTGAATGCGCTGCCGCCCGCCTTGCTCGCGGCATCGCTGCTTTACCTCGACCAATATCAGAACGCGCTTTTGGGCGCGGAGGTTGAGGCCATGCGCACCCAGGCGCGCATCTATGCCGGCGCCATCGCTGAAGCCGCGGTGCGGCCGGAAGGCGAACGCTATGTGCTGCAATTGGAAGCGGCGCGACCCTTGCTGCGGCGCCTGGTGGACCCTTCGCCCAATACCCAGGCGCGGTTGTTGGATACGGCCGGCCTGCTGGTGGCCGATAGCCGCATCCGCGATGGTGTTGGCGGCGCGGTGATTGCCGAACCCCTGCCGCCGCCCGAACCGCGCGGCGCGCTGACCTCCACCGTGGCCGGCATTTACGAAAGAATGGTCGGCCTTTTCCCGGCCCTGCTGCGCGGGCGCGGCGGCCCGGGGATGGTAGTGGATAGCGCGCCCGATGCGCCGGATTTCGATTGGCAGCCCGATCTTGGCCCCGATCGGCGCGAGGAATTGCGCATGGCGCTGGAAGGCGGCGTCACCCCCTATATCCGCCGCAGCGCCGATGGCCGCCTGCTGGTGAGTGTCGCAGAACCCGCGCGGCGCGGCACGCAAAGTGTCGGCATTGTGCTGCTGACGCGTGAAGCGCGCGAAGTGGATCGGCGCTTGTTTGAAATCCGCGCTTCCGTGCTGCTGCTATTCGCGACCGCGCTGATCCTGACGGTGGCACTTTCGCTTTATCTGTCCCGCACCATCGCCACGCCAATGCTTGATCTGGCGCGCGCCACGCAACGCATCCGCGAAGGTGAAGGCCGCGCGCAATCCGTGCCGGATGCGCTGCTAAAGCGTAATGATGAAATCGGTGTGCTGGCGCGGGATTTGCAGAACTCAGCCCGAGCGCTTTGGGC
>JBBAUC010000038.1:0-19161 GCA_040398485.1 Roseomonas sp. | reverse complement strand
TGATGCCAATGAACGCTTTGCCGCCGATGTGGCGCATGAATTGCGCAATCCGTTGACGAGTGTGCGGAGCGCCATTGAAACGCTGCGCCGCGTGGAAGACCCCGCCAGCCGCAACCGCTTGCTCGCGATCATTGCCGATGATGCGGTGCGCATGGATCGGCTGATTGGCGATATCAGCGATTCATCGCGCGTGGATGCGGAATTGTCGCGCACCATCTCAACGCCCGTGGATATCGCGCCTATCCTGTCCGCGCTTTCTGATCTGCACGCCGCGACGCGCGATGATGATGATGACCCGGTGGTGCTGCTGGAAGCCGAAGACGGGCCGCTTGTGGTGCGCGGCGTGGAAGGGCGCGTTGTGCAGGTTTTCCGCAACCTGCTCGGCAATGCGCTTTCCTTCAGCCCGTCGTATGGCACGGTGAAGGTCAGCGCGCGCCATGCCGGCGCGATGATAGAGGTTGTCGTGGAAGACCAAGGCCCCGGCATTCCCGAACATAAGCTTGAAAGCATTTTTGAGCGTTTCTATTCCGAACGCCCGAGCGGAGAGCGCTTCGGCCAGCATTCCGGCCTTGGGCTTTCCATCAGCCGGCAGATCGTGGAAGGCCTGCGCGGGCGGATTTCAGCGGAGAATATCCGCGATGCCAGCGGCACCGTAACCGGCGCGCGCTTCATGGTGCTGCTGCCGGCGGCCTGATTTCCCTTCCCAGCCGGGGCTTTCATGTTAGGCTTGGCTCAAACCAAGCGTAACAAGGGGGGATAAATCATGATCACGCGCAGAAGCATGATTGCGGCTGGGGCGGTGCTTTTGGCGGCACCGGCAGTGAAGGCGCAGGGCACCTGGCCGGATAAGCCCTTGCGCTTCGTGATTGGCGGCGCGGCAGGCGGCGTTTCCGATATTTTTCTCCGCATGATGGAAAACCGGCTGCGCGAAAGGCTTGGCCAGCCCATGATCATAGACCCGCGCCCAGGGGCGGGCGGCATGGTGGGGGCGGAAGTCACCGCACGCGCGGCGCCAGATGGCTATACCTATTACGTCAATCACATCGCGTCCCACGGGATTGGGCCGACGCTCTATCGGCGGCTTTCCTTTGATCCACTCAAGGATTTGCCGGGGGTGGCGCGCATTGCGGCCATGCCCAATGTGCTGATCATCAAGGGCGATAGCCCGATCAAATCCGTCGCGGAATTGGTCGCCTTCTGCAAAGCCAATCCGGCGCGGGCGAATTTTTCCTCGGCCGGGTCGGGTACGTCTTCGCATCTTTCTGGCCTGCTGTTTGGCATGCGCATGGGGATTGAGGTGACGCATGTGCCTTATCGCGGTACCGCGCCTTCCATGGCGGCGGTGATGAATGGCGAAACGCTATTCGCGATTGATAACGCGCCGGCATCGCGTCAACAGGTTTTGGGCGGGTTGTTGAAGGCGCTTGGTGTTTCTACGGCCAAGCGTTCCAGCACCATGCCGGAAGTGCCAAGCCTGGAAGAACAGGGCGTGCCGAATTTCGATGTCGCTTCCTGGTATGGCATCACCGCCCCGGCTGGCGTGCCGGCGGCCATTCGTGAAAGGCTGGGGGCAGAGATTGTCGCGGCACTGAATGATCCAGCCATTGCTCAGCGCGTGCGCGATTACGGTGCGGAACCCTGGCCGCTTGGCCCGGCGGAATACGACGCCTTCATGCGGCGAGAGGTTGAAATCTGGGCGCCCGTAGTGCGCGCTTCCGGGGCGCAAGTGGATTAAGGCGATTGGGCTATCGCCAACCCTTGCTGGTCACGGCATAAGTCAGCGCCTGGAGCCTACCAAACCCCTCCATGACGGATGTGTCCGATCTGCTAGGCTTGGTAAAATATTCTCACTTTTACGGGCGGCTCAAGTGCCGCCGTACTAAAGAGGATGAACTGAACCTTTGCAGAAAAATTCTTGGTCAACGGGAAGGTTGATGAGGTCTCCGAGCCGCCAGACTACCGGGCGCAGGAGAAACGGAAGTGAAGGTAACCGAACACGGCCTTGACGTCCCGGATTGAGGATTGAGCATTCTCCCCGACATGGGCGAATTCTCAATTTTACCAGATAAACCGAAGTCAAACTTCCAATTGAACGATGTGGGTGTTCCGGGAGGCTGGACCGCCCAAGGATCAATCCTTTGGTCGACGCTCATAGTAGATTGTGGAGTGTTGAGATTTAGAGAAACTTTATTCAATAACGTTCGCCCGGGAGGGTTTACAGTGACGAATCGAACATCCTGAGAGGTGGTGCCATTCTTTATTTCGATTCCAGATAAAGTCTGAGTCATTGAGCGAACAGTTTCGCCATTCCATAGCGTTTCGGGACAGGAAATCCGCGCATTCCAAATACCGTCGTAATCGACACTACTTCGTGGCTGAGCCCGAGACTCTACATGCGCCATCGCGGCCAGGAGGAAACAAAAAGATGCAGTCCACAACGAAATACGCGCTATTTTCATTGAAACTTCCTCTTGTTGCTTTGAATATCGTGATCTGTTGGTCGATATCTCAAGTTGGCCTTTTTTGCAAGCTGTCAAAGCCCCTGGACGTGCCACAATCAAACCGAACAATCAGCTTGTTTGTTAGACTTGCTCGCCACGAACTCATGGGGCGAGCGTGTGCGCAAGCTGGAATGGGGGTCCCTTAGGGAATTGGTTCGCCCCTGATGGAACAGTAGGCTTTCAATGCCCATAGCGTCTTGCCAAAAACTCCGTTACCCCGAAGTAACCCTCGGAAGCTGTGGTGTCACTACTCATGCGCCTTAAACGTATTCTCTTCTTGGTGCTGGCATCCGCCCTTATGGGCGGCTTGTGCTGGCTTGCCTGGGCCACGCTGGCACCAGGCGGCTGGACGCTGCCCGAAATCCTGATTCTGGTCTGCATCGCGGGCACTTTGCCTTGGGCCGCGCTTTCGGCGGGCAATGCGCTGATCGGGCTTGGCATATTGCTGTTGGTGCGGGACCCCGTGGCCGCCGTGCTGCCTGCCCTTACCGCCGCGCGCCCTGACCTCCCGCAGGCCCGTACCGCCATCGCCATCTGCATCCGGCGCGAGGATATGGCGCTGGTGCTGCCGCCGCTGGCGCGTTTGCTGGCGGGGCTGGCGGCTGCCGGCGCTGCGGATCGGTTTTCGCTCTGGTTCCTGTCAGACACGCCAGAAGGCGCCGAAGCCGTAACCGAGGAAGCTGCCTGCCGCACCTTTGCCGCCGCGCAACCTATTGCGACTCATTACCGGCGCCGCGCGCAAAATACTGGCTTCAAATCCGGCAATGTGATGGAATTTCTGGACCATCACGCGGACGGCCATGATTTCATGCTGTGCCTGGATGCGGATTCGGAAATGACCGCTGATGCGGTGCTGCGCCTTGTGGCTTGCATGGAAGCCGACCCGAAGCTCGCGATATTACAACAGCTTATTCATGGCAGACCGACAAAGGCGGGTTTTCCGCGTCTCTTTCAATTCGGCATGCGGCACGGCATGCGCGCTTGGGCTACCGGGCAAGCCTGGTGGCAGGGTGATGAGGGGCCTTATTGGGGCCATAACGCCGTCATCCGCATCGCGCCCTTTCGCGCCCATGCGCGGTTGGAAACCCTGCCTGATGGGTCGCATGTCCTGTCTCATGATCAGGTAGAGGCAACGCGCCTGCATGCTGCTGGCTGGAAGGTGCGCGTGTTGCCGGATGATGCCGGCAGCAGCGAAGGCAATCCGCCAAGCTATAGTGATTTCATCACGCGCGATCTGCGCTGGGCGGCGGGGAATATGCAGTATCTGGCGCTGCTGCGGTTGCCGGGCTTGACCCCCATGGCGCGCTGGCAATTGATCCAGGCGATTCTGCTATTCCTGAGCGCGCCCTTTTATGTCGCGATCCTGTTGCTGGCCGCCTGGAATGGCCTTGGCGGCGGCGGCGATACCACGCCGATTGGCGCCTTGCTCGCGCTGCTTTTTGCCGGCTGGTGCTGCCACTATGCTGCGAAGTTTGCTGGCTATATCGAGGTTTTGCTGAAGCCCGACCTTGCCGCACGCTACGGCGGGCGTACGCAATTCCTGCGCGGCGCTTTGGCCGAGATGATCTTCACCGCCTTCATGGAACCCGCGCGGTTGATGAGCCAATGCCTGTTTCTGCTGGTGCTACCTTTTGGTATGCGCATGGGCTGGGCGCCGCAAAATCGCAGCGAACGCGGTATCAGTTTTGCTGATGCGCTCAAGCAATTCTGGGCGCCGACGCTGGCAGGATTAGCGCTGACCTTTGTTTTCGCAGCCGTGTCCTTCACCGCACTACTGATCGCCTCACCCGTGCTGATCAGCCTGCTTGGTGTCATTCCCTTCGCCATGCTGACCGCAAATGCGCGCTTTTCCGCCTGGCTGGTCAGGCAGCGGATTTGCGCGCTGCCCGAGGAATTACGGCCCGCCTAATGCGCCGCGAAAATCGCGCAGGGCGCGCGACGCAATAGATGTTTGGTGGCGGAACCAGTGAAAAGCGCGCGGAGCCCCATATGTTCATAGGCGCCCATCACCAGCATGCCCGCCGGCATAGCAGCAGCTTCCGCCAAAAGCGCCTCCACCGGATGGGTGCCAATAACGGGTAGCGCCTTTGCCGGCACATCATGGCGCTGCAGAAAACCCGCGGCCGTTCCGGCAAGTGCGGCGGCTTTTGCCTCATCATCCGCGACACTCAGAACGGTTGCGCCTGCGCGCCCAAGGCCCAGCAGCGCAAAAAGCTGCACGGCACGCATAGCACCTGGTGAGGCATCATAAGCGACCAGCGCTGAAGCCGCCGGATCAAAGCGCGCACCGGGCGGGACCACCAGCAAGGGGCGGGTGCGGTCGTGCAGCAGCGCTTCTATCACCGGCGCCAGGCCATCCTCTGCCGCTTCGCGCCCAAGCGAGGAATCGCGGCCCACGATCAACACATCATGCGCGCCGGCAGCCGCGAGCAAAGCGGGGGCAGGGGCTGCGGCCAATTCCTGAACTGTGAAGGGAAAATCCCCTGCGGCTTCGCGTAGCCCGGCCACTGCTGCGGCGCCGGCTTCCTGCGTCTGGCGCAAAAGCGCCGCATCGCGCCTTTCCTTGAAGGCGGCAGCGCCAGGGGGCACGGCTTCATGCGCGTCGGTCAAATCACGGCGATCAAGAATGACCGCTGCCGTCAGCGCCGCGCCGGTATGGCGCGCGAGTGCTAACGCATAATCACGCGCGGCAAGCGCGCCTGCGGTATCATCCAGGGCAAGAAGAATGCTGCGCAACATGGCTCATTTTCCTTCACAAAGCGCCGGTGGAAAGAATCCGTCGGAAGATCGGCACCGCAGCGGCCAAATCAGCCAAGGCGACGCATTCGCGCGGCGTATGGGCGGTGGCGATGGTGCCGGGGCCCAAAATCACACAGGGCGCGATATCCTGCAATTCGCTGGCATCGGTGCCATAGGGCGCGGTGGCGGCGGGCTTGCCGGTGATGCCGACCGCCAATTGAATCAACGGATGATCAAGCGGCAATTCCGGTGGCGTGCCTTCGCGTCTTTCGGTCAGTTCCACCCCCGCGCGGTCTGCCGCTGCGCGCACTGCGGCTTCAATGCCGCTGACATCTATGCGCCGGCTGCGGCGGAACTTTATCCGCACCGTTGCCTGCGCCACGGTCACATTCACCGCCGTGCCGTGATTATCAATCACCATGTTGAAATCAGAAAAGGGCGGGTCGTAAGCCGCATCATGATAGCCAGGGTCAAAGCGCAGCTTTTCGTAAATGGCTTTCATTTCTACCATGAAGGGAATCAGCGCCCAATTCGCGTTCAGCCCTTGTCCGGTTGAAGAATGCGCCTGCACGCCGCGCGCAATGGCGGTGTATTCGATATGGCTGCGATGCCCGCGTACTGGCGCCAGCGCTGTTGGTTCCGCCACCACAATCCCCTGCAAGCCAAGTGATGCGGCAAGCTTCGATTGCGCGGCGATGATGCGCGCCCCTTGCTTGCTGGTTTCCTCATCCGCCGTCAGCAGCAGCGTTGCCGGCACGCTCGCGGGCAGGCCGCGCGCGGCGATGATGCAAGCCGCGACCGGGCCCTTCATATCCACGCTGCCCAGCCCATGCAGCACGCCATCCAGGATGCGCGGCGTCCAGGGCGGGTCGGTCCAGCTGGTTTCCGGCACCGTATCCATATGGCCGGAAAGCGCATAACCGCCGCGCGGGCCGCGATGCGCAACCAGGGCGCGCTTGGCCACCCCTTGCGGGTCTGTATAATCCAGGCGTTCGATCTCGAACCCCGCCAATTCGGCTTCGATCCTATCCGCCACTGGCAGGTTGGAGACCGAGGAACGGCTATCAATCGCCACCAGATCGGCGGCCAGGCGGGTTACGGCTTCGGCGTCATTGCTCATGCCCCCAGCATCCCTTGCGGCGCGGCCCAGGGCAAGCGAGGTTAGGGGGATGACAGACGTTTCCTATCTGGACCCCCGCAGCGGGGCCACCTACCCGCTTGCCACGCCGCGCTGGTGTGGCGATGGCCAAGCCCCCCTGATGCTGACGCCGCTGCCCGGCATTACCCGCGCGGCGATCCGCGCCGAGGATCGTTCGATCTGGCGCTATGGGGTCGCGCTGCCCTTCCTGCCGGATGACCCGATTACCATGGGGGAAGGGTGTTCGCCCTTGGTGCTGCGCGTGATTGGCGGCGCCTCCGCGCTGGTGAAATGCGAATGGTTCATGCCGACCGGGTCCTTCAAGGATCGTGGGGCATCGGTGATGCTGTCCCTGCTGCGCGCGCAGGGTGTCACGCATGTCTTGGAAGATTCCTCCGGCAATGGTGGTGCGGCGGTCGCGGCCTATGCCGCCGCGGGTGGGATGCGTGCGAAGATTCTGGTGCCGGCTTCAACCTCTCCGGCGAAAACCGTGCAATCTCGTGCATCAGGCGCCGAGATTGAATTGGTGCCAGGGAGCCGCCAGGATTGCGCGGATGAGGCTTTGCGCCAGGCTGCTGACATCTTTTACGCCAGCCATAATTGGCACCCCTTTTTCCTGCACGGCACGAAGACACTTGCCTATGAATTGTGGGAGGATTTGGGTTTTGTCGCGCCCGATAATGTGATTGTGCCCTGCGGCGCAGGGTCCAATGTGCTGGGCTGCGGGATCGGCTTTGCTGAATTGCAGCGCGCGGGTGAGATCAAGAAACTGCCGCGCATTTTCGCCGCTCAGCCGGAAAACTGTGCGCCGATTGCGCGCGCTTATCTGAAGCAGCCAGCGATTGCAGCAGTGCCCACGATTGCGGAGGGCACCGCCATTGCGCAGCCCATCCGCACGCTGGAAGTCATGGCCGTTTTGCAGGAAAGCCGCGGCGGCGCAGTGATGTTGAGTGAGGCTGAGATCAGCGCTGCCACGCTCGATCTCGCACGCACCGGCATTTATGTGGAACCCACCTGCGCCCAGGCAGCGGCGGCTTTCGTGAAATTGCTCGAAGCTGGCACCATTCGCGCCGATGAAACCACCGTGGTGGTGCTGACCGGCACGGGGCTGAAATCCACCCCGCGCATCGCGGAACTTTTGGGAGTAGCCATCTAATGGCCGGGCCACGCATTGCCCTTTTGGGATTTTCCATTGAATGCAACCGCTTTGCCCCACCGGCAACATTGCGGGATTTCGAAACGCGCTGCCTGATTGCGGGCGATACCATTGTGGCAGATGCGCGTTCCGCCGCCCCGGCGGCGCTTGGTGAAATGCCAGGCTTTGTCACGGCGATGGATGCCAGCGGCGCTTGGGAACCTTGCCCCATTTTGCTTGCCATGGCGGAACCCAATGGTCCGGTGGAGCAAGACGCCTTTGATGGCTTCATGCGGCAATGGCGCGAAGGGTTGACAGTGCTGAAAGGCCGCGTGGATGGCGTTTATTGCGTGCTGCATGGCGCGGGGCTCGCCACCGCTGATCTTGATCCGGAAGGCAGTTTGCAGGCGCTGATTCGCGAAATCTTGGGTGATGTGCCCCTGGTGTGTTCATACGATCTGCACGCGAATGTATCGGACCGCATGGTGGCGCTGACCGATGCCTTTGTCGGCTATCGCACCAATCCGCATCTGGATATGCGCGAACGCGGCGCGGAAAGTGCTGTTCTGATGCGCCGCCTTCTGGCCGGTGAGCGTTTCCAGCGCGCCTTCCGCCGCTTGCCGATTGTGGCACCCACCGTTTCCATGCTGACCGCGCAGGGGCCTTATGCTGAGGTAATCAACCTCGGTCAGGAATGGGCAGCGCAAGATCAGCGCATTGCCAATGTCTCCATCATGGGCGGCTTTGCCTATGGCGACACGCCTTTCAACGGCATGGCGGTGATCATCACCGCGACAGACAAGGCGGCGGCGGAAGCGCTGGCGGATCGGCTGGCCGCGGCGGCATGGGAAAGGCGCGGGCGCTTCATCGCCAATCTGACCAGCTTGGAAGATGCCACGCAAAAGGCTTTGCACAGCCCAATGCCGCTGGCTTTCGCCGATGTTGCCGATAATCCCGGCGGCGGTGGGCGCGGCAATACCATGTGGATTCTGGAAGCCTTCCATCGCGCCGGTGTGCAGGATTGCCTGGTGGGTGTGATCCATGATCCTGCCTTGGCGGCGGAAGCGCATAGTCTTGGCAAGGGAGCGCGCTTCACCGCGCGTTTCAATCGCGATGTCGCTGCCGATGATCCCTTCAGCAAACCCTTCAGCGCGGAAGCGGAAGTGGTGGCGCTTTCTGATGGGCGCGTGACAGGTCGACGCGGCATTTTCGCCGGCACGGCCATGACGCTTGGCGCCACGGCGGCCTTGCAGATTGGCGGCATGACGGTGGTGGTGATTTCCATTCGCACGCAATGCGCCGACCCGGCGTTTTTCGAGCATCTCGGCTTGGATGTGGGGAAGGCGCGTGCGGTTGTAGTGAAATCTCGCGGGCATTTCCGCGGCGGCTTCGATGAATTCTTCAAGCATGAACAGATTGTGGAAGTGGATTGCCCGGGCCTGACCTCCCCCATTTTGACGCGCTTCGATTGGAAGCATATGCCAAGACCTGTTCTGCCGATTGATAAGGAAGCGCGCTGGCCATGAAGTTGGATGATCTGCCCACCCCTTGCCTGGTGCTGGAACTTGGCATTCTGAAGCGCAATCTGGCGCGCATGGCGGAAGCCGTGGCGCGGCATCCGGGGTTGAAGCTGCGCCCGCATATGAAAACCGCGAAAAGCTTGGCGGTCGCGGCGCTGGCAGCGCCCAATCACGGGCCGATCACCGTCAGCACCATTGCTGAGGTGCGGTATTTCGCCGGTGGTGGCTATCGTGATCAGATTTATGCGGTAGGCATCACGCCGCAAAAGCTGGATTCCATCGCCGCGATTAATGCGCAAGGCAATGATGTGAAGATCATCACCGATGATCCGGAAGTCGCCAGCGCCATCGCCGCCCAGCCGGGCATTTTGCCGACATTGATTGAGGTTGATTGCGGCGAAGGTCGTGGCGGCATAGCGCCGGATTCAGCCGCACTCGCGGAAATCGCTCAGCGCCTGGGCGCGCGCTGCGCCGGCATCATGACGCATGCCGGGCATTCCTATGCGGAACGCAGCCAGGAAGGCATGCGCAAGGTGGCGGAGGCGGAACGCGCCGGCGCAGTGCTGGCCGCCGAGCGTTTGCGCGGCATGGGCATCACGCCGCGCGTTGTCTCGGCTGGGTCCTCGCCGACCGCGCTTTATGGGCAATCCATGGCGGGCATCACGGATATTCGCGCCGGCGTCTATATGTTCGGCGATTTGTTCCAAGGCCAGATCGGCACACATGGCATGGAAGATATTGCGGTGACGGTGCTTTCTGCCGTCACCGCACGCAAGCAGGATCGCAATGCGGTGCTGATTGATGCGGGCGGTATTGCGCTTTCCAAGGATCGCAGCACTCAGGCCGCGCCGAAGGATCTTGGTTTTGGGGTCATGCTGGATCGGCAAGGCAGATGGCGTTTTGGGGAGGCGATTGTGGCGCGTACCCATCAGGAACATGGCGAAGTGCGCGGCGATGGACCGCTACCGTTCGCGGAACTGCCTGTGGGCGCCCTGGTGCGCGTGGCGCCCAACCATACCTGCCTGACCGTGGCCGCGCATGACCGGTACTACGTGGTGGATGGCGGGGATGAGGTGATTGCTGTTTGGGACAGGGTGAATGGCTGGTAGGCCAAGCGCCCTGTCATGAAAGATTCACGCACACCGGCCATGATTTCCATTATTTTGGAATCATGGAAACAGAATCCGCCGCCGCGGCCTTCGCCGCCCTTGGCCAACCCACCCGGCTGGCCCTGATCCAGAACCTGCAAGGGGCGGGGCCTGAGGGCCTGCCCGCCGGCGAAATCGCCGAAGCACTGGGTGTGCCGCCCTCCACGCTTTCCTTCCATTTACGCGCGCTGGAAGACGCCGGGCTGATCACGCCGCAGCGCCAGGGGCGCCAGGTGCTCTATGCCAGCGCCCCGGCGGCCTTTGCCGCTTTGGTCGGGTTTCTGGGCGGCGCAGCCGGGCCCACCACCACGCCCGGCCGGGCCTTGCGGGTCCTGTTTTTGTGCACACGCAACTCCGCGCGCTCCATCATGGCGGAAGCCATTCTGAACCGCATTGGCGGTGGGCGTTTTCGGGCCTATTCCGCCGGATCAGAACCCGCGTCCGCTGGCCCCCTGCCGGAAGTCCTTTCCCAGCTTCAGGCGCTTGGGCATGATGTCGCGCCGCTGCGATCCAAATCCTGGGAAGAATTTGCGGCACCCGATGCGCCGCGCTTCGATTTTATCATCGCCCTTTGCGACACCCTGGAAGGCCAGCGCTGCCCGGATTTTGGTGATACCATCACCAGCGCTGCCTGGCCCCTGCCGGACCCTGCGAAATTCTCGGGCGCCGGTGCCGAACGCGCGACGTTGTTGAACGAACTTTACGCTGCGCTGCGGCGCCGGCTGGAAATTTTCATAAGCCTACCCTTCACCACCCTGGATCGCATGGCGCTGCAGGCACGGGTTGAAGCTTTGGGCAATCCAATGACAGGGGCAAACGCATGAAGGTTGGTATCAATGGCATGGGCCGCATTGGCCGCCTGGCGTTTCGCGCGGCTTTTGGCGCGGCGGAGCGTGGTGAGGATGATCCGCGCCGCGCCAATCGGCTGGATATTGTGCATGTGAATGAAGTGAAGGGCGGCATTGCGGCAACCGCGCATTTGCTGACTTTCGATAGCGTGCAGGGCCGTTGGCGCGCGCCTATCGCAGCGGAAGGAGCGGATGCTTTGCGCATTGGTGAGAAACGCATCGGCTTTTCGGAACATGCAACGCCGGGCGCCATTCCCTGGGGTGATTTGGGCGTTGATCTGGTGCTGGAATGCAGCGGCAAATTCCTGACCGAAGCCACCTTGCGCGGGCATCTGGATCGTGGGGCGAAGCGCGTGATTGTCGCTGCACCGGTCAAGGAAGCCTCAGTCCTCAATATCGTGGTTGGCGTGAATGATGCGCTGTATGATCCGGCGCGGCACCCGATTGTCACCGCGGCATCCTGCACCACCAATTGCCTCGCCCCGGTGGTGAAGGTGGTGCATGAGGCGATTGGGATCAGGCATGGCCAGATCACCACAATTCACGACCCCACCAATACCAATGTGGTGGTGGATGCGCCGCATAAGGATTTGCGCCGTGCGCGTTCGGCCATGCTCTCACTCCAGCCCACCACCACGGGGAGTGCGACGGCGATTGCGCTGATCTATCCGGAATTGAAGGGCAAGCTGAATGGCCATGCGGTGCGAGCGCCGGTGCTGAATGCATCCCTCACGGATTGCGTGTTTGAATTGCAGCGTGCGACCAGCGCCGAGGAATTGAATGCGCTGTTCCGCGCTGCCGCAGAAGGCCCGCTAGCCGGCATTCTGGGTTATGAAGAACGGCCTTTGGTTTCTGCCGATTATGCGCGGGATACGCGCAGTTCCATCATTGATGCGCTATCCACTTTGGTGACGGATGGCACCATGGCGAAAATCTATGCCTGGTATGACAATGAAATGGGCTATGCCTGCCGCATGGTGGATCTGGCCTGCATCATGGAAGCGCACGGCATCTGATATGCGCAACTACGCCATCGTCACCGCTGCCTATTGGGGCTTTACGCTGACCGATGGCGCCTTGCGTATGCTGGTGCTGCTGCATTTCCACAAGCTTGGCTATTCGCCATTCGCGCTGGCTTTCCTGTTCCTGCTGTATGAAGCGGCGGGTATCGGCGCAAACCTTGTCGGCGGTTGGCTTGCCACACGTTTTGGCATTGCGCGCATGTTGGCGGTGGGGCTTGCCGCGCAAATCGCAGGTTTCCTGATGCTGTCAGCGCTATCGCCAGGCTGGGTGCCGGCCATGGCGCTGGCTTGGGTGGTCCTGGCGCAAGGCATTTGCGGCATCGCGAAGGATATCACCAAAACCGCGTCCAAATCCGCCATCAAGCTGACGGCGGGCGATGCCTCTGGTCGCTTATTTCGCTGGGTGGCCTGGTTCACTGGCAGCAAGAACGCGATGAAGGGCGTCGGCTTTTTCCTGGGCGGCGTGTTGCTGGAAGCGCTTGGCTTTCAGGGTGCACTTTGGCTGATGGCGGGGCTGCTCGCGCTGGTGTTGCTCGGCGTTGTGGCCTCCCTGCCGCCGCTGATGGGCAAGGCCAAGGCGTCAGCTTCTGTCCGCGAATTCATGGCGCGGGATCGCGGCGTTAATCTACTCGCCGCCGCGCGCGTTTTGCTTTTCGGCGCGCGCGATGTCTGGTTTGTGGTGGCGCTGCCCGTGTTTCTTTATTCCTCGGGTTGGAGCTTTGCAGCAGTGGGTGGCTTCCTCGCCATTTGGACCATCGGCTACGGCCTGGTGCAGGCAGCAGCGCCATCCTTGATCCAGCGCAGCGCCGATGGGCTGAGCGCCGAGGTACCAGCCGCACGGCTCTGGTGCCTTGGCCTTGCGGTGATACCGCCCGCGCTGATGGCCGCACTATGGTTGCAGGCGGGCCGCGCTGATCTGATCCTGGTGGTGGGGCTTTTGGTGTTTGGCTTTGCCTTTGCGGTGAATTCCTCACTGCATTCCTATCTGATCCTGGCTTATGCGGGCTCCAAAAAAGCCGCCGAGGATGTTGGGTTTTACTACGCCGCCAATGCCGCCGGGCGCTTTGCCGGCACGCTGCTGTCGGGCCTGCTCTATCAAATAGCCGGCATCATGGGCGCCTTGGCGGGTGCGGCGGTGATGCTCGGGCTTTGTTGGGCCATCACGCTATTGCTGCCCGAAGGGCGCGGTGCTTACGCTAAATCCGCATGAAGACACTTCTGGTTATTCACCATTCCATGACGGATGGCGCACGGCAGATGGCGCAAGCGGCACTGGAAGGCGCCATGGCGGAAAGTAACATCGCCGTCGCGGGGCTGCACGCTGCGGAGGCCGCGCCAGAGGATTTGCTGGCAGCCGATGGCTATATCTTCGCTACACCGGAAAACCTGGCCAGCATGGCCGGTGTGATGAAGGATTTCTTCGACCGCTGCTATTACCCGCTGCTGGATCAGATCCAAGGCCGCCCTTACGCGACGATGATTTGCGCTGGGTCCGATGGTACAGGTGCCGCGCGCCAGATTGCGCGCATCGCCACCGGCTGGCGGCTGAAACCAATTGCGGAACCGCTGATCGTGATCACGGGTGCGCAAACCCCCGAAGCGATTGCCGCGCCAAAGATCATCGGTGCGGCAGACCTTGCGCGCTGCCATGAACTCGGCGCCACTTTCGCTGCCGGGCTTGCTGCCGGCATATTCTGAATTCAGCTTTCCGGCTTCAGTCCCAACCGGCGAATAAGCCCACCCCAGCGCGTAATATCGGAGGCGAGCAGCGTGCGGAAAGTCTCCGTATCACTCCCCACCACGGTGAAGCCGGCGGTTTCCAAAGCGCGGCGCTGATCGGGTACGGCAAGCGCCTTGCCGGTTTCCTCCGCCAGCCGCGCGATGCGATCCGCCGGAAAACCGGCCGGCGCGAAAAGACCAATCCAGGCAATGGCCGGGTCTGAAGGCACGCCCGCTTCCGCCATGGTCGGCACATCGGGCAGGGCAGGGAAGCGCTCCGCACTCGTCACCGCCAGCGCGCGCACGGACCCATCACGCACCTGGCCCAGCACGCCGCCAGTTGCAGCGAAAAACGCCTGAATGCGCCCGGCCACCAAATCCAGTACCGCCTGACCCACAGCGCGATAGGGCACATGCACCGCCTCAAAACCCTGAGACGCCGCAAGGTCTTCCATCACCAGATGGGAAAGCGTGCCAGGCCCGGTGGAGGCATAGCTGATCTTGCCCGGATTGGCTTTGGCGAAGGCCACAAACTCCGCCGCGTTGCGCGCCGGCACGGAAGGATGCACGACCAGCACAAAGGGCAGCCGCGCCAAAAGACTGATCGGCGCCAGATCAGTCGCCGGATCATAGCCAAGCGCCGGGTTCAGGATTTTTGCGGTGCTGCCCGGCCCGCCAATGGTGACGCCCAACGTATGGCCATCAGTCGCGCGCGCCACGGCTTCCGTGCCGATATGCCCGCCGCCGCCAGCGCGATTCTCCACAATCACCGGTTGACCAAGCACTTGCTGCAAATGCGGCGCAATCGCCCGCGCCGCGAGATCAGGCGTCGACCCACCCGGAAATGCGCAAATGATCCGCACCGGCCGATCGGGCCAGGCGGCCTGAGCGCGCAGGGTGCCTGGGCTTGCGGCAAACCCAGCGCTCAGGGCTAAAAGAGACCGGCGATTGAAGCTATCCATGAAGTGATGCCCGGTAAGAATACATCCGCACAATGGCGTGAGGCCGCGCGCGCTGCAAGCGGCATGTGGCCGCGCGCCCCCTACTCCGGCTGGAAATTCGCCAGCCGTAGCAATGACGCATTGCGCGCGACATCGGCGCGGATGAAGGCCTCGGCTTCCTCCACCGTCTCCGCTACAGGTTCAAAGCCAAGCCCGCTCAGGCGCTGCGCCGTGGCGGCTTCGCGCATGCCATCCACCAGAATGCGATTGAGCCACTGCAGGATTTCCGGCGGCACGCCGCGCGGTGCCCAAACGCCATACCAGGAATAGAATTCAAAACCGGGCAGCCCAGCTTCGACAAGCGTGGGTAAATCCGGTGCCAAGGCCGCGCAATTGCGCCGCGCGCACCAGGGGCAGCGTCGCCAGCACCGGATCGAATATGAGCTGCGCATTGCCGACCGCGACATCCGTGAGCGCCGGGGCGGAACCGCGATAGCCCACAATTTCTATATTCGCGCCGATGAGCCGATTGAATTCAATACTGCCCAAATGCCCCGCCGCACAAAGGGAGGATGTGGCGAAGGATCATTTGGCGGGATCTCGCTTCGCGGCTTCCACCACGACGGTGACGCCCAGCGCATCGGCCAGCTTGGTGGCGGCAAGCCGTGCCATGGCGTCCGTCGCCGCACCTGGCGTGAAGGGTACGATCATGCGTAGGGGGCGATTGGGCCAGGCGCCTTGGGCGATGGCGGGGCTCGCCAAAGCCGTGCTCGTCAAGCCAAGCAATATATCGCGCCGCTGCATGATGCCCCCCGGTTTTTGAGCGTGTGGTTCTTTAGGGAGAATGCTTGCCGGCGCGTCAAGAAATCCTTGGGATTGACGAAGCGCCCCAGCACCTATGAGCTTACACCTCAAGGAGAGCCCGTACCATGAACCATATCCCCGCCACCATGAGAGGAACCGGCATCGGCGCACCCGTGCGCCGGATTGAGGATATGCGCTTCCTGCGCGGGCAAGGGCGTTATGTGGATGATCTGGGCGGCACTGATGCCGCGCAGCTTGTGATGCTACGTTCCCCCCATGCATCGGCGCGCATCACGCGGCTTGATGCCAGCAAGGCGCGCGGCATGCCTGGCGTGCTGTTGGTCTTGACGTCTGAGGATATTGAAGAACTTGGCGTGCTCCGCTGCGTCACGCCACGGCTGCAAAGGAATGGATCACCGCTGGCGCAAACGCCCTGGCGCATGCTGGCGATGGGGCAAGTGCGCTATGTGGGTGATGCGGTGGCGGCGGTGATCGCAACATCTCGCGCCGCAGCGCAGGATGCGGTGGAAGCGATCATTGTTGACTATGAACCCTTGCCGGCAGTGACGGATGTGGCAGAGGCGATCAAGCCTGAAGCGCCGCAGCTTTGGCCCGATTTAGCCAAAGAAAATGAAAGCGTGCTGTTCCGCCTGGGTGATAGGGCCGCGGTGGACGCTGCCTTTGCCCGCGCGGCGCATATCACGCGCTTTGATTTCCGCATCACGCGGGTTTCCGCCAACCCCATGGAACCGCGCAATGCGCTGGCGAGTTATGATCCGGTGGAAGAACGCTATACGCTGACGACCGGTACGCAATTACCGCATGTCATGCGCAATGAAATCGCGGAATACGCGCTGAAGATATCAACCAATAGGTTGCGCATCATCTCGCCCGATGTTGGTGGCGGCTTTGGTATGAAGGAAAGCCCGTTTCAGGAACATGTGCTGGCGCTGCATGGTGCGAAGCGGCTCGGCCGGCCGGTCCGTTGGACGGCGACGCGCACGGAAAGTTTTTTGGCTGACACCCATGCCCGCGACAACGTATCAACGGCAGAATTGGCGCTGGCAGCCGATGGTACCTTTCTTGGTTTTCGCGTGCATACGCTGTGCAATGTCGGCGCTTATCTCGCCTGGCAGGGGCCGGTTTCCGCCACCAATAATGTCGGTGGGCTCGCGGGGGTGTATCGGACGCCGCATATCTTCACCGAAGTGCGCTGCATTTTCACGCATACACAACCAACAGCACCCTATCGTGGCGCTGGGCGGCCAGAGGCGATTTATGCCATTGAACGCATCATTGATCTGGCCGCCGATGAAATGGGCATGGACCGGATTGCGCTCCGCGAAAAAAATCTGATCCCGCCGGAAGCGATGCCGTTTCGCACCGGGCTTGATTACACCTATGACAGTGGCGATTTCCCGAAGAATATGGCGCAGGCACTGAAAGCCGCAGATTGGGCAGGTTTTGAGGCGCGTCGTGCGGGAGCCAAGGCGCGCGGCAAGCTGCGCGGCATCGGCATTGCAAATGCCATTGAAAGCGCCGGCGGGCCGCATCGTGGGCCAATGGAAGAAGCGGCTGAAATCCGCTTCGATTCCGGCGGCAGCATGACCTTGCTGATGGGCAGCCATAATCACGGCCAGGGGCATGAAACGGTGTTTCGCCAGATCGCTTCCGAACGTTTGGGGATTCCTGCCGAACGCATCCGCTTCATCAATGGCGACACCGATATTGTCACGCATGGGCGCGGCACGATCGGCTCTCGTTCCATGATGGCGGCGGGTGGTGCCTTGGTGGGCGCGGCTGAACGCATCATTGCGCGCGGCAAAAAGATCGCTGCGCATTTCCTGGAAGCGGCGGAAGCCGATATTGAATTCAGCGAAGGGCAATTCAGGATTGCCGGCACGGATCGGGGCATCGGCATCGAAGCGCTCGCCCGACGCAGCTATATCCCCGGCCAATTACCATTGCAGGAGGAGTTTGGGCTTTCCGTTTTGCTCATCAGGCGCCCGGGCGATGCACCCTTCCCGAATGGTTGCCACATCGCGGAAGTGGAAATAGACCCTGAAACGGGCGAAGCGCAGACCGTTGCTTATGTGGTTGTGGATGATGTCGGCACGGTGATCAATCCGCTACTGCTGAAGGGGCAGATTCATGGCGGCATTGCGCAGGGGCTTGGGCAAGTATTCGGTCAGGATATTCGCTATGACGCCAATGGCCAGCTTTTGACCGCAAGCTTCATGGATTATCTGATGCCGCGCGCAGCGGATCTCCCGGATATGGTGGTGAAGAGCAACCCCGTGCCAACCAAGACCAATCCGCTTGGCGTGAAAGGCGCGGGAGAAGCCGGCACGGTTGGCGCTTTGCCCGTGCTGATCAATGCCGTGGTGGATGCGCTGCGCCCGCTTGGCATCACTCATATTGAAATGCCGGCCTCACCGGAACGGATCTGGGCGGCCATTCGCGCTGCGGGTTAGCCGCGCGCTTCTTCTTCCAAGGCTTCCAGCAGACGCGCTGGCCACCATTGCGGAATACCCTGGCCGATCAGCACCAGGCGAGAGCGCCGATCGGCCGAGGGCCAATCTTCCAGCCATTCGATCGGGTGCAGTACATGGCGCACGCCATGCAGTACCGCGGGTTTTTCCGGCACTTCCGCAAGGCGGATGATGCCTTTCATGCGCAGCAATTTCTAGCAAGCATGTTCGGCCAAGGCTTCCAGGAAAAGCGGCAGCACCACGCCGGGCAGGGGGTCTTCGCGCAGAATGGAGATTGTCTCCACGCCCGCGCTATGGCGTGCGCTGGGCGTGACGGTCGCGTCCAGCCAATGCCGTAAGGCTTCCGGTCGGGCGGCGGAGGCAAAGAGCATATCAGGCGGAATGGCGCCCTGCACCGCGCGCAAGATCGGCGCGCCGGGATTGAGGGTCGCAAGCTGCGCCTCCAGCGCTGAGGTATCGGGTGCGAGATCAGTTTTGCTCAGCAGCAGCCGATCCGCGAGCATGGCCTGCTGTGCGGCTTCCGGATGGCGCGCGATGGTCTCTGCCCCCAGCAGCGCATCCACCACCGTCACCACCGCCTCAACACGATGGCTCTCCGCAATTGTCGGGTCCACCAAAAGCGCGTGCAAAATGGGCGCAGGATCAGCCAGGCCCGAGGTTTCAATCAGCACGCGATGATAAGTCACGGCACCCGACCTGCGTCGTGCCGCAAGGTCTATCAGCGTGCGCGCCAGATCGCCGCGTGTAGTGCAGCAAAGGCACCCATTGGCCAGGCCAAGAAGATTTTCTTCTGATGTTTCAAGCAATTCATGATCAAGCCCGATATCGCCCCATTCATTTACAATCACCGCACTGCCCGCATAGGCCGGATCGCGCAGTACGGAGCGCAGCAGCGTTGTCTTGCCGCTGCCAAGAAAGCCGGTGATGACCGAGACCGGAATCATGATGGCGCCGCAACCCGCGCACGTGCCGGTTCCGCGCTGGTTGCATTCAGCGCGTAACGCAGGCTGCGCAGCAGCCCCAGCATGGAAGCCGCAGGACGGCGCCGGGTTTCGCTGATCAGCCACCAGCGCATCGGCGCTTCTTCCGGCAAGGCTTGCGCGACATGTAGCATCAGATCACCGACGGTGATTCTTACGCCCACATCAGCAATA
>JBBAUC010000037.1:0-19258 GCA_040398485.1 Roseomonas sp. | reverse complement strand
ATTGATGCGGACGCAAATTTCCTGCCTATGCGCGGCAATCGCCTTGGCCGCAGCGGGCAGCGCCGCGCGCGCGGCTTCCTTCTCACTGGGTGGGATAGAATCTTCTAGATCAAGAATAATCACATCCGCGCCGCGCGTATGGGCCTTGGCTACAAAGCGTTCCGCCACCGCAGGGATGAACAGCAGGGACCGCCAGCTATTCGGGTTTGATGCTGGCATCACGCGAACTCCGCTTCCAGCTTGGCGCAGAGATAACCATCCTTATCCGCCGCCCAGCATTCCATCTTGCCATCCGCCTGCGCCGCGCCGCAGACCGTCACGGTATCACCCACCCAAAGCGGGCGCGCGAGCCGCGCGGTGAAGCCCACCAGCCTTCCCTTGGCGCGCTTCAGCGCCCCATCCAGAATAAGCTGCATCGTCAAGCCACCATTTTGGACTGCCGCGTCATAGCCTTCACCATCCCGCGCATAATCCGCATCGTAATGGATGCGATGCGCGTTCCAGGTCACGGAAGAATAGCGAAACACCAAGGGCGAAGACAGCAACACCTTATCGGACCAAGCCGCGTTTTCTGGCGCTGGCACCGGCGGTGTTGCGGTGGTTTTCTGGCCAGGCGGCGTGGCATCGCGATACATCGCGTCAAATTCCTCAACGGCAATGACTTGCCCGCGGCTTTCGATGGTGTGGCGCATGGTCAGCACCGCCATGCGTCCGGTGCGGCCATGCTTTGGCACAATCGCCGCGACCTCGGCCTTTTTGATCGCGGGTTCCCCCACCACAAGCTGGCCATTGATGGTCACGCGCCGGCCCGCGCCCATGCGGCGTGGCAACGGAATGGGTGGCAGGAACACGCCCTTATGCGGGTGACCATCCGGGCCGATATCGGATTGCTTGGCGATATCGGGGAAGAACATGCTGAACCAATGCGGCGGCAGCGCCATGCCCTGAGTAATGCTGGCGGGGTCCATATCCAGCATGCCGGCGATGCGGCGTGCGGATGAAAGCCCGATTTCATCTTCCACAATACGCGTGCGCCCTACCCAAGGGGCCAGCGCGGCAATCGCCGCATCAAATTCAGCATCGGTCATGGCATTGCATCCCAGCACAAACGTGTCAGCCGCCCAGCGGTGGCGAAGGCAGCGGTATAACCCGGCATGCCATCCGGCAAGGTCTCTGGCACCTTATCCGTGAAAACACTGATGATGAAGCGCGGCGCATTGCCCCGATACACCACGCCCGCATCCATGCGCCCGCGCGGCCCGCGCCCGGTTTTATGCGCAACCTTGGTCTTGCCCGGCAGCATTGAAGGGATCAGGTTGCGCAGCCTCTGCCAGGACAGGATATCAAGCCCCAGCTGGCAAAGCTCCACACTGGCGCCGAGTTTCGCCGCCGCGCCTGCGTCAGCGGCGCCCTTCAGCATCTTCTCCAACAAAATGCCCTGATCATGCGCCGTGGTGCTGGCAACCGCTTCAATCGGATGATCCCAGGTGAGGCCAGGCGGCGGGAAATTCACCCGATGCGTCGTGCCCTTCATGCCGATGCGGGCGCACCAGGCATTCAGCGCATCACGGTCCAGCCTTTCCAGCACAAGCTGCGTGCAGACATTGTCGCTGGTGATGATCATGTTCACGAAAGCATCGCGTAGCGGAATGACACAGCCAGGCGACATATATTGATACGTGCCGCTATCCACCCCTTCCTGCAGGCGCGCTTCAATGGTGCAGGGCTCATCAAGCTTCAGCGCGCCTTCATGCACACGCGACAAGGCGTGCATGAGGATCGAGGTTTTGCGCGTGCTGGCCGATGGCAGCACCATATCGCCATCGCGATCCGCTTCCTGGCCGGTCAACAGATCCTTCACATACCAGCTTGTGGTGAAGGGCTGAGCGTCACACAGCGCATTCATGCGCGCGATCAATTCCTGCATGGGCGTTCTCCTTTGCTGGGCAGGCTAACCCTGGCTGAGCAGCATGGCCAGGGCGCGGCTTTTCCGGTTAGGCTGGCGCCAATCAACGGAGGATCGAAGCATGAGGCAGGACATCAAGCATGTCGCGGTGATTGGCGCGGGCACCATTGGCGCTTCCTGGGCGGCCTATTTCCTGAGCCGGGGCTTGAGCGTGACCGCAAGCGACCCTTCCGCCGGCGCGCCGGACCTGATCCGCCGCATGGTGGAAAATGCCTGGCCTATCCTGATGCGGCTTGGCGGCAAGGCGGATGCCAACCCCAATGCCTGGCGCTTTGAAGCGGACCCCGTGGCGGCGGTGGCCGGCGCTGATTTCGTGCAGGAAAGCGCGCCCGAGCGGCTGGATGTGAAGCAACCACTACTCGCGCGCATTGATGCAGCTTTGCCGGCGGATGTGGTGATTGCTTCTTCAACATCGGGCCTGCTGGCCAGCCGCTTGTCAGAGCTTTGCGCGCATCCCGAACGGGTGGTGATCGGCCATCCCTTCAATCCGCCGCATTTGATACCCTTGGTTGAGGTTGTGGGCGGCGCCAAGGGCAGCCCCGAAGCGGTGCAGGCGGCGATGGAATTCTATCGCGCGATTGGCAAATACCCGATCGAAATCAAGAAGGAAGTGCCCGGCCATTTGGCGAACCGCTTGCAGGCGGCGCTCTGGCGCGAAGCGGTGCATCTGGTGGCGGAAGGGGTTGCGAGTGTTGCCGATGTGGATGCCGCCATCAGCGAAGGCCCTGGGCTGCGCTGGGCATTGATGGGCCCGCATACCACCTTCCATCTGGCCGGCGGAGAAGGCGGCATGGCGCATTTCCTGCACCATTTGCTGCCGGCGGTGACAAGCTGGTGGGATGATCTGGGTCATCCGAATGTGGATGCGGATTTGCAGCGCGTGCTGGCCGAAGGTGTCGCGGAAGGCACCAAGGGTGCCTCCACGCGTGATCTTGCGGCATGGCGCGATGCGGCTTTGGTGCGCTTGCTGGAAGCGCGGGGGAAAGGCGAAACTTAGGCTCGCCCCGCCCGCAACAACCGCCCCGGCAGCGCCCCTGTCGCCACACCATCCCGATAGGTCACCTCACCATTCACGATAGTCGCGGCATAACCATCCGCCTTTTGCAGCAAGCGCCGCCCACCCGCCGGCAAATCGCGCACCATGCGCGGCGCTTGCAGCTTCAGCGCGGCGAAATCAATCACATTCACATCCGCCTTCATACCCGCACGCAATACGCCGCGATCATGCAAGCCAGCCGCGCGTGCCGTGTCAGATGTCAGGCGACGGATCATTTCTTGAACGGGGAAAACCGCTTCCTTTGCATCCCGCGCCCAATAGGAAAGCAGGAAGGTCGGGAAGGACCCGTCCGAAATAAAGCCCACATGCGCCCCGCCATCGGAAAGCCCGGCAATGGCATTGGGATGGCGGAGACACTCCGCACTCGCTGAAAGCGTGTAATCGGCGAAGTTTGTGAGCGGCGCGAAGATGAAGCCGCGCCCATCATCGGCGATCAGCAGATCGTAAGCGATTTCCTCGGCCTTCTGCCCTTCCCGCACGGCCATGGCAGCGATGGAAGCCGAAGCCGGCGGTGCGTAATCCGGCGGATCGCCGAAGGGAAACATACGTTCAAAAGCAAGGCGCGAGATCAGCGGGAAATTGCTGCCTGTAATGCGATCTTCCGAAAGGATGCGCGCGCGCCGGCCGGGTTCCGCCATGGTGGCGGCGCGCTCAGCCGCCGGCAGGTGTGCGATTTCCTTATAGCTCGCGCAGCCGGAAAACGGGTTCTGGCTGCCTTCCAAGCCAAGCAGAATGCCAATCGGGCGCGGCGGAAACACGGGACGGATCGGCAGGCCCGCCGCCGCCGCGCCATCGGAAAGTGCCAGCAATTCCTTCCAAGCTTCCGTGCGGTCATGCCGCGCCGTCAGTGAAAACACCACCGGCTGGCCAGTCGCTTCCACCACACGCCGCACCATGGCGAATTCAGTGGCGGGATCAGGCGTATTCCAATCGGAAACCAGTTCCAGCAAGCCGCCGCCGCCATCGCGCAGGCCCTGCGCCAGCCCGCGCAGCTCATCTTCCTGCGCGCGCAGTGTCGGCGTGGGGTCGCCCTTCAGGGTCTTGTGGCTGATGGTGCGCGAAGTGGAAACACCAAAGGCACCAGCGCGCACAGCATCGGCGGTAATGGCGCGCATGGCGGCGATATCGGCCTGATTGGCATTCTCCAAATTCAGCGCGCGTTCACCCATCACATGCACACGCACCGCGCCATGCGGCAGCAGGGCACAAATATCTATATCGCGCGGGCGCGCGGCCAAAGCATCCAGATATTCGGGGAAGCTTTCCCAGGCCCAATTCAAGCCTTCATGCAAAATGGGCCCGGGGATGTCTTCCACGCCTTCCATCAATTCAATCAGCTTATCGCGATCCGCCGCACGGCAGGGCGCGAAGCCAACGCCGCAATTGCCCATCACCGCTGTCGTCACACCATGCCAGGCGGAGGGCGCCAAATGCGAATCCCACACGGCCTGCCCATCATAATGTGTATGGATATCAACAAAGCCGGGCGTCACCAGCTTGCCGCGCGCGTCAATTTCGGTGGTGCCGCGTTCCGGCACCTGGCCAATGGCGGTAATGCGCCCGCCGGCCATGGCAACATCCGCTTCGCGTGGCGCGGCCCCTGTGCCATCAACCACAACGCCGCCACGGATCACGATATCGGTCATGGACTTCATCCCTGCTTGATTGGGGCGAAGGTTAGACCATCAGCCGGCTTTGTGGAAAGCGCGCATACAGGCTATTCCGGCCTTCAATACGCGGGGTCGAGAACTTCCTTGAAAGCGCCTCTCAAGCGCGCGACCTGGCCCTCAAGACGTGGCGGCACTGGCCCTAAGCTCAGTGCCAATCTTAGGTTGGCTTCCGCCTCTGCCGGCCGTCCGGACAAAAGAAACACTTCCGCCAGGCCCAAACGCGCATCCATGAAGGTTGGGGCGCGGCGCGTTGCCTCAGTCATCGCCTCCAGCGCACCCTTGAAATTATATTGCGAAAAACTCAGCCGGCCGAGCAAAAAATGCGCTCCCGGGCTAAAGGCGTCATGGGCCAGCGCATCCTGCACAAGCTTCAAGGCTTCCTGGCTACGACCAAGCCGGAGCATGATTTCGCCCTTTTCGGTCAAGCCAGTAGGATCGTCGGGCCGCATGGTCAGGCCCTTGTCGATTTCTTCAAGGGCTTTCGCGAATTCACCCCGCGTGCGCATCACCTGTGCGATGCCGGTATGGACCCAGAAGGCAGTAGGGTCCATTTGCCGCACGCGCTCAAAATCCTCCATGGCGGCATCCAGCCGGCCCAGCAGGGTGTGCGCGCGGCCACGGCCATAAAGATAGGCGTCCTCCTTCGGATGACTGGCGACCAGGGAATCGAATATCGCATAGGCTTCCTGCCCGCGGCCGGAGCGGAGGAATGAACGGCCGATCAGCGCCCGCACTGTGCGTTGCACATCCGGGTCCTTCGCATCCAGCAGCAGCATGCGTGAGAGCCTTTCGCGCACCTCGGTTTCCACCCCAAGGGTCTGCGCAACGTGCCAAGCGTAAAGCTTCGGGAAAATAATCCGCCAAACCTCTGGTGCGCCAGCGGCAAGCAGCGCATCCACCTGATTGATGCCAAAGCCGCCAATATCGGCAATCTGCCCATGCCCCGCGATACGCAGGCGAAGCCTGATGGTATCCTCTTCCTGAATGATTTCCCCGGAAACGCGGCGCGGCGGGATGCCTAAAAGGTTGCGCGTAATATCGGCCAGGGAGCGCAGCGAAATGCCGGCGATGGGAACAGTGAAATCAGGCTTCTGGCCAATAAGTTCCACATGCGGGCGCACCACCCTTTCGGATGTCACAACCCGTTCCGCCGCGGCAATCTGGTCTAGCAGGCGCAGCGCCACCACCTCGGCCGTCAGCCCGGTTGACGCAAGCCGACCAGGAACCTGGATGGGGGCCACTTCTATCGAATCCTGATTGACTTCACGAATGACCAGGCCAATCAGCACCACCCCGATAATCACCGGCATCACGGTGAAGAGAACGGCCTGAACCTTGGTCCAAAGCTTCACGAGCCTGGATATCAGACCCTTTTTGCCTGTGGCTTCTTCGGCGGGTGGGGTTTTCTGTTCTTCACTCATGATGCGCGATCTTCACGATGTTGTTGCTACCAAAGTCAAGGAACGGCTCATGCCAGCCGGGGGGTTCTAGACCATTTTGAAGCCAAGTGGAGTCACCTAGCGCGGACAGGCACTAGAATAATTGCCCATTCGCTGGAACTGGGGGCGCGGGGGCTAACCGCGCGGGCTGGCGCTGGCAGCGCTTTCCAGGATTTCCCGGAATAGCCGCGCCGGCAGCCCGCCGCCCGCGACATTATCCATCGGCACCCCATCATCATTGCCGAGCCAAACGCCCATCACCAGGCCGCCGCTGATGCCAATGAACCAGGCGTCACGGTATTCCTGCGTGGTGCCGGTTTTGCCAATGACCGTACGGCCAGGGGTGGCCGCTGCGCGGCCCGTGCCGCGCGCCACCACCGCCGCCATCATGCTGCGCATGGCTTCCATATGCTCAGGGGCGAAGGCGCGTGCAGGGTCAGGTCGCGGCAAGGGCCAGGGGCGGCCTTCGGCCTGCACTTGCGCCACGCCAAAGGGCTCCACCCGAAAGCCGCCATTGGCGAAGGGGGCATAGGCCGCCACCAGATCAAGCAAAGTCACTTCCCCAGTGCCAAGCGCAATCGTGCCATCGCGCGGGAAGGGGCCATCCAGCCCAGCGCGCCGCGCCGCTTCAGCCACTTTGCGATGCCCGCCAGCGCGCTGCATCAGCCGCACGGCGGAGGTATTCACACTCTGCGCCAAAGCCTCTTCCACGGTGATTTCGCCGCGTGCGCGCCATGGGCCATTGCTCGGTGACCAGCCGCCAAGATTAAGCGCCGTATCGGCGATCATGTCTTGCGGCCCCATGCCGGCTTCCAAAGCCGCCAGGAAAAGGAAGGGCTTGAAGGCGCTGCCAGGCTGGCGCCGCGCCTGTGTTGCGCGGTTGAAGGGGCTATTGCGGTAATCCTTGCCCCCCGCCATGGCGCGCACCGCGCCGGTTGCGGCATCCAGCGCCACCACGGCGCCCTGATGCACCCCGGCCCGCGCGCCTGGCCCGGCCAGGATGGCGTCAATCCGCGCCTCGGCAGCAGCCTGTAGAACGGGATCAAGCGTGGTGCGCAGCACCAGATCAGCGCTGCTGGGCGCGCGCCCAACAATCCCTTCCTGCACCCAATCGGCGAACCAGCCGGCATCACGCGAAGGTGCCTGCGTGAAGCGAATACCCTCAACCGCCTGCAAAGCCTGGGTCGCTGTCAGCGCGCCGGTTTCCGTCATAGCGGCCAGTACTTCCAAGGCGCGCGCCATCGCGGCAGCCTGATTGACGCGCGGGTTGATGCGCGATGGCGCCTTGGGCAGCCCGCCCAGCACCGCCGCCTGACCCGGTGTCAGCCGCCGGGCTGGGACACCAAAATAAAGCCGCGCCGCCGCATCCACGCCATAAGTGCCCGCACCCAGATAGACGCGGTTCAGATACACCTCCAGCAATTCATCCTTGCTGAAGCGTTGTTCCAGCCAAAAGGCCAGCATGGCTTCCTGCGCCTTGCGCTTCAGGCTGCGTTCCGGTGTCAGGAACAGGTTTTTCGCCAATTGCTGCGTGAGGGTTGACCCCCCCTGCACCACACGGCCCGAGGTAAAATTGGCATGCACCGCGCGCGCCAGCCCAACGGGGTCTATACCCCAATGGTCGCGAAAGCGCCGATCCTCAATGGCGATGAAGGCGGCCGGCAGATGCGCCGGCATGTCGCGTAGCCGCAGCGTTTCCCCATACAAATCGCCATTGGTGGCAAGCAGTTTCCCATCTGAAGCAAGCAAGGTGGTGGAAGGCCGCCGCGTGGCGGCAAGCGCCGCTTCCGGGCGCGGCAAATCCCAAGCCAGGATCAGCAAAACCACCGAAGCCGCGATCAGCCCCCAAATTGCCGCGAGGAACCCAAAGCGCAGCAGCCCCGAGCGCCGCCGCGGGCGCGCGGCAGGACGTGAGGGGGGGCCGGAAAGACGCGCGCCCAGAGCCTCTCTGGCCTGGCTGCGGGGGGGCGTGCCGGGCCGTTCTGAGGATCTGGCCCGTGTTGAGGCCATGCGCGCTTCATACCATGCCGGGCGCTTCCGCGAAACGGCGCATTGACGCGGCAGGGCAAGCCCCGGAACATCGGGCAAGTTTCAGGAGCGCCAGGCTTGGCAATTTCTCGTGGTATTTGGGTGATTGGCGCGGCGGTCTTCACCATTGGCTTTTCCACCACCCTCGCCATGCCCTTATTCACCACCTATGCGGCGCGGGATGGCCAAGGCGCGGGCGGGCTTTCCGCTGCTTTCATTGCCTATGCGGCGAGTGCGATCATCTCTGCCCCGCTACTGGGGGGCCTGTCAGACCGGATTGGGCGCAAGCCCTGCGTTCTGGCGGCCCTCGCGCTCACCATCTGCGGCACCATTGCGCTGATCACCGCGCCGGGGCTTGCAGCACTTGCCTTTGCGCGCGGCATGCAGGGGCTGGCCGTGGGCTTGCTTGCCGGTGGTGCGACGGCCTGGGCAGCAGAATTGGCCACGGGGCCGGAAGTCGGGCGGCGCGCGGCGCAAGTCACCACGCTTGCGAGTGCGAGCGGCTTTGCCGCCGGCGGCATCGCCACCATGGCAGCAATAGAAATCTTCGGGCCGGCTGAACCGCCGTTGACCTTCTGGCTGCATATGACGGCACTCGCCACGATCTTCCTGCTGGTGTTTTTTCTGCCAGAAACCAAAACCCCAGCACGTGTGGCGTGGCTGCGCATGCCAAGTTTTCCGCGCAGCACCTTGCCGCTTTCGCTGAGCATGCTGGCGGCCTGGGCGGTGACGGGCACGGTGATCACCGCCGTGCCGACAGCACTGACCGAGGCAGGGTATCCGCGCATGGGACCGCTTGCGGTGTGTTTCATGATTCTGGTGGGGGCTTTGGTGCAGCAGCTGATGGCGCGCATCGCCGCGCGGCGCTTGGTGCTGATTGGCTTGCCGGTGCTCGTGCTGGGCGCGGGCCTGGTGATGTGGGGCACGCTGCATGCGGCGCTGCCCGCGCTATTGCTGGGCGGCGCCCTGGTGGGCAGCGCGGCTTATGGGTTTTTGTATATCGGCGGGCTGGCGGGGGTTTCCGAAAAAGCCGGGCTGGATCGCGCGCGCGCGGCCGCGGGCGTTTTTCTGGTGGCGCATATCGGCTTTTGCATCCCGCCGCTGATGGCGGGTTTCGCCATGGATGCCTTTGGCGCTGGCGCGACGTTGACGGTGTTTTGGTTATTGCTGGCGGGTTTCGCGGCAAGCCTTATGTGGGCATTGCGCGAAACCCATCAACAAAACTAACTAAACCAAACCTTCTTCCCGCGCCTTGATCTGCATCGCAAGGTATTTGGAATACATCCGGCATTGCGCGAAGGAGCCGCCGGTGAACCATAAGCCCTGCTGCGGCGTTTCCATCCACATATTGCGCAATTCCTGATCGGCTTCATCAAAGCCCCAGACCTTGCCGACGCGCTCAGCTACCGCATCACCAAAGAAGCCGCGCACCAGATGATCCTGGCCCTTATAGCCAGTCGCGAGTACCAAAAGCTCCGCCGGCAATTCGCGGCCATCCTTCATCTTCATGCCGGTCGCGTTGAATTCCGCGATATCATGATACTGGATCAGGCCCACTTCACGCCGCACCAGCAAATCCGAACAGCCGACATTGAAGTAATAGCCACCCCCACGAGAACGATATTTCAGCGGCCAACCCGTACCATTATCGCCAAATTCCAGACGGAAGCCGATTTTTTCCAACCCATCCAGTAAAGGCTTGTCCAATTCCCGCGTCTTGTCGGTCAGGATTTTATGCGCCTGCTTCATCACCGAAAGCGGGAAGGACACATTGATCAGATCGCGGTCTTCCAGAGTCGGTCCCTTGCCGTAATAAACGCCATCATAAAGCTGCGCGCTGGGTTCCACATTCACGATCAGCGTCGGGCTGCGCTGCACCATGGTCACCTTGGCGCCATTGCCGTGCAGATCCTGCGTGATGTCATGCGCGCTGGTGCCGGTGCCGAAAACATACACCGGCTTATCCTTCCATTCCGCGCCATTCTTGAAGCCGGAGGAATGCACAACCTTGCCCTTGAAACGGTCAAGTGTGGGAATATCCGGCAGGCTCGGCGTACCGCTCACGCTGGTTGCCATGATGATGTGGCGCGGGCGCATGATGCGTTCGCTGCCATCAGCAAGCCTAAGCCGCGCCACCCAGCACTTCGCCGCCGCGTCATATTCGGCGCCTTCGAAGCTCGTTTTGGTCCAGAAATTGATCTCCATCGTCTCGACATAGGATTCGAGCCAATTGGCGATCTTGTCCTTCGGGATATATTTCGGCCAGGTCTTGGGGAAGGACAGGAAGGGCAGATGGTTGCTATGCACCTGGTTGTGCAGCTTGAGGCCATGATAGCGCAGCCGCCAATTATCGCCGATCCGCGCCATGCGATCCACGACCAGGGTTTCGATATTGAGCGCACTAAGCCAGGCGGCGGCGGTGATGCCGGCATGCCCGCCACCAACAACCAGCACCGCCGGATCGCGGTTTTCAAAACGCGCTGTCTCGCGGCGCTTATCCAGCCAATTCGGCCCGTTGAACTCGCGCTCAAAAGCCGGTTCCTCACGCGCTTCGCGCATGCTGTCCACATCAAAGCCGCGCAGGCTATCAAGGGCCGTGGTCAGCACCCAGGCCACTGGCGCATCGCCTGAAGCTTCGGCGCGCTTCAGGCGCAGCAGCGCGGCACCCGTGCCGATCTTGGTCTCAAAGCGCAGCATGGCTTCGATCGTGTCGTCGCCAGCGCGCTCCACAAAGCGCGGCGCGGCGCGTTCGTCATCAATCGCGAAATCCCGCGCGCCAGCTTCCTTCACCGCGGCCAGCAGCGCTTCAACCAGCGTCCCCTGACCGCTCACGGTACGGATGCGCCGGCCCAGCGCCACAATATCGCGCCAATGGCTATCAGCGCGGAACAGCGCGCTAAGGGCTGACTTATCGCCCGCCGCCAGCGCCGCATTGAAGCGCTTGAGCCAGGCTTCGATGATATGGCCGATACCTTGTTCCGAAATAACCAGCATGTGCTTCCGCCTTCAATCCACCGCGCCCAACCGGGCGCCTTTTCTGGCGTGATCCTAAGCGCCGAAGCGCAACGCCGCAAATCCTGCCTGCGGGCGGATTTCATCCCGGACCAAATACGCCTATCCTTCACGTTGAAGATGGAGAAACGCTCATGAATGCTTCGCTTGCGGGCAAGGTCGCGCTGGTCACGGGTGCCGGCAAGAATATCGGCCGCGCCATTGCGATGAGGCTCGCCGCCGATGGCGCCGCCATTGTGGTGAATGGCCGATCGGATGAGGGCGCGATCAAGGCCGTGGCCGATGAAATCATGGCCTTTGGGGGCCGCGCCATGGCCTATCGCGCTGATATCTCGAAGCCTGTGGAAGTGGCCGGCATGGCGGCTGCCGTTGCGGCGCAATTCGGCGGCGTGGATATTCTGGTGACCAATGCCGGGCTCCGGCGCCAGACCCGCTTTCTGGATATGTCCTTCGCGGAATGGCGCGAGATTCTCTCGGTAGCACTTGATGGCGCCTTTATCGTCACACAGGCCTTCGCGCCGCAGATGATCGCGCGCGGGGGTGGTTCGATCATCGGGCTATCGGGCATTTCAACCCATGTCGGTACGCCCAATCGGGCGCATGTCTCGGCTTCCAAATCGGGGCTGGAAGGCTTGATGCGCGCCCTTGCCGTGGAATTGGCGCCCCAAGGCATTCGCGCAAATAGCGTCGCGCCTGGTGCGGTGGATACGGTGCGCGGCGCCTCGGCCGGGTCCATGCCGAGCACTTTGGCCGATGCGGGCATACCGCTGGGCCGGCGCGCGAGTGTTGCCGAAATTGCCGATGTGGTGCGCATGCTGGCAGGGCCGGAGGGTGGCTTCATTACCGGCCAGACCATTCACGTGAATGGCGGCGCCTTCCTGACCTGAAATAAGGCCGGGATGATCCGGTTGAACGGATCATCCCACGGATAGAAGGGGCGCTTTACCCCGGCGCATTGCCCCGCGCATTGAGCCGCAGCGGCACAAAGCGCTGCCCGCCGGCATTTTCCACCGCGAAAAGCCCAACATTGCGGTTCTGCCGGCGCAAACGCTCGATCTGTTCCTGCACTTCCGCCGGCGTTGCCACGCGCTGCTGCTGCACTTCCACAATCACATCACCGGGGCGAAGTTCCCGCTCCGCAGCCGGGGTGCCGGGGGTCACTTCCACAATCACAACGCCGCGTTGTTCTGGCTTCAGGTTGAAGCGCTGGCGAAGCTCATCCGTAATGGCCGCAACCCGCAGCCCAAGCCCGGTGAGTTCCACCGGCCCCTGACCGGGAGGAGGCGCCGCCGGAGCCCCTGCCTGGCGCTGTTCCGTCGGCAATTCGCCAAGCGTGACGGTCACGGTTTCTTCCTTGCCATCGCGCCAAATCACGACGGGCACTGAACCGCCCACAGTGTTATCCGCGACAATCCGCGGCAGGGCGCGCATTTCGGGCACCACCACGCCATTGAAGCGAATGATCACATCGCCCGAGCGGATCCCCGCCTTGGCCGCCGGCCCATCGGCTTGCGCATTCGCGATCAGCGCACCGCGCGTGCCAGCGGGCAGGCGCAGTGCCTCGGCAATGTCATCCGTCACACTTTGGATATTCACGCCAATCCAGCCGCGCCGCACACGCCCCGCATCACGGAGCTGCGCCACCACGCGGCTTGCCATATTGGACGGGATGGAAAAACCAAGCCCGGCCGAAACCCCGCTGGGGGAGATGATGGCGGTATTGATGCCAATCACCTGGCCGCGCATGTTAAATAGCGGCCCGCCGGAATTGCCTTGATTGATGGAAGCATCCGTCTGGATGAAATCATCATAGAGCCCCTGGCCGATATCACGCCCGCGAGCCGAGACAATCCCCGCCGTGACCGTACCGCCAAAACCAAAGGGATTGCCGATGGCGATCACCCAATCGCCCACTTCCGATTGATCCGAATTGCCAAAAGCAACAGCGGCCAAGGGCTTGTCATGCTTGATACGCAGAACAGCGATATCCGTGCGCGGATCGGTACCCACCAATTCCGCGCGAATGCTGGTTTTGTCCTGCAGGATCACATTGATTTCATCAGCGCCATCAATCACGTGGTTATTCGTGACCACGATGCCTTCCTGCGCATCAATGATGAAGCCAGACCCAAGAGATTGCGCGCGGCGCTGGCGCTGCTGCGGTCCTTCACCCTGGCCCTGGCCAGGCGGGCGGTTGCGGTTGAAGAAATCGCGGAAGAATTCCTCAAAGGGGCTGCCCGGGGGCAGCTGCGGCATATCCGGCGCATTGGGGCGCCCAGCGCGCGGCGTGATATTCTTGGAGGTGGAAATATTCACCACCGCCGGCAGCAATTCCCGCGCGAGCGGCGCGAAGCTTTCCGGCGCGCGTTGCTGCGCCTGGGCTGGCGTGATCAGCGGCAGGGGGGCAAGCGGCGCCAGGGCCATGGCACCGGCAAGGGCAAGATGGGCAATACGCAAGGAAGCTCTCCTCGGGGAATACTTCGATCAGCCTAGCAGATTGGCGGTAGTGACGCGAATTTAAGGGATCACGCGGCAACGAAGTGCCACAAAAAGCGACAGCGTCACAAAAGCTTGAGCAGCCAGGCAAGGCCAATGCCACCCGCAGCCGCGACAAGCCCGCCAATTCTAAGCCGCGCCTCGGGCGTTTCAGCCAGGCTTGCCAGCATCCGGCGCATGAAGCCGGGGGCAATGGCGTAGGCCAAGCCCTCCAGGGCCAGCACAACGGCTATGCCCTGGAGCAGCGCGGTGAAACTCACCTTGGCGCAGGTGCCGGAAGGCTATTCGGGCTTTCGCGGAAGTAGCGGAAGAATTCCGAATCGGGCGTCAGCACCAGCCGTGTGTCCCCTTCGGCAAAGGCTTCACGATAGGCTTGCATGGTGCGCCAGAATTGGAAGAAGGCCGGGTCGCGCTGGAAGGCTTCCGCGAAAATGCGGATGGCTTCCTGTTCGCCCTGACCGCGCAGGATATCCGCCTGCGCCTGGGCTTCCGCGATCAACACGGTGCGTTCACGCTCAGCGCTTGCACGCACGCGCTGCGCCACTTCCGCACCTTCAGCGCGGGCTTCGCGCGCCACGCGTTCACGTTCGGATTGCATGCGTGACAGGATGGCTTGCGTATTTTCGCCCGGCAGATCAGCGCGGCGAATGCGCACATCTTCCACGGCAATACCGAATTGACGCGCTTCTTCATTCACCTGACGGCGGATCTCACCCATGATCCGAGCGCGATCCGTGGACAGGACCGAAAGCAAAGGTTCATTGCCCAGCACGCGGCGGAGCGATGAGGTGACGATGGAATTGAGCCGGGCGCGAATGCCCGCTTCGGTCGCGCCCACCGTCTGGAAGAAGCGCAGCGGATCAGTGATGCGGTAGCGCGTGAAGCTATCCACAATCAGCCGGCGTTGATCACCCAGAATGACTTCTTCGCCCGGCGCGTCAAAATCAAGCAAGCGCCGATCAAAGGTGATGACATTTTGGATGAAGGGCAGCTTCCAATGCAGCCCGGGTTCCTGGATCACCTTGCGCGGTTCACCGAATTGCGTGATCAGCACTTGCTGCGTCTGATGCACCGTGAACAGCGTGGAAGACGCGGTGAAAATCGCTGCGGCAAGAATGCCGAGCAGAATAATGGAGCGGTTCATCGCGGCACCCCCGGACGGTTTTGCATCATGGGCGCGGCGGCCGCTCCCGGTGGTAGAGGCGCGGGTCGCGCTTGAGGTGCGGCGGCAGGCGGCTGTCGCGCGCTGCCGGTCTCACCCAATTGCAGGAAGGGCACCACGCCCTGCAAGCGGTCATCCACAATGACCTTGGGGTTGCGGCGGAGAATTTCTTCCATGGTTTCCAGATACATCCGGCGCGTGGTCACATCACGCGCTAATTCATAAGCAGAAAGCACGGACAGGAAGCGGGCACTTTCACCGCCAGCACGCGCCACCTGGCTTTCACGGAAGCCCTGGGCCTCCTGGCTCATGCGCTCAGCCTCACCACGGGCGCGGGGAATGATGTCATTGCGGAAGCTTTCGGCTTCATTGCGCAAACGCTCACGGTCCGCATTGGCGCGCTGCACATCGCGGAAGGCGTCAACCACCTGGGCGGGCGGGTCCACCTTCTGCAATTGCACCTGCGTCACTTCAATACCGGCCTTGTATTGGTCCATGATCGCCTGGGCGCCGCGGCGCACTTCCTGTTCGATCTGGGCACGCGCTTCGGTCAGTGCGGGCTGGATAGGGGTGCGCCCGATCACTTCGCGCATCACGCTCTCAGCCGCGGTTTTCACCGTGCTTTCCGGGTTGCGCGTGTTGAACAGGAATTCGCCCGCATCGCGGATGCGCCAAAAGACGGCGACATCAATGTCAATGATATTCTCATCGCCCGTCAGCATCAGGCTTTCTTCGAGCACATCGCGCGCTGCCATCACGCGCCCACCCGTTATGCTGCCATCCTGCGCGCCGACAAAGCCAATATCCACGCGGTTGATGCGCGTCACGCGCGGCGTCGTGTGGCTTTCGATCGGCCAGGGCAGGCGATAATTCAAGCCGGGCTGGGTTGTATGGCTGAAGGCGCCAAAGCGCATGACCACGCCCTGTTCATCAGGCTGCACCCGATAAAACCCGGAAAGCCCCCAGCCGACGGCCAGCACAATGCCGATCAGGGCGAAAAGCTTGCCGCCGCCAGCGCTGCCGCTTGGCAATATGCGGCGAATCGCTTCCTGCGCCTGCCTGATCGCATCATCTATGTCCGGGCCGCGGCCACTCTGGCCGCCACCACCGCCGCCGCCGCCGCCGCCACCGCCGCCCGAAGGCGGCTGGCCCCAAGGGCCCGATGGGCGCGGATTGCCCCAGGGGCTTTGACCGCCACTATTATTGTTATTCCAGGGCATGAAAGGCGTGGCCTCCAGCAAATGAACGTCAAAACGAAAGGCCCAAAGCTGGGCGGGATGCTTCAAGCGGGAAGCCAACCCCCATATAGAGGCGAGCGACCTTCCCGGAAAGCAGCTAACAGCGCTGTAATGCCGGGTTGGGCGGATATTGACCATGGGTAGGGGCTTTTCAAGCGATGGCAGATGATTTGGCGGCAGCGGTGACAAAAGCGCTGACGGCGGTGAAGGACCCGGCTTCGGGTCAGGATGTGGTGGCGGCCGGCATGGTGCAGGGCCTGGTGGTGCGCGACGGCATGGTCCATTTCGCGCTGCAGGTGGCGCGGGAAGTCGCCGCCAGCATGGAACCGGTGCGCGCTGCGGCCGAAGCCGCCGCCCGCGCCGTGCCGGGGGTGATTTCGGCCACCGCCGTGCTGACCGCGCATCGCGCCGAAGCCGCACCCGCCGCCCGCCCGGCCGCCCCGCGCGGCCCGGCAGGCCCCGGCCCCATGCTGCTTTCCGATGTCAGGGCGATCATCGCGGTCGCTTCCGGCAAGGGGGGGGTCGGCAAATCCACCACTGCGGTCAATCTTGCGGTCGCTTTGGCGGCGGATGGGCTCAAGGTTGGGCTTTTGGATGCGGATATTTACGGGCCTTCGCTGCCGCAAATGCTCGGCACCCGCGAAAGACCACGGTCAGAGGGCCAGCGCATCATCCCGCTCAGCCGCTGGGGGCTGAAGGCCATGTCCATCGGCTTTTTGGTGGAAGAAGAAACGCCCATGATCTGGCGCGGGCCCATGGTGATGGGGGCGTTGGAGCAAATGATGGGGCAAGTGGCCTGGGGGCCCTTGGATGTGATGATTGTGGATATGCCGCCAGGGACAGGTGACGCGCAGCTAACCATGTCTCAGCGCGTGCCTTTGGCGGGGGCGGTGATTGTCTCCACACCGCAGGATGTGGCGCTGTTGGATGCCAGGCGCGGCGTGCGCATGTTTGAAAAGGTCAATGTCCCCGTGCTGGGGCTGATCGAGAATATGTCCTTCTTCTGCTGCCCCAATTGCAACCATCGGTCCGATATTTTCAGCCATGGCGGCGCGCGGCGGGAAGCGGAGAGGCTGGGTGTGGAGTTTTTGGGCGAATTGCCGCTCAAGCTCGAAATCCGGGAATTGGCGGATGCTGGCACACCGATTGTGATGGCGCGGCCTGATTCGGATGAGGCGCAAACCTATCGCCGCATCGCGCGCCGCGTTTGGGAAAAAGCGGCGGCGAAAGCGGATGCGGCGCCGAAGATTGTGATGGAATAGGGTTCGGTTTTCCGCCTGTTTAGTACGTGATCGGTCTTGCACGATCATGCTTGTCTCCCGCCACCTTCCGCGCCAGGGTGGCGGCATGATTCCAGATATCCCCGCGCCTGGTCAGGCCGCGACGCTTCGGCCTAGCTTGCGCTGGCTGCGCTTTCCCCTGCCCTTCCCGCCGAGCCATGTGAATGTCTGGCTGCTGGAAGATGGGCCGGGATGGCTTGCCATTGATTGTTCCATCGCATCCGATCCAACGCGCGATTTGTGGCGCGAAGCCCTGGCGGGCGATGCCTTTGCCAGGCGGCCCTTGCATCGGCTGCTGGTGACGCATTTCCACCCGGATCATGCCGGGCTGATGGGTTGGCTGGCCGAGAATCACGGGCTTGTCCCGCTGATGACCAAGATCGAATGGCTGCAGGCCCGCGCGCTATTCTTCGATACGGGCGCGGACATGGTGGAACACCAGGCGCGCTTTGCCGAAGCCGCCGGCGCACCGGCTGAATTTGCGGATTTCCTCCGCGCACGCGGGCCGCTTTATGTGAAATCCGTCGCGCCACTGCCGCGTGTTTTTGAAGCTATCGCGGCTGGGCAGATGCTAAGCATTGGTGGCCACCCCTGGCGCGTGATGACCGGCCAGGGCCATGCGCCGGATATGGCCTGCCTATACAATGCAGAAGACCGCGTGCTGATCGCCGCAGATCAGATTCTGCCGCGCATTTCGCCCTATATCGGCCTACATGCGGGTGAACCTGCCGCTGATCCGCTCGGCGCCTTTCTGACTTCCTTGCAGAAATTCCGCGCCCTGCCGGAAGATGTGCTGGTGCTGCCTTCCCATGGGGAGCCATTTTACGGCCTGCACGCGCGGCTGGATTGGCTGGCCGCGCATCACGCGGAACGGCTTTCGCTGCTGATGGATACCATGGCCGATAGCAGCGCGCATGATTTGCTGCCGGTTTTGTTCCGCCGTCCGCTCGATTTACGTAACCTTGGCTTTGGGCTTGGCGAGACCCTTGCCCATTTGCGGCGTTTGCAAGTGATGGGCGAAGTGACAGTGGAACAAGATACGGCCGGCGTCATGCGCTGGCGCCGCCTGTGAGGAGAATATGATGACCCCAATCGAGACTATCGCGGCCATTCGCGCCGATGCGCGCTTTGCGGCTGCTTCCGAAAAACTCGCCAACGATCATGCGCGCATGGTGGAAGATTGCATCACCCTCACGCAAATCCCCGCCCCACCTTTTGCCGAGGAAGAACGCGCGGCCGCCTATCTTGCCATGCTGCGCGACCATGGGTTGGAAGAAGTGGAGCAAGATGAGATCGGCAATGTGATGGGCTTGCGCCGCGGCTTCGGCAATGGCGAGATTCTGGTGATTGCTGCGCATCTGGACACGGTGTTTCCCGCAGGCACGGATGTGCGCGTGAGGCGCGAAGGCACCAAGCTTTTCGCGCCGGGTGTGAGTGACGATACCTGGTCGCTTGCCGTCAATCTCGGCTATTTGCGCGCCCTTGATGCGGCGGGCATTCGCACGCGGCATGATTTGCTGTTTGTGGGTGATGTCGGCGAAGAAGGCCTCGGCGATTTGCGTGGCATTCGGCATCTTTTCACCAAGGGGCGGCATCGCGCGCGCATTCGTGGCTTCCTCACGGTGGATAGCCCGCAGGTGGAAGGCATTGTCAGCGGTGGGGTTGGGTCCAAGCGCTATCGCGTGACATTCCAGGGGCCGGGCGGGCATTCCTATGCCGCTTTCGGGCTGGTCAATCCCATGTACGCCATGGCGGAATGTGCGCGCGGCCTGGCCGCAGTGAAGGTGCCCGATAGCCCGCCCACCACGCATTGTGTGAGTGTTGTCTCCGGCGGCACTTCCATCAACGCGATTGCCAATCGTGTGGTGATTGAGGTTGATTTGCGATCAGCCTCGGCGGCGGAACTTGCC
>JBBAUC010000036.1:5447-19727 GCA_040398485.1 Roseomonas sp. | reverse complement strand
CAGGCCACGCTTGATCTGGCTAACGCGCCTGAAGGCCAACGTGTGGCCATGCAGCGCCAGATCGAAGCCTGGCAAAATACCGCGGCGCGTTGGGAGAGTGAACCTGAAACCCGCGAGGGCCGGCGCGAATTGATGGCGCGCGCGAGGGAAGCCGAGACAAAGCGTGATACGGCCCATTCTGCCTATCACAATTACGAAATCGGTTCGGCTGCTTTTCAAGTGGCGATTGTGCTTGCGTCGGCCTCCATCATTACTGGAGTGTCCTTGCTCGCGATCATTGCGGGAGGGCTGGGTGTTGTTGGCCTGGTCTTGACTGGCTTCGCCTTCTGGGCCCCGAACGCCTTACACCTATTCTGAGCTTATTGTTTTGGCGGGGTCCGGGGTAACACTGATACCCCGGCGGGGCGGGGGGCAGAGCCCCCCTGCGTTTTCTGACTTCACAAGTGCTCATTACCGGGCCATCAGTTTCTAATCATGACCGCTTCTGCCCCCCTTCTCCCCCCCGAACGCGCTGCCCAGCTTGCCGCTGAATTCGGCTTGAAGCCTGATGAGTATGAAAGGGTTTTGGCCATTCTGGGCCGCACGCCGCGCTTGGCGGAGCTTGGCCTGTTCAGCGTGATGTGGTCGGAGCATTGCTCCTACAAATCATCGCGTGTGTGGCTGCGTGAATTGCCGACCAAGGCGCCCTGGGTGATCCAGGGCCCTGGCGAGAATGCCGGCGTGATTGATATCGGCGAGGGGTTGGCCGCAGTTTTCAAAATGGAAAGCCATAACCACCCATCTTACATCGAACCCTATAATGGTGCGGCGACGGGGGTGGGTGGCATTTTGCGTGATGTCTTCACCATGGGCGCGCGGCCGATTGCCAATTTGAATGCGCTGCGTTTCGGCGCGCCGGATGCGCCGCGCATGAAGCGCATCATTGATGGTGTGGTGCATGGCATTGGTGGTTACGGCAATTGCGTGGGCGTGCCGACAGTGGGCGGGGAGGTGAATTTCCACCCGCGCTATAATGGCAACCCCTTGGTGAATGCCATGACGGTTGGGATTGCGCGCGCGGATCGCATTTTCACCGCCAAGGCGACGGGTATTGGCAATTCCGTTGTTTATGTGGGGTCCAAGACGGGCCGGGATGGCATCCACGGCGCCACGATGGCCAGTGCGGAATTCAGCGCCGATTCGGAAGAAAAGCGCCCGACGGTGCAGATCGGCGATCCTTTTGCGGAAAAGCTTCTGATCGAAGCCTGCATGGAATTGATGGCGACGGATGCCATTGTCGCCATTCAGGATATGGGCGCGGCGGGGCTGACGAGTTCCAGCGTGGAGATGGCCGGCAAGGGCGGCATGGGCATTGAACTTGAAATGGAAGCCGTGCCGCAGCGCGAAGAAGGCATGTCGGCATATGAGATGATGCTCTCCGAAAGCCAGGAACGCATGCTGATGATCCTGAAGCCAGGCCGTGAGGCCGAGGCTGAGGCGATTTTCCGCAAATGGGAATTGGATTTCGCGGTGATCGGCAAGCTGACCGATACCGGGCGCATCGTGATCCGCCATAAGGGTGTGCTGGAAGCGGATATTCCGCTGGCGCCTTTGGAATCTGAAGCGCCGCTTTATCGGCGCCCGACAGCAGAAACGCCGAAGCAGCCGGTGCTGGTGGCGTCCGCCATTCCCGATCCGGTCGGGATTGAGACAGCTTTGATGACGCTTGTTGCCTGCCCTGATCTTTGTTCGCGGCGTTGGATTTGGGACCAATATGATAGCCTGGTGAATGGCCAAACTGTGCAGCGCCCTGGCGGGGCGGATGCGGCGGTGGTCAGGATTGAAGATCATGACCGGGCGCTTGCCATGACCACGGATTGTACGCCGCGCTATTGCCTGGCGGACCCAGAGGAAGGCGGCAAGCAGGCGGTGGCGGAAGCTTGGCGCAATATCACCACCGTTGGCGCGCTGCCTTTGGCGATCACCGACAATATGAATTTCGGCAATCCGGAAAAGCCCGAAATCATGGGGCAATTTGCCTCGGCCGTCAGGGGCATGGCGGCGGCGTGTATTGCGCTGGATTTCCCGGTCGTCTCGGGCAATGTGTCGCTCTACAATGAAACCGAAGGCCGCGCGATTTTGCCGACGCCGGCCATTGGCGGGGTTGGCGTGCTGGAAAAGGCCGAACAAGCCATTGGGCTTGCCATGCCGGCCAAGGGCGATTTGGTGCTGATTGGCGATACGCAAGGCTGGCTTGGCCAATCGCTGTGGCTGCGCGAAATCGCGGGGCGCGAAGAAGGCGCGCCGCCACCGGTTGATCTGGCGGCAGAACGCCACAATGGCGATTTCGTCCGTGCCCGCATCCTGGCCGGCGAAGTTCTGGCCAGCCATGACTGCGCCGATGGCGGCCTGCTGGTGGCTTTGGCGGAAATGGCGATGGGCAGCGGCACCGGCGCCAAGCTGGCCGCAGCGCCGGAGGGCCAGCCAGCCCATGGCTTCTGGTTCGGGGAAGATCAGGCCCGCTATGTGCTGGCGGTGGCCGATGGCGCGGCGCTGATTGCCAAGGCCAAGGCCGCTGGCGTCCCGGCCCGGCCGATAGGTACTGCCGGCGGGGGGGACTTGGTTCTGCCCGATGGGACTGCCATATCGGTTGCGAAGCTGGCGGCTGCCCATGAGGCAACGCTGCCCGCATTGATGGGGGAGAATTAGCAGCCATGGGTATGCAGGCCGCGGAAATTGAGGCGCTGATCAAGGCAGCGCTGCCGGATGCAGAAGTGACGATCGAAGATTTGGCCGGCGATGGCGATCACTACGCCGCCAAGGTTGTATCTTCCGCCTTCAAGGGCTTGCCCCGCGTGCGCCAACATCAGATTGTCTATGCTGCGCTACAGGGGCGCATGGGGGGAGTCCTTCATGCGCTTGCCTTGCAAACCTCTGCCCCGGAATAGGAACCAAGAACATGAGCAACCCGGTTTTTGAACGTATCGACGCCGACATCAAGGCGACCCCCGTGGTCCTTTTCATGAAGGGCACGCCGGTTTTCCCACAATGCGGCTTTTCCGCCCGCGTGGTGCAAATCCTGTCCCACATGGGCGTGCCCTTCAAGGGCGTGAATGTGCTGGAAGATATGGAAATTCGTGAAGGCATCAAGGAATTCTCGAATTGGCCGACCATCCCGCAGCTTTATGTGCAGGGCGAATTCGTGGGCGGCTGCGATATCATCACCGAGATGTTTCAGTCCGGCGAGCTTTCCGGCCTGCTCAAGGAAAAGGGCGTGGCGCATAAGGCCGACGCCTGAGGTTTTCCAGCCCTGAAAAGAAAAACCCCGCCTGATCCGGCGGGGTTTTTTATTGGATCAGCCTTCGGCGGGCGGGGTACGAGGGGCGCGGTTGCGATTGGCCTTGTTGCTGCTGCTGCTGCGATTCTGTCGATTGGCCTTCTGGCCTTGCGAAGCGCTGCGGTTGCGCGTGGATTGGCTGCGCTGCGTGGTGCTGGTGGTCGCTTCCGTGCCGTCAGCGGCGCGGCGTGGGGCTGCTTCAGCCGGCACGGCGCTGGTGGCGAAAATCAGGCCACCAAGGGCAGCCAAAAGTAAAATCCGTTTCATGGCGCAAAACCTTTCCTGCTAGGGCAGCCCCGAATCGAGATTCGTGCGCCCTGAAGTTTCAGGTGCGGCATAGCGCCTCTGCCGCCATAAGCATCTAAAGAAAAAATGAAGCTTACGTCATGTGCAGAAGGCCAGCGGGTTACTCTCCCGAAGCCCTTGCCTTCGCTTCCTCCGCGCTCCCAATCCCACCATTTGCCTTGGACCATTGCACCGGGTCTTCCAGGAATTTCCGCACTTCCTTAAGCGCGGCTTCGCTGAAATAGGGGCGTTCGCGGCAGACCTCCAGCACATCCCACCAGGTGCAAAGGTGATGCAGGTTGAGCCCCATGCCCTTCATGGTCTCAAAGGAACCAGGGAAGACGCCGTAGTAGAAGACAACGAAAGTATGATCACAAATGGCGCCGGCATCGCGCAAGGCATTCGCGAAACGGATTTTGGAGGCACCATCGGTGGTCAAATCTTCGACCAGCAGCGTGCGCTGGCCAACGGGCACTTCGCCTTCGATCAGTGCATTGCGCCCAAAGCCCTTCGGCTTTTTCCGCACATAGGCCATGGGGGCGAGCATGCGATCCGCGATCCAGGCGCCGAAGGGAATGCCGGCGGTTTCACCACCCACCACCACGTCAATCGATTCATAGCCAACATGCCGGCCAATCTTTTCCACGCCCAGATCGCAAATCCGGTTGCGCGCGCGCGGGAAGGAGATGATTTTGCGGCAGTCAATATAAACGGGGCTCTTCCAACCGCTGGTAAAGGTGTAGGGCTCTTCAGGGCGGAAATTCACCGCCTTGATTTCAAGCAGGATGCGCGCGGTGGTGAGCGCCGCGTCGCGGTCCCAGTCGGAGGCATGAAGGGCGGGCATGGGTAGGGCTCCTCTCTTTCCAAGCTTTGGTAATGCGGCGAGGCGGCGGCGTCCATGACCCCGCCCGAGTCGCCCCGCATTTGGGTGCTGGCAGACCCGCGCGCTGGCACGGCAGCCCAGGCTTTGGGCATTGCTGAGCGGCTGGGTGAACCCTTCCGCCGGGTTGATTTGGCCTGGGGGGCGGTGGCGCGGCTGCCTTTGCCCTTCCCTTCCTTAGCGGGCCTGACGCCCGAAGCCCGCAGGGCCTTCGCACCCCCCTGGCCCGCTTTGGTGATTTCGGCGGGGCGGCGCAGCGCGCCGGTCGCACTTTGGCTGCAGCAAAAAGGCGCGCGGTTGGTGCATTGCATGCGCCCGGGCTTCGGCGCGGCGCGCTTCGATCTTTTGGTGATTGGCCGGCATGATGCGCCCAAGCCCGGCCCCCATATCCTGCCCATTCTGGGCGCGGCGCATCGGATTTCGCCTGAAAGGCTGGCCGCCGCGCGGGCGGAATTTGCGGAACTTGCCACCCTGCCATCTCCGCGCGTCGCGTTGCTGATGGGTGGGCCGCCGCGCGCCGAGGGGATGGATGCAAGCGTTGCCGGCGCCATCACGGCCAAGGTGGCGGGGTTTGCGGGCAGCGTGCTGGCCACCGCGTCCCGCCGCACCGGGCGGGCGGCGGAAGATGCCATGGCGGCGGCTTTGACCGGGCATCCGCATCGGTTGTTTCGCTGGGGCGATGCGCCGCCCAACCCCTATGCCGGCTTCTTGGCCTGGGCGGATCAGGTGGTGGTGACGGGGGATTCGGTTTCCATGCTCTCGGAAGCGCTGGCCACCGCCGGCCCAGTTTTCATTGCGGATCCCGGCGGGCTTGGGCCACGCCACAAGCGGCTCGCAGAAAGCCTGATTGCAGCAGGGCAGGCGCGGGATTTGGCCGCCGCACCCGCGCCCTTCCCGCGCGCGCCGCTTGATGAAAGCGGGCGCATCGCAGCCGAAATCCGCCGGCGCGGCTTGCTGGGCTGAACCGCGCTTTCATGATCAAATCCCAGGGCCGGGGTCGTGCAGGCGCTGACGCACCGCCAAAATGGTCTATGTTTCGCCTAAACCAAAAGGTACCTCCATGACCCGCAGCCTGAGCCTTATCCTTTCACCCCGCTTCATCTGCCTGACCCTGGCATGCCTGGCAGCGCTCGGCTTTGGCTTGGCGCTGATGATCGCACCAGGTTTCTGGACTGGCTTGGGCTTTCTTGTTGCTGCCGCACTCAGCGCGCTCGGGCTCCGCGATCTGTTCCACCCAACCCATGCCATTCTGCGCAATTACCCACTCGCAGGGCGTCTGCGGTTTCTCATGGAAGAAATCCGCCCCGAAATGCGGCAATATTTCTTCGAAGATGAAAAGCACGGCACACCCTTCAGCCGCGACAAGCGCGCCATTGTCTATCAACGCGCGAAGAAGCAATTGGATAAGCGGCCCTTCGGCACGCAGTATGATGTCTATGACACGGGCTTTGAATGGTTGCAGCATTCGCTGGCCGCCCGCGCGCCGGCCCATGATCTGCCGCGCATTCTGATCGGCGGGCCCGCCTGCACGCAACCCTATTCCGCTTCGATATTGAATATTTCCGCCATGAGTTTTGGATCTCTGTCCGCCAATGCCATTCGCGCCTTGAACCAAGGGGCGAAGCGTGGCGGCTTTGCGCATGATACGGGCGAAGGCGGGCTTAGCCCCTATCACCGTGAAGCGGGTGGCGATCTGATTTGGGAAATCGGTTCCGGCTATTTCAGCGCGCGCAATCCGGATGGCAGTTTTTCGCCGGAACGTTTCGCGGAAGTGACGGCCCTCGATCAGGTGAAAATGGTGGAACTCAAGCTCAGCCAAGGTGCGAAGCCTGGCCATGGCGGTGTGCTGCCCGCGGCTAAAGTAAGCGCCGAAATCGCCGCCACGCGCGGTGTGCAGATGGGGCAGGATTGTGTTTCTCCGCCAGCGCATAAGGCGTTTTCCACACCGATTGAGATGATGCACTTCATTGCGGAGATGCGGCGGTTATCCGGCGGCAAGCCCGTGGGCTTCAAGCTTTGCATCGGCCATCCCTGGGAATTCCTCGCCATCTGCAAGGCCATGGTCGAAACGGGGATTGCGCCGGATTTCATTGTGATTGACGGCGCGGAAGGCGGTACGGGCGCGGCCCCCTTGGAATTCATGGATCATGTCGGCATGCCGCTGCGCGAAGGACTAAGCTTCGCCCATAACGCGCTGATCGGCGTTGGGTTGCGTGACCAGATTAAGCTCGGCGCCAGCGGCAAGATTGCGAGCGCCTTTGATGTAGCCCGCGCGCTGGCACTCGGTGCGGATTGGTGCAACGCCGCGCGCGGCTTCATGTTTGCCATTGGCTGCATTCAATCACTGTCCTGCCATACGGATCACTGCCCAACCGGGGTGGCGACACAAGACCCAACCCGCCAACGCGCGCTACGCGTGCCGGATAAGGCGCCGCGCGTGCATCAATTCCATGCTGCGACTTTGGAGGCGCTGAATGAATTGGTCGCCGCCGCCGGGCTTGCGCATCCGTCCGAATTGCGCGCTGAACATTTCAGTCGGCGCATTTCGCCAAGTGTCGTGAAAAGCTTTGCCGAGCTTTACCCGCCCTTGGCACCGGGCGCGCTGCTGACCGGCACGGATGATCCGCGCTTTGCCGAAGCATGGGCCATGGCGGATGCGCATAGCTTTGCCCCGCGCCGCGCGTGAGGGCGTTCTCACCAAATCACCTGCTGGCAGATGCCAACTCCGGTGCTTGGCCTGGTAGCTGAGGCGACCCTGCTGCCCATCACCACGGCGCTGACCCGATGCGCGATACTGCCTTCAGGGGATGGTAGGCGGAAATTGATGTAGCCCATCCGCGCCAAGCGGCAAGGGCACAACCTGTTGCACGGCGGCAAGTGGCAGCACGCCATAAAGATGCGGAAACAAACCGGGCCTGGAGCCACCACTTGCAGGTTCCCATTTCAACGCCGCACCCAAAGCGGCCGTTGAAACCTCCACCATCAGCAAATCAGCGATGCCCGCGCGATGCTTGGCGGCACTGGCGCGAAGCTGTGCCGCGGTTGAAAAATGCAGATAACCATCGCGCCGATCATCCGCACTGCCGTGATAGGCTCCAGCTTGTTCAGCGGCGCGCCAATCAGCAGCGCGCACCAATGTGTAAATCAGCTTTTCCATATCCTGTGCATAAACTATCGCGCCTGCCTGGCAAAGCATGGGATAAACCCGCGACCTGCCTGCTTTACCTTGCGGCGAAATCGCCTAAGCTTCAGGCAAGGCTGCGCCTTCGGGCGGGCGCACCGCCATTTCCAACGCCGCCCGCAGGTTCTTCTGATGCATTCGCTTCCGCTTGCCGGCATTCGCGTTGTCGAGTTCTCCCACATGGTCATGGGGCCCACTTGCGGCCTGATCCTGGCTGATCTGGGCGCTGAGGTGATCAAGATCGAACCGCCCGGCAAGGGGGATCGCACGCGCTATCTTGTGGCTTCGGGCACGGGCTTCTTTCCCGCTTTCAGCCGCAACAAGAAAAGCGTGGCGCTGGATACGGAAAATACCGAGGATCTGGAATTGTTGCAGCGCCTGATTGATACGGCCGATGTGGTGGTGGAGAATTTCCGCCCCGGCGGCCTGGCAGCAAAGGGCCTGGGCTATGAGGCACTTTCAGCGCGCAATCCGCGGCTGATCTATTGCTCGCTCAAGGGATATCTGCCTGGCCCTTATGAAAATCGCACTGCCCTGGATGAGGTGGTGCAGATGCAATCGGGGCTGGCTTACATGACCGGCCCACCTGGTCGGCCTCTGCGCGCCGGGGCGCCGGTGAATGACATGATGGGCGGCATGTTCGGCGTGATTTCGATCCTTGCTGCGCTCCGCCAACGCGATGCCAGTGGGCGCGGGCAGTATTTGCAGGCGGGGCTGTTTGAAAACGCGGCTTTTCTGGTCTCCACGGCCATGCTGCAACAGGCCATTACCGGCAAGGCGCCGGACCCCATGCCGGCTGGCCGACGCGCCTGGGGCGTTTATGATGTTTTCAACACCGCCGATGACGAACAGATTTTCATCGGCGTAGTAACTGAACGCCAATGGGAAATTTTTACGCGCGAATTGAATGAGCCCGCGCTGAGCAACCCGGATTATGGCAGCAACACGGAACGCGCCAAGCGCCGCGAAACCCTCATCCCGCTGGTGCAATCCTTCCTGCAGAAGCGCAATGTCGCGGAGCTTGAGGAAATGTGTGCACGTGCCGGCCTGCCTTATTCACGCATCGCCAAGCCTTGGGATTTGTTCGAAGACGCGCATCTGCTGGCGAGCGGCGGCTTTCACGAAGTAACGCTGAGTGATGGCAGCCGCGCCAAGGTGCCGGCCTTGCCCATGCAGTTTGGTACAGACCGCCTGCCCTTGCGCCATGATCTGCCAACCCCTGGCCAACATAATGCGGAGATTCTCGACCCGCTGCGAAAGGCTGATGGCGCCTGAAAAACCCCGCAGCATTTCAACCCAAAAGGATAGCCACCATGCCGATCTATGCGCTTGATGATCTTGTTCCCCAAACCCCGGGCAAGGGGAAATTCTGGGTGGCGCCCGATGCTCAGGTGATGGGCCACGTGATCCTGGCCGAAGATGTCGGGATATGGTTCGGCGCTGTGATCCGTGGGGACAATGAACCCATCAGCATCGGCGCGCGCAGCAATATCCAGGAAGGTTCCGTGCTGCATTCCGATGTGGGTTTTCCATTGACGATCGGCGCTGATGTGACCGTTGGGCATCATGCTATTCTGCATGGCTGCACCATTGGCGATGGCGCTTTGATTGGCATGGGGGCGACTGTGATGAATGGCGCGCGCATTGGCGCGGGCAGCATCATCGGCGCCGGCGCCTTGGTCACGGAAGGCAAGGAAATCCCCGAACGATCCCTGGTGATGGGCGCGCCGGCCAAGGTGATCCGCGCGCTTGACGCGGAAACGGGTGCGCGCCTGCTGGCTTCAGCCACGCATTACGTAGAAAATGCGCGGCGCTTTGCCCGCGGATTGCGAAGGATTGATTAGGGGGTCTAAGTTGGCCCTTCAGCTTGCGTCTATCTGCAAGCCTTCCTTCTTGATCACCTCAGCCCATTTGGTGATTTCGCTGGCAACGAAAGCACCGAATTGCTGCGCGCTGCCCACCATGGGCATGCCGCCCAATTCTTCAAAACGCTTCACGGTTTCCGGCAAGGCGAGCATCGCCATGACATCCGCATTGATGCTGTTGATCATCTCGGCCGGCATGGCGGCCTGGCCGAAAAGGCCGAACCAGGTATTCACTTCGTAATTCGCAAGTTCCGGCATGGTTTCGCGCATTGCTGGCACATTTGGCAGCAGCGGGTGGCGTTCCTTGCTTGTCACCGCCAAGGCACGTACGCGCCCACCTTGGATATGGCCCATAATCCCGGTCAGGTTATCAATCAGGAAGGTGACATTGCCGGCGAGCAATTCAATCTGCGCCGGGGCGGAACCGCGTGTTGGCACATGAATGGCTTGCGCGTTCAGCATTTGCAGAAACAACACCGGCGAAAGATGCGTGGATTGGCCCACACCCGTTGAGACATAGGGGATTTCGCCCGGCTTGGCGCGCAGCATGGCGGCAAGTTGCGCCACATTCTGCGCTGGTACATTGTTGTTCACCACCAGCACATTCGGCCCCGCGATGGTGCCGGCGATCGGGGCCAATTGCTCCGGCCGATATTGCAGATTGCGGAATAGAGAATAGCCAATGGCCTGCGGGCCGATATTGCCCATGAGCAGCGTGAGACCATCCGGGCGCGCGCGCACGGCTTCCACAGTGCCGATGGTGCCGCCAGCGCCGGTGCGGTTTTCCACCACCACTGGCGTGCCCCAGCGGGGTTGCAGAAACTGGGCAAGCAACCGGCCCATGATATCCGTGGTGCCACCCGCTGCGGCGGGGACGATGATGCGCACCTGCCCGGATGGGCGCCAGGATTGCGCGCGGGCGATGGCGGGCGTGGCGAGCAAAGGCAAGGCGAGCGCTGCGCGGCGGGAAAGCTTGGTCATTGGGTTCCTCCCTGGATTATTGCGCGCATCATGCCGCCGAAAGTTATTTTCGGGAAGGCTTTAGGCTTGGCGCAGCGCCGCCATCACCCGGGCCAACCCTGCCTCCCAAGGCGGCAGCGCTACACCAAAAACGCGGGCAAGCTTGCCATTATCCAGCCGGCCATCCGCAGGGCGCTTGGCCTTGGTCGGGTAATCGGCGGTGGTGATGGCATGCACCTTCGGGCGCAGCGCGCCATGCCGGGCGGCTTCGGTGAAAATCGCTTCGGCAAAGGCATGCCAATTGGTGAAGCCGCCACCGGTCGCGTGATAGGTGCCGGCAAAATCATCGCGCCAGCCTTCGCCCCGGATGCGCGCCAGAATGGCGGCAATGGCATCGGCCAGATCGGGCGCCGCAGTCGGGCTGCCCCATTGATCCGCCACGACGCGGAGTTCGGGGCGCTCCTCCCCAAGCGCCAGCATGGTGCGCAGAAAATTCTTGCCCATGGGCGCGAAAACCCAAGCCGTGCGGAGCACAATACAGTGCGGATTGGCCGCCTGCGCCGCCCATTCCCCGGCGAGCTTGGTGCGGCCATAGGCGCCAACGGGATTGGGCGCATCGCTTTCCAGATAAGGCGCGCCTTTCAGCCCATCATACACATAATCAGTGGAAATCTGGATGATCGGAATGCCGGCATCGCGCGAAAGCTGCCCAAGCAGGGCGGGGCCAAGCGCATTGGCACGAAAGGCGGCCGCTTCATCATCTTCCGCCGCATCCACTGCCGTCCAGGCCGCGCAATTCACCACCGCATCGGGTTTCAGCGCGTGGAAAGCTGCGGCTACCGTTTCGGGCTTGTCGAATTCAAATTCCGGCTGGCCAACCAGCAGCGCCTCAAAACCCTGCGCCGGTAGGGCGGCTTCAAGCCCTGTCGCCAACTGCCCGCCACGACCAGTGACGAGGATGCGGCGCATCACCAGGACCCTTTCGGGAAGGGAGGCGGAATATCGGCAAGGCGCGGCGCCTTGCGATCCTTGTCAGACAAGATCGGATCACTGACCGGCCATTCAATGCCAAGCGCCGGGTCATTCCAGGCGATGCCAGCATCCGTTTCCCGATCATAATAGGCATCAACCTTGTAGAGCACTTCTGTATCTTCTTCGAGCGTCACAAAACCATGCGCAAAGCCCGCGGGGATCCAAAGTTGCTGCCAATTCGCGGCCGAAAGTTCACACGCCACATGTTGGCCATAGGTGGGCGAGCCTTCACGAATATCCACCGCGATATCCAAGATGGAACCCCGCACCACACGCACCAGCTTGCCCTGCGCGCTCGGCGGGTGCTGGAAATGGAGGCCGCGGACTACGCCCTTCTGACGGGATAGGGAATGATTATCCTGCACGAAATCAGCCTCGATACCATGCACCGCTAAGGCCCGGCGCGACCAGACTTCGCTGAAAAAACCGCGCTCATCACCAAAGAGCGTTGGTTTAATCAGTAACAGATCAGCAATGGCAAGGCGTTCAACCTTCACGCCAGCCGCCCCTCAGCCAGGTCACGCAAATAGACCCCATAGGCGGTCTTGCCCAAACGATCTGCCTGGGCACGCAGTGCCGCCGCATCAATAAAGCCCATGCGAAAGGCGATTTCCTCGGGGCAGCCCACTTGCAACCCCTGGCGTTCTTGCACGGTCTGCACGAAAAGGGCTGCTTGCAGCAGGGAAGCCGGCGTGCCGGCATCAAGCCAGGCGCAGCCACGGCCCAATTGCTCAGCGCGCAGTGATCCATCCGCCAGATAGACCTTGTTCAGGTCAGTGACTTCCAATTCCCCGCGCGCGGATGGCTTCAGGTCGCGTGCCATTTGCGTCACGCGCTTGTCGTAGAAATAAAGCCCAATCACCGCCCAATCGGATTTCGGCTTGACGGGCTTTTCCTCGATGGACAGCACGCGCCCGGCGGCATCGAATTCCGCAACACCATAGCGTTCCGGATCGGCCACGCGATAACCAAAGACGGAAGCTTGACCATTCTGCGCATTCGCAGCAGCGGCTTTCAGGCTTTCCACCAGCCCGTGGCCGTAGATGATGTTGTCGCCCAAAGCCAAGGCGCAGGCTTCCCCGCCAATCCAATCCGCGCCGATATGAAAGGCTTGCGCAATGCCATCCGGGCTTGGCTGTTCGGCATAGCTGATACGAATGCCGAATTGCGCGCCATCACCAAGCAGGCGCTTGAATGCCGGCAGATCAGCCGGCGTTGAGATCAGCAGAATATCCTTGATGCCTGCCAGCATGAGCGTACCAAGCGGATAATAGACCATCGGCTTGTCATAAACGGGCAGCAATTGCTTGGACGCCGCCAGCGTCATGGGATGCAGACGCGTGCCGGACCCGCCGGCGAGCAGAATACCCTTCATGCTTTCACTCCCCCAAGCCTTTGGCCCGCATAGCGTTTATCGCGGATTGGCCGCCACCAGGCTTCATTGTCCAGATACCAGCGAATGGTCTGATCAAGCCCGGCCTCAAAATCATAGCGCGCTTTCCAGCCAAGGGCTGCTTCCGCGCCGCTTGGGTCCATGGCGTAGCGGAAATCATGGCCCGGGCGATCCTTCACATAGGTGATCAGGCGTTCGCGTGGGCCGGCAGCATCCGGGCGCAGCCGGTCCAGCGTGCGGCAAATGGCCTGCACCACTTGCAAATTGGTCCGTTCCTGGCGCGGGCCGATGCAGTAAGTGGCACCCGGCACACCGCGCATCAGCGCCAGCACCAAAGCTTCGGCGTGATCATCCACATGAATCCAATCGCGGATATTCGATCCATCGCCGTAAACAGGCAAAGCCTGGCCTTCCAGCGCATTCAATGTGACCAGCGGAATGAGCTTTTCCGGGAACTGCCACGGCCCGTAATTATTCGTTGTGTTCGAAACGAAGGATGGAAAGCCATAAGTGTGCTGCCAGGCGCGCACCAAATGGTCAGACGCTGCCTTGGAAGCGGAATAAGGGCTGCGCGGATCATAGCGCGTATGCTCATCAAACGGCGCATCATCAGCGCCTTCGAGGGACCCGAAAACCTCATCGGTCGAGACATGATGGAAGCGGAAATCAGCCTTCGCGCCGGCCTCCAGCCCTTGCCAATATTCCCGCGCGGCTTCCAGCAAAACTTGTGTGCCGACAACATTGGTACGGATGAATTCCGCCGGGCCATCAATGGAACGATCCACATGGGATTCGGCGGCCAGATGCATCACCCGCGCCGGCTTGAAGCGGGTGAAGGCATCTCGCATCGCGGCCGGGTCGCAAATATCCAGCGCCAGATGCTGATGGCGCGGCGATTTCAGCCAATCACCCAGGGATTCGGGGCTCGCGGCATAGGTGAGTTTATCAATATTCACCACGTTGGCGTCGGTGGTGGCCAGCAAATGCCGCACCACCGCAGAACCGATAAAGCCCATGCCGCCAGTTAGAAGAATGACCATGAAGCGCCCCACCCATTGAAGATGCCCGAATACTAACCCATTCGGACATCTCTTTATGTCAGTAGCATGACCGCGCGGTGACCCGCCCCGGTCAGGTATTCATCGCGTCGAAGAAATCCTGATTGGTCTTGCTGTATTTCAGCTTGTCCAACAGGAATTCCATCGCATCCTGCGTGCCCATCGGGTTCAGGATACGGCGCAGCACCCACATCTTGGAAAGCGTGCCGCGATCCACCAGCAATTCTTCCTTGCGGGTGCCGGATTTGGTGATGTCAATCGCGGGGAAGGTGCGCTTGTCGGAAAGCTTCCGATCCAGAACGATTTCGCA
>JBBAUC010000036.1:0-5437 GCA_040398485.1 Roseomonas sp. | reverse complement strand
GCAATTGCCGGTGCCTTTGAATTCTTCGAAAATCACTTCATCCATGCGGCTGCCGGTATCAATCAGCGCCGTCGCAATGATGGTGAGTGACCCGCCTTCTTCGATATTGCGCGCCGCGCCGAAGAAGCGCTTCGGGCGTTGCAGCGCATTGGCATCCACACCACCCGTCAGCACCTTGCCCGATGATGGCACAACGGAGTTATAGGCGCGGCCCAGGCGCGTGATGCTATCCAGCAAAATCACCACATCGCGCTTATGTTCCACCAGGCGCTTGGCTTTTTCCAGCACCATTTCGGTCACTTGCACGTGGCGCGTCGCCGGTTCGTCAAAGGTGCTGGCCACCACTTCACCGCGCACGGTGCGGGCCATATCCGTTACTTCTTCGGGCCGTTCATCAATCAGCAGCACCATCAGGAAGACTTCGGGATTATTCGCCGTGATGGATTTGGCGATATTCTGCAGCATCACGGTTTTACCCGTGCGCGGCGGCGCCACAATCAAGGCGCGCTGGCCCATACCGATCGGCGAAATCAGATCAATGACGCGATGGGTATTATCCTTGGTCGGCCCCTTGGCAACGCTTTCAACCTCCGGATTTTCCATCTTGAGGCGACGGTTCGGATAAAGCGGCGTCAGGTTATCGAAATTGATCCGATGGCGCAGGCTTTCCGGGTCTTCGAAATTGATCGCATTGACCTTGAGCAGAGAGAAATAACGCTCCCCATCTTTCGGCGCGCGGATCTGGCCTTCCACCGTATCGCCGGTGCGCAGGCCGAAGCGGCGCACCTGGGCGGGGGAGACATAAATATCATCGGGCCCGGGCAAGAAATTCGCCTGCGGGCTGCGCAAATAGCCAAAGCCATCGGAAAGGATTTCAAGCGTCCCTTCCCCAAAGATCGCCTGATCACTATCGGCAAAGGTCTTCAGAATCGCGAACATCATATCCTGCTTGCGCAGCGATGATGCGTTTTCGATCTGTAATTCCTCAGCGAATGCGAGGAGGTCCGCGGGGCTTTTCGCCTTAAGTTCTGAAAGATGCATTGGGTGCCTTGGCGTTCCGTGAGGCTTGAGAAATTGGGACCCGAACCGCGGCGCCACGCACCCAAAGGGCGGCTTGACCGATGTTGCCGGATGCGGCCCGCAGCAAGCGGCGCATCCATGAATGTCCCGTTAACGGGTAGAAGGGAAATGCGGCAGCGCCGATCAGGGATCCGCGGGGCCGCGAAAGGAAGAGCTTTCTATGTATGAAGCCCACAGCCCGGCGTCAACCGCATTTGGGGCCGTTTCACAGCATTACCGCGCGGTGAAACGGACCCAACCCTTTGTTTGATCGCATTTTCCGAGTCGCCAAGTGATACCACTTGGCTTGAAAATGCTCAGAACGGCTTCACGATCACCATAATGACAATCAGGATCAGCAGCAGCGTCGGCACTTCATTGGCGATGCGCCAGGACCTCTCACTGCGGGTGTTCCGGTCCTCGGCGAAAAGCCGCCGCGCACGGGCCAAATCCATATGGAAGGCTGTCATGCCCAGAAGGCCGAAAAGCTTGCCGTGCCACCAGCCCGCACGCCAATCCACCACGCCCGGGGTTAGGATCAACAGCAGCCCGAAGACCCAGGCAGCGATCATCGCCGGGTTCATGATGGCGCGCAGCAGGCGCCGTTCCATGGTCTTGAACAGCGCCACCTGCGCGGAACCAGGCGCCTGTTGCGTGTGGTAGACGTAAAGCCGGGGCAGGTAGAAAAGCCCTGCCATCCAGGCAAAAACGCTGATCAGATGCAGCGCCTTGGTCCAGGCATAAAAGGGGGCCAGAGCCTCAATCACCATGGGTCATTCATCCTTTCCAGCAGGGACCTGTATCAAGCGCGGATGCGGCCCATCTTCCAGCCGCCAGCGCGCCAGCACCGCATCCCGCACGCGCGCGCGCACCACCTTACCCTGCGCATTGCGGGGCAATTCCGGCAGCGTGAGCCAAGCGCGTGGGCGTTTATGACGCGCCAATTGTTCCACCAAGGGTAGTGCCGCGGCTTCCCAGCCGGCAGCCAAGCCATCCGCGACCGCGATGATGACCTCGCCCCAGTAATCGGAAGCCAGGCCCAGCACGCAAATCGCGCGGCCCTGGCCGGCTTCTTCCAGCACCATTTCGATTTCCGCCGGGTGGACGCGATAGCCGCCGCTTTTCATCACATCGGAAGCCCGCCCCGCCAGGCGCAGCCGGCCTTGCGCATCCATTGCGCCCAAATCCCCGGTGCGATGCCAGGCGCCGGCTGGGCGCGGCACCAGCCCATCCGGCCCGATCATACCGATATTCATATGCCGGGCGCGCAGCCAGATATCGCCCGAATCGCCCGGCGGCAGGGTCGCCCCAGCCTCATCGCGAATAGCGATTTCAACGCCGGTCGCGGGCCAGCCGAGATTGGCGCCAAGCCCATCATCGTCTTCCGCCATGGCGGCGGCGACATCGGGGCCTTCCAGGATGGTGATGGGGTTGAAGCATTCACTCATGCCATAGGTCACGCGCACCACGGGGCCGAATTGGGCTGCGGCGCGGGCGTAAAGCTCGCGCGTCAGGGTTTGCGTGCCGCAGAAAATCACCTTCAGCCCCGGTACGGCCTGGCCAGGGAACAAGGCTAGAAGCTTGGCCAGCACCGTGGGCGGGGCAAAAATCGCAGCCAGCGCGGGGGCGGCGAAAACCGGCGCGATGCGCTCCGCCCGCACGCCATCCTGCAACACCACCTCTCCGCCGTGATCAAGCCAGGCATAGGTGATCAGCGCCGCGCCATGGGTGAAGGGGGTCATCAACAGCACGCGTTCACCCGGCTGCGGTGTGAAGGGCAGCACGGCGCGTTGCAGGATATTGGCAAGGTATCGCCCGCCATGGCTATGCAGAATGGCCTTTGGCTTGCCTGTGGTGCCGGAGGTGAAAATGATCCGCCCCCAGGCATCGGATGGTACCGGGGGCAGCGGCGTGAAGCTTTCATCCGGGGCGATGTCTTCCAGCACGAGCGGTTCAAACCCAAGCCCCGCCAGCCGCGCACAAGATGCTTGCGGTGCGATGATGCGCTTGAAGCCGGTCAATTCCGCATACCAGCTCAATTCCGCATCGGTGGACCCCGTATTGCAGGGCGTTTCCGCCACACCCGCCATGGTCAGGCCATAGCTGACCCAGGGCGCATCGCAGCCATTGGGAACGAAGGTGCCCACCGGTTGGCCGGGTTTGAAACCCTCCGCCATCAGCCGCCGCGCCAGACCATGGGCGCGGGCGGAAAGCGCCGCATAGGTGATGCTGGCGTCACCATCCGTGATCGCGATGCGGGGCCCGAAGCGCCGCGCGAGGGTCAGAAGGTCCGAAGACCAGGGGATACCATCCTGCATGGCGGCAAACTCTCGCCTGCCGGGGCGTGCGTCAATGCGGGGCTTGATTGCTGAGCGTGGTTCGGGCGGGATGGGTTGAAGCAATAGGGACACACCGCCATGCAAACGCTTAGCTCACCAACCCTGCCGCAAGGCATCCGCTCTCGCTTTCTTGAAGGCATCAACGGGCTGCGCGTGCATGTGCTGGAAGCCGGGCATGAAACGCCAGGCCGGCCATGCCTTTTGCTGCTGCATGGCTTTCCGGAACTCGCCTATTCCTGGCGGCATGTGATGCTGCCCTTGGTGGCGATGGGCTATCACGTGGTGGCGCCGGATCAGCGCGGCTATGGCCGCACCACGGGGTGCGATACGGAATACGATGCTCCCCTGGCGCCGTTTCGCCTGACCAATCTGGTACGTGATGCGCTGGGCGTGGTGGCCGCGCTTGGTTGCCGGGAAGTGGCGGCGGTGATTGGGCATGATTTCGGATCTCCGGTAGCTGCCTGGTGCGCGCTGACCCGCCCCGACGTATTCCGCCGTGTAGCGTTAATGAGCGCGCCTTTCGCCGGCGGGCCGGATTGGCCAAAGCCAGGGCGGGCATCTGGCGGCTCTTCCGCCATGCCGGGACTGGATGAGGCTTTGGCCGCGCTGCCGCGCCCGCGCAAACACTACCACGCCTATTACGCCACGCGCCCGGCCAATGCGGATATGATGGGCGCAGCGCAGGGGCTGCACGCTTTCATGCGCGCCTATTACCACCACAAAAGCGCCGATTGGGCCGCCAACAAACCGCATAAGCTGCGCGATTGGTCCGCTGATGAAATGGCGAAGCTGCCCACTTACTATGTGATGGACCGCGCCGAGACCATGCCAGAGACCGTCGCGCATGAAATGCCAAATGCTGCCGAAGTCGCGGGCTGCGCCTGGATGACGGAAGCGGAAATGGCGGTTTATGCCGAAGAATATGGCCGCACCGGATTTCAAGGTGGGCTGAATTGGTATCGCACCCGCTTCGCGCCGGAAGTGAATGCGGATTTGGCGCTTTTCGCCGGGCGCAGCATTGATGTGCCGTCTGTCTTCATCGCGGGTGCGGCGGATTGGGGCGTGTTTCAGGCGCCCGGCGCGTTTGAGCGTATGCAGGGCATTGCCTGCACGCGCATGGCGGCAGCGCATCTGGTGCCGGGTGCCGGGCATTGGGTGCAGCAGGAACAACCCACGCGCACGGTGGAATTGCTCAAGGAATTGCTGGCGCGTGAGGCTTGACTAAATTCACGTGCGGGTGATGCTTTTGCCGAAGAGGATCATCCAATCATGCAAGACAATACCCGCCTGAACGGCAAGGTCGCGATCGTTACCGGCGCTGGTTCGCGCAATCCTGGCGCCGGCGCCACCACCATTGGCAATGGGCGGGCGATTGCCGTGCTGCTGGCGGCGCGCGGGGCGAAGGTGCTGTGCCTTGATGTGGATCTGGCCGCACTCGAAGAAACCGCGGGCCTGATCGCCGAAGAAGGTGGCGTTTGCGCTGTGAAGGAAGCCGATGTTTCCAAGGCTGATGATTGCGCGGCGGCGGTGGCGGAAGCGGTCAGGCTTTGGGGTCGTGTGGATATTCTGGTGAATAATGTCGGCATTAGCGGCCCGGCCGGCAATGCTGAAGGCGTGGACCCGGAAGCCTGGGATTATGCCATGCAGGTCAATGTGAAATCCGTCATGCTCATGGCGAAATATGCCGTGCCAGAAATGCGCAAATTGGGCGGCGGCGCCATTATTAATCTTTCATCCGTCGCCGGGCTACGCGCGGGGCATCCGGGTTTGCTCTACGCCACCACCAAGGGCGCGATTGTGCAAATGACGCGCGCCATGGCCGGGCATCACGGGGCGGATAACATCCGCGTGAATGCGGTCGCCCCCGGCTATGTCTATACGCCCATGGTGGCATCGCGCGGCATGACGGAGGAATTGCGCCAACAGCGCGCGCAATCGGGCATGTTGAAAATCGAAGGCAGCGCCTGGGATGTGGCGGAAGCAGCGTGCTTTTTGGCCTCACCCGCCGCGCGCTGGATCACGGGCCAGACCCTGCCGGT
>JBBAUC010000035.1:0-20396 GCA_040398485.1 Roseomonas sp. | reverse complement strand
TGGACGTTTTCGAGGTTTTTCACAAAAAACGGTTCATCTGGATGGGCCGCGAAAAACGCTTCCGTATCCGGGTTATCACGCCGCGCGGCTTCCACGGCGTTCAGAATTGCGTCACGCTGACGGATGGAAAACGCCGCGACACCCAAAGTATCGCCGGGTGTTTCGCGCGCATGGGCGATGACCGCTTCCGCCACGGCGCGGGCTTCTTCGGCATTGGTGCCGGTGCCGCCTGTGTCAAAGCGTCCGTCAACGCGGCGGAGTAAAAGCCCAAGCGCGGCCGAACGCGCGCGCGGCGATGGCAGAATGAAAAGCCGGCCATCGTAGAATTCCGCGTTGGATGTCGCGATCAGGCTTTCATGCCGGCTGCGATAATGCCAGCGCAGCATGGCCGATGGCAGGCCGCGCGCATTGCAAAGGCCCAGGATGCTTTCCACATCCCGCGCCGCGACAACATCGGCGGTGTCTTCTCGGGCTTCATCGCCTTCCTCACCCGTCATGCGCTGAAAGAAACGCGTGGGCGGCATCTGCTTGTCATCGCCCACCACCACCACTTGCCGGCAACGCGCAATGGCACCCAAGGCATCCACGGGTTCCACCTGGCTGGCTTCATCAATGACCAGCAGATCAAAGGAAAGCCCGGGCTTCAGCCCATGCGGAGGGCTCAGGAATTGCGCGACCGAAAGCGGGCTCATCATGAAAATCGGCTTGGCTTTCTGCACAGCCTGGGAAGCGCGCAGCAGCAATTCGCGCACCGGCAAATGGCCGCGCTTCTTTTCCATCTCTCCGCGCAGAACCGTCATCCCCGGTGCGCCATCACGCACTTCTTTGACGCGCAACGCATGGGCATAGGCCGCTTCTGCGCGGGTCAGCGTAATGCGTGCGCGATCGGCTTCGCGGAAATCCTCAACCAACCGATCCGCCGCCGCACCATTAAACGCTGCGAGTTCCGGGTGCTGCGCCATGGCAGTGCGGAGCAAGCCTTCATGCAGCGCGAAGGAGAACACATGCTCCGCCGCTTCGGGTGCGACGCGGCCATCCGCCAGGCGTTCCAGCAAAGGCTCCAGCCCCGTGGCAGCGGCAGCCGCGCGGCGCCAGCCAAGCCAGGCATCAAGCGCTTCCGGCGCCGCAGCCCAATCGCCCAAGCGTGTGGCAAGTGCGGAAAAGGCGGGTTCATCCGCACCAAAAGCGATACGTGCATGAAGCCTTGTTGCCTGCTGCAATTCCTCAAAGGCATCGAGCGCGGCTTGCATTGGCGCGGGTTCGGCAGGCTTCGCACCATCTGCCAAGGCAGTCAGCGCCGCCGCGCCATGGGTTTTGCGCCAGGCCAGCAAGGCCGCCAGCGGCGCGGGATCACTCGCCTCATGCTGCCAGAGCGTACCGAAAGCCGCGCGGCCCATCGCATCGCCTTGGCGCAACGCCTCACGTGCGGCCTGCCCGGCCAGCGCGGCATCAAGCGCCGGCAGCGGGTTTTCCGCATCACGCGCAATGCGCGCCGCGAGCGTTTTGGCATCACGCCGCGCACCGGACAGAAAGCCGAACACGCCGCCGGCCTCCGCAAGCGTGGCGCGCGCTTCTGCAATACCCGCGACATCCAAAGCGCCCGGCAAAAGCTGCGGATCGGCCTTGGCTTTTTGCAAAGCGTCCAGCGCCTGCACCAAAGCTTCCAGCGGCGCCAGATCGCCCGCCCAGGCTTCATGCTTCAGCGCGGCTGCGTCATGTGCGGGTGCCGCCGCCAGCGCTGGGTTCAAAGCGAGCGCAGCCTCCGCCGCCTTCGGCCCGGCCTCCGCCCCAAGCGCTGCCCCCGCTGCGGCAAAGGCGCGAATCCAAGCGGGCAGCCGCCCAAGCAGCCGATCTGTATCGGCGGGGCCGATATCGGCCATCACGCCGCGCCAGGGGCTCTGCGCCCCGCCATCCGCAGCATAGCCGGCCAGCAGCTTGATCGCATCACGGCGCGCTTCAATCGCCGCCGCGTCCCATTCCGTGGCATTCACGGAAAAATCCGGCGCCGCAACACCGCGCTGCCGCAAGCCAACCAGCGCGCCGATCACCTGATGCAGCGCAAGGCCCGAAGCGCCAACCGTTCCGCGCATCGCCGCCGCATGGCGATTGATCCGCCCGCGCAGCGACCCAAGGCGACGCACCACCGCATCACGCTCCGGCTTCGGCGGCATGGGCAGGGAAAGTGTCGCGCGCAATTCATCCAACACCGCGCGCTTCGATTGCTTTTCCGAATGCAATTCCAGGCAGGCGGCGCCAAGGCCAATACTCTCCAGCCGGCGCTTCACCACTTCAAGGGCTGCGAGTTTCTCGGCCACGAACAAAACGCTTCGTCCATCCAGCACGGCCTGGGCGATGATATTGCTGATAGTCTGGCTTTTGCCGGTGCCGGGCGGACCCTGGATCACCACATGCCCGCCGCGCCGCACGGCTTCCGCCGCAAGCGCCTGGCTACCATCCACATCCATCACGTGATCAAGCCGCTCTACTGGGATTTCCACATCCACATCGGCGTCATCAGCAAAAACCGGCGGGATGGATAGCGCCTCACCCCCCACCAGCGCGCGCACCATGGGGTGATCGGCGAGGCCCGGATTTTCCTCAGGCCCTAGGTCCCGCCACATCAAAAATTTGGCGAAGGAGAATAAGCCAATCGCGAGCGCATCCGCCTCCACACGCCAATTTGCGCGCTCCGCCACCAGCGCTGCGACGGCTTCCGCCCAGGCGGTTGGCGTATAGGCCTCAGCATCGAAATCCGGCAGCGCAGTCTTGAAATTCACCTTGAGCATTTCGCGGAGCGACAGGTTCTCCGCGATATCGCCAACCGCACCACGCAACTTGAAATTCTGCGATACCCCTTCGCGTTCCAGCGCCACCGGCAGCAGCGCCAGCGGTGCGCGACGTTCGGTCTCGGGTATCGCGGGATCGCGCCAGATTAGCGCGCCGAGCGCCAGGTAAAGCGTCGGCACGCCGGTTTCTTCGCGGGCCGTGCGTGCATCCTGCATGATGTCGCGCAGCCGGCGCACAAGGTCTGTCGGCGGCAATTGCACACGCAGCTTATCATCGCGCTGATAGTCTTCGCGCGCTGCGTCAGCCTTAGCGGCGCTGATGCCTTCCACCTTCACCTTGGTGGAACGCGCACGGCGCGGCTTGCCAGGGCTGGCTTCTTCCGGCGCGGCTTCGGGCGTGGCGGCCGAGGCTTCAAAGCCAAAGGCGCGGCCCGCTTGCAGCGCGCCAAGGACGAAATCCGCGTCCTCATCATCAATGATCATGACGCCGCGTGATGTGCCGGGCTTCGGCAATGACAGCAGCCGATTGCGCGTGGAAAGATCCAGTAAGCCACGACGGGCTTCTTCCAGCGCGGTGCGAAGATCCGTCATGCGGTTATTTTTGCCGGAAGGCGAAGGTGATCAGCAGCACACAGCCGACCAGCGCCAGAATGGCCATCATGCCCTGGACAACTTCGAAATTCGGGGAGTCGCGATGGATGAAAACGGACGCAGCCGCGGCGCCCATCATCATCAGGGTTTGTAGAATCCATTCCATCCAAGCGCCCCTCACCCATCGGCCGCGGCGGGTGCCAAAGCCGAACGGCAGTCTTGCATATCCGGGGGTCCAGTCGAAGGGTGATTTTCAGGGGGCGGGCGGCGAGTTCGGCAGGATGCAGTTTTCCAATGCCTCGATACGGCCAAGGGATGCCTTGAGCAGCGAGATCAACTCCGCCACCTGCTGTTCGCGCAGCAAATCTATCTTTTCATGCAGCAGGCTGATTTCCGCTTCAGAGCGGATATTCACCTGATAATCCGCGATGGACCGGATGCGGTCTATATCTGACTGGCGGTTCTGGCTCATCATGATGATGGGCGCCGTATAGGCCGCCTGGAAGGACAGCATTAGGTTCAGCAGGATGAAGGGATAGGGGTCCCCGGCATTACTGCCAAAGGCCGCATTGGCGATCAGCCAAGCCAGCAATAGCCCGGACTGAATCACGATAAAGCGCCAGGACCCAACCGTTGCCGCCACCAGGTCGGAAAGCTTTTCGCCCAGCGTCAGTGGTGGCGCCGGGCCTTCACTCCGCCGCCTTTTCCGCGCCCGCGACAGGGCTGTGCGCAAATGCATATGATGGCGGTGATGATGAGGTTCGGGATGCTCGGCCATGTAGAATTCCCCCTACAAAGCCGCATTTTTGCACCGATTAGACCAGAAAGAGCATGAGAAATATCAACTCCGCCCGTAAGAATCCTCAAACCGCACAATATCATCTTCGCCAAGGTATGAGCCGGATTGAACTTCAATCAGCGTCAGCGGGATCTTGCCCGGGTTTTCCATGCGATGGATGCAGCCCAGCGGCAGATAGACGCTTTCATTCTCCCGCAGCATGATTTCTTCCCCGTCCCGCTGCACAATGGCAGTGCCGGAGACCACAACCCAATGCTCGGCGCGATGAAAGTGCTTTTGCAGGGAAAGCTTGGCGCCGGGGCGAACTTCGATCTTCTTGACCTGGAAGCGGTCCCCCATGATCAGGCCTTCGTAATGGCCCCAGGGGCGATAGGCGCGGCGATGTTCGGTGGCTTCCTTGGCGCCGCGCGCCTTCAACTGGTCCACCAGCTTTTTCACATCCTGCGCGTGGTCCCGATGCATGGCGAGTACGGCATCATCCGTCACCACCACCACCACGTCTTCCAGCCCGATCACGCCGGTCAGGATACCTTCACTGCGCACATAGCAATTCTTGGCACCCACCAATTCAACCGGCCCATGCGTGGCATTGCCGGCAGCGTCCTTCGGCTGAACCTCCCATAGCGCGGCCCAGGAACCGATATCGGACCAGCCGATGGAAGCGGGCACTACGGCAGCCTTTTGCGTCCTTTCCATCAACGCGTAATCGATGCTGATGGCGGGTGTTGCGGTGAAGGCCGCTGCATCAAGGCGGATGAAATCCCCATCACGCTTGGCCGCGGTTACTGCGGCGCGGGCACCCTTCAGCACCTCAGGCGCATGGGCTTCCATCTCGGCCAGCATGGTGGCGGCGGATGCCACGAACATGCCGGAATTCCATAAATGCCGGCCAGTTTTGACGAATTCAGCTGCGCGGGCGGCATCGGGCTTTTCCACAAAGCGCGCAACTCGTCTTACGCCGGCACTGCCCGGAAGCTCATCACCCGATTCTATATAGCCATAGCCGGTTTCAGGCGTGGTCGGCTGCATGCCGAAGGTGACAATCGCCCCCGCTTGCGCTGCCGCTGCGGCCTTGATCAAGGCCGCTTGCAGGGCAGCGACATCGTCAATCGCCGAATCCGCGGACATGAACCAGAGGATGGCGCCTTGGGCTGATTCCTCGGCCAGGAGCGCGGCGACCGCCATGGCCGGGGCGCTATTGCGCCCGACGGGTTCAAGCACAATGGAAGCGCCCTTGTCGCGCAATTGCTCGGCCACCAGGAAGCGATGCGCTTCATTGCAAACGACCATCGGCGGCAGGAAACCGGCGCCCGAACCCCGCGCGGCAGTATCCGCCAGCATCGTCTTGTCTGAAGCGAGCGGCCAGAACTGCTTTGGGAAGCTTTCACGCGAAAGCGGCCAAAGCCGCGTGCCGGTGCCGCCGGAAAGGATTACGGGCAGGATGGGGGGGGAATTGGCTTTCATGGACTATCGTCACTCCGCGTCAGGCGGGGTTTAAGGGCAAATTGGGGAAAAGCCAAGGCAAAGGCGTGCTGGCGTTTGCCTGGGCGAGCTTCCGGTATAGCTTCCGGCCCCTATTCAGCCCGAAAGTTGCCCTGCCTTGGATCACCCTGCCTCCCCCGCCATTCCGGAAGGCTTCGTGCCGCGCCCCGCCGGAGGGCCTTTTCTGGAACCCATCGGCCCCATCATGATCCGCCGAGATCACGGGCCGCTTGCCTTCGGGCTGCGCATTGAAAAGCGCCACTGCAACAGCAAGGACATGGCCCATGGCGGCATGTTGGCCACTTTTGCCGACCTGGCGCTCGGGATTGGCGGCTTCAATCTGGCCGGGGTGACAGGGTTCTTCACCACCATCAGCCTGAATTCAGACTACCTGGCGCCAGCCCTACTGGGCACTTGGTTGCAATGCGAACCCGTCATGCTCCGCCGCACCCGCACGCTGGTATTCGCGCAAGGTGTGTGCCTGGCGGATGGCAAGCCCGTTTTGCGTGCAAGCGGGGTTTTTGCCCTGCCGCGGGAGGTTGTGGGTTAAAGACCCAGTTTCGCCCGTTGCCTTCGATAGGACCGCCGCCACAATCCGTGTTGCATCCGCCTTGCTGGTTGCGCCGCATATCACGGACCATTTTATGCAAACCCTCCCCGATTTGTGTTGCACGGCCTGATCATTTGAAGGTTCAGCTTGTCAAGCGAGACAGGCCAGCGCCCCGGGCGGGACCCCTCATCACCCTTCTTCGTCCATAGCCCGCAGGGCCTTCGTGAACAGAAGCGCGCTTACCCCCTTGCCATGGCCGCCACTTCGGCGAAGCATAAGCGCGGTATCGCAAGGGGCACCGCATGGCGCGCAACAAGACCTATCCGGATTTCGACGCGGCGGTCGCGGATATTCCGGACGGCGCGGTGATTGCCATTGGCGGCTTCGCTGGCCCTGGCACACCCTATAACCTTATTGCCGCCCTGGCGCGTCGCGGCGCCAAGCGTCTGACCTGCATCGCCAATACCACGGGCGGCGCGCACAAGCCGCGCATGCCCGATATCGGCATGCTGGTGGAAAACGGCCAGGTTGCGAAGGTGATATGCTCCTTCACTGCCGCGACCCGCGCATCAGATGTGCTGCCCTTCACCAAATACTATGAATCCGGAGAGGTGGAGGCAGAAATCGTCCCGCAAGGCACGCTGGCAGAAAGGCTGCGCGCCGCAGGTGCGGGTATTCCCGCCTTCTATACGCCAACCGCTGTCGGCACCGAATTGGCCGAAGGGCGCGAGACGCGGGAGATCAATGGCAGGCGCTATTTGCTGGAATATGCGCTGCCAGTGGACTTCGCCTTTATTCGTGCCGCGCGGGCGGATACCGCGGGCAACCTTCGCTTCCATCGCAGCCAGCGCAATTTCAATCCATTGATGGCGATGGCAGCAAAAAATACCATTGTGGAAGTGGAAGAGGATATCCTGCCCGCCGGCGCGATAGATGCCGATGATGTGCATACAATGGGCCTTGTGGTGCATCGGCTGATCCGCGTACCGCCACCACCCATGGGCCTATGGACCCGCAAGCGGGAGGCCGCACGATGAGCTGGACACGCATGCAAATGGCCGAAAGGCTGGTGCGCGAATTTCAGGATGGCTGGGTGGTCAATCTTGGCGTCGGCATGCCGACTATGATTGCCGATGTGCCCATGGGTGATCGCGATATCATCTTCCATGCCGAAAACGGCGTGATCGGCTATGGCGCGGTTTGCGCACCGGGGACTGAGGATTTGAACCTGGTGAATGCCGGCGGGCAGAATGTTTTGCTCAAGCCAGGCGCTTCCATTGTGCATCACGCAGATAGCTTCGCGCTGATCCGTGGTGGGCGCATGGATGTAACCGTCATGGGCGCCTATGAAGTGGCGGCCAATGGAGATTTCGCCAATTGGAAGCTGAAGGGCGCCAAGGGCGGTGGCATTGGCGGTGCGATGGATTTGGCTGCCTCCGCACAGCGCGTCTATATCATGCTGGAACATCGCACGCGTGATGGCGCTTCCCGATTGCTACCGCGTTGTAGCCTGCCGATTACTGCCGCCGGCGTGGTGACGCTGGTGGTGACGGACCTTGGACTTTTCGCACCCTTGGGTGAAGGCTTCGCTTTGCGTGATCTTGCCCCCGGCGTGACGCTGGAAGAAGTGCGCGCCGCCACCGCCTGCCCTATCATTGCCTGAAGGAAACACCATGGCTTTGCTGATTGACTATTACGTTTCGCTCAATTCTCCCTGGACCCATCTGGGCGCGGCGCGCATTGAAGCCCTGGCGGCACAGCATGGGGCAGAGCTGCGAATCTGGCCGGTGGATTTCGGTACCATCTTTGCGGGTTCTGGCGGCTTGCCGCTGCCCAAGCGTTCGCCGCAGCGCCAGGCCTATCGCTTGCAGGAATTGCAGCGCTGGCGCGATGCGCTTGGCATTCCGATCAATATTCATCCCAAGTATTCCCCGGCCAATGAATTACCGGGTGCGGCCTGCGTGATTGCGCTCCGTGAAACTCAAGGCCATGCGCCTGCCATCCGCTTGGCGCATCGCATCCTGAAGGCACTCTGGCAGGAAGAACGGGATACCGGTGACAAGGCCACACTCGCGGCGCTGATCCGCGATTGCGGTCTGGATTCGGATGCGCTGCTGCACCTGGCTGAGGACCCGCGCTGGCTTGAACAACGCAAGGCCGATACCGCCGCCGCGCTGGAACGCGGTGTCTTCGGTGCGCCGTGCTATGTGATTGGTAAGGATATGTTCTGGGGTCAGGATCGGCTTGAATTCGTCGCTAAGCGCCTCAGCAAAGACGCTTGATGTTCAGCGGAAAATCCATTGCAAGGCTGGAAGATGCTCGGTTTCTGACCGGGCGCGGGCGCTATGTTTCGGATATGCTGCCCGCAGATGCGCTGCATGCTGTGGTGCTGCGTTCGCCCCATGCCCATGCGGTTCTAGGCGAGATCAACGCGGACGCTGCGCGTGCCATGCCCGGCTTGATGGGCATTTTCACCGCCGCTGATCTTGCGGCGGAGAACCTGGCGCCGCTGCCCTGCACGGCGGTGGTGGCGAGCGTTGCGCCCATGGTGGTGCCGCCGCGCCCGGTACTCGCCACGGGTCGTGTGCGCCATTTAGGCGAAGCGGTGGCCTTGATCATCGCAAGCAGCGCCGCAGCCGCGCGTGATGCGGCTGAGGCGATTGAGGTTAACTACGATCCCCTGCCCGCGGTGATTGATGGCGCCAACGCCCTTGGCGCGGAGGCACCGCAAATCTGGCCGCAAGCGCCAGGCAATGAGGCGTTTCGCTTTCTGAAGGGTGATCGCACCGCCACAGATGCGGCTTTCGCGCAGGCAGATCACATCATCAGCCTCGACCTACTCAATAACCGCGTCCATGCTGTGCCGATTGAACCGCGCGCCGCGCTGGCGCATTTCGATGGCAGTCGGTTTGAATTGATCTTTACCGGCATGGGCGTGCATGGCATTCGTCGGCAACTTGCGACCGTGTTTCGCCTGCCAGAGGATGCCTTTCATCTTGTCTGCCCCGATGTGGGCGGCGGCTTTGGCGCCAAGAATTTTCTGTTTCCCGAATATGTACTGGCGCTTTGGGCCGCGCGCCACCTTCAACGCAGCATCGCCTGGCAGGCGGAACCCAGTGAGGAATTCGCCGCCGCCGTACATGGCCGCGATTTGCGCGCGAAGGCAAGGCTGGCACTCGCTGATGATGGCCGCTTTCTGGGCCTTGAGATCAGCAGCATTGCCGATATGGGCGCTTATCTTTCCGCGGTGGGCCCGCATTGCCCGACCAATGCTTTCTCCACGGCGATGGGTGGCGTTTACGCGATACCTTCCATGCATCTTGAAGTACGCGGCGCCTTCGCCAATAGCCTGCCGGTGGATGCCTATCGCGGTGCTGGCAAGCCAGAGGCGAATTACATCATCGAAAGGTTGGTGGATGCCGCCGCGCGCAGCTTGGGGCGCGATCCTGCGGCTTTGCGTTCCATGAATATGCTGCCCAATGCGCCACATCGCACGGCCATGGGCATGGCAGTGGATGGCGGGCGTTTTGCCGCTAATCTCGCGGTATTGGACAAGGTTTCTGATGCGGTAGGTTTTGCCACGCGGCGCGAACAAGCAGCATGGCGCGGCATATTGCTCGGCCGTGGCATTGCCTGTTTTCTGGAGACCGCGCGCGGTGCGCCGGGTGAATGGGCGTCCGTTTCCGTGGATGCTTCGGGGCAAGCCAGCGCTGCCATCGGCACGCAGAGCAATGGGCAGGGCCATGAGACAAGCTATGCGCAGATTGTGGCAGACCGGCTGGGGCTGACGCCAACCGAAGTGCATGTGCAGCAAGCCGATACGCAATTGCTGCCGAATGGCAATGGCCATGGCGGCGCGCGTTCCTTGCATTTGGGCGGCGGCGCGCTGGTGCTGGCCTTAGATGCGCTGATGGAAAAGGCGCGCATCATCGCCGCGCATTTGCTGCAAGCCGATCCTACGGCGCTTGCTTTCGCCGATGGGCGCTTCGCCTTGCCGAAGGGTGAGCGCTTCATCACCTTGGCTGAAATCGCCCGCGCCGCCGAAGATACGGCCAGCCTACCTGAAGGCATGACGCCCGGGCTTGCCGCATCTGGTCACAATACCTCCGACCTCGTGACCTTCCCCAATGGCTGCCAGGCGGCGGAGGTGGAGATTGACCCTGAAACCGGCCATGCACGGCTGACGCGCTATGTCGCGGTTGATGATTACGGGCGCTTGGTGAATCCACGCCTGACGCAAGGCCAGGTGCAGGGCGGGCTGGTGCAGGGCATTGGCCAGGCCATGCTGGAAGACATTATTTATGATCGTGAGTCAGGCCAATTGCTGACAGGTTCCTTGATGGATTACGCTTTGCCGCGCGCCGATGATGTGCCCGCGATTGAAGTGATATTGGAAGGCACACCAACCGCGGCCAATCCGCTTGGCGTGAAAGGTTCTGGTCAAGCGGGGGCTATTGCCGCGCCGCAAACAGTCATGAACGCCATTGCCGATGCGCTTGCGCTGCGTGGCGCGACGGCGCCCGATATGCCGGCAACACCTGAGAAAATTTGGCGTGCCTTACAAAACGCCGCCTCTCCCTGAAAGGAATTGACGCCATGACCTATCAAGTCACGCGAGATTTTATCGGCTACGGCGCAAATCCGCCGGACCCGCAATGGCCAGGCGGTGCTAAAATCGCCGTGAATTTCGTGATCAATTATGAGGAAGGCAGTGAGCCATCCTTTGAACTTGGCGATGGCTTCACGGAAAATGGCTTGACCGAAGCGCATGGCCTTAATCAGGTGAAATCCGGCCGCGATTTGGCCGCCGAGGGTATGTTTGAATATGGCAGCCGGGTTGGTTTTTGGCGCCTACATCGCCTGTTTCAGGAACGCAATCTGCCACTGACGATTTTCGGCTGCGCGCTTGCGCTGGAACGCAATCCGGAAGCAGCCGCCGCCATCAAGGCCGCAGGCTATGATGTCTGTTCCCATGGCTGGCGCTGGGTAAAGCATTTCGAGTTATCGGAAGAAGAAGAACGCGACCACATTCGGAAGGCCATCGAAAGCCAGCAAAAAACCGTTGGGCATCGGCCAGATGGCTGGTATTGCCGCTATGGACCTTCCGTCAACACGCGCCGGCTGGTCGTGGAAGAAGGCGGGTTTCTGTACGATAGCGACTATTACGGCGATGAATTGCCAATCTGGACACGCGTGAACGACAAGCCGCATCTGGTAGTGCCGTATTCACTGACGAATAATGATGGAAAATATGCCGGCTGGATGGGCACATCCGATCAGTGGTTTTCCTATATCCGCGATGCCTTCGACATGCTTTATGAAGAAGGTCGCAAGGGCCAGCCCAAGATGATGTCGGTTGGGCTGCATATGCGCCTGATCGGCCACCCGGCGCGCGCAGTCGCGCTGCAAAGGCTGCTGGATTACATGGCGGGAAAGCGCGATGTGTGGATTACGCGCCGCGTGGATATCGCCCGCCATTGGATGGCGGTGCATCCAGCGAAGTGAGAAGGCATATCGTGGCCTACCCCGTCCTGTCATGGATCTTTTGGCCAAAGCGCTTTTTATTGAACTCCCCGATTTGGCGCTGTGGTCATAAGGTTTCATGAGTTGACCTTTTCTCGACGGATCCAATCCTTGAGCACCAAAACTACCACGCGCCCCATTCGCATCGCCGTTGATATCGGCGGCACTTTTACCGATCTGCAAATCCTGGATGCGCGGCTTGGCGTGGCGCAAGCATGGAAAACGCCGACAACGCCGGAAGACCCTTCAATCGGCCTTTTGACGGGCGTCAAGGAAGCCGCGGAACGCTTTGGTTTTGCTCTGTCAGATGTAGGACTTCTGCTGCATGGCACCACCATCGCCACCAATGCGGTTCTGGAAAGAAAGCTCGCCCGCGGCGTGTTGCTGACCACTGCGGGTTTTGAAGATGTGCTTGAAATCAACCGCCATGTCCGACGCGATATCTACGGCCTGGCGCAAGAACCTTTCCCAACGCTGATCCCGCGCGACCGCCGGCTTGGGGTGCAGGAGCGTTTGCGCGCAGATGGTAGCGCTGAAATACCGCTGGATGATTCTCAACTACCGGCACTGCTGGATCGCATCCAACATCTTGGCGCCGAGACCATCGCGATTTCGCTGCTGCATGCCTATGCCAATCCCGCCCATGAAAAGCGCCTGGCCGCGCTCATCCAGGCCGCGCGCCCCGATCTTCCGATTTCACTTTCCGCAGATATTTCGCCGGAAATCCGCGAATATGAGCGTTGTTCCACCACTGTGCTGAACGCTCTTCTGATGCCGGTGGTGAAAGCCTATCTGGACCGGCTTGAAAAGCGTTTGGGGGAGGACGGATTTTCGCCGCTTGTCTTCCTGGTGCAATCCAATGGCGGCGTCTGCAGCCTGCGCATGGCGGCTGAACAACCGGCGCGGCTATTGCTCTCCGGTCCATCAGGCGGCGCCTTGGCTGCGGGACGCCTTTCGGAATTGCTCGCGCGTCCCAATCTGGTCGCGGTGGATATGGGCGGCACATCCTATGATGTCTCTGTGGTGCAAGGCGGGCGCGTTTCCGTGATTACGCAGGGCGAGATTGACCGTCTGCCCGTGCGCCTGCCCATGGTGGAAATGCGCACCATCGGTGCCGGCGGCGGTTCCATCGGTTCTGTTGATGCCGCTGGGCGGCTCACGGTTGGCCCGCGCAGCGCCGGCGCTCGGCCCGGGCCGGTTGCCTATGGACGCGGCGGTACGGAGCCCACAGTCACGGATGCCAATCTGGCACTCGGCCGTCTTGATCCTGATTTCTTCCTTGGCGGCGCCATCAAGCTTGATATGCCGGCCACGCGCACCGCGATTGAAACACGCATCGGCGCGCCGTTGCACTTGTCGTTGGAACAGGCGGCAGCGGGTATGCTGACGGTCACCAACGCCAATCTCGGTGCCGCGGTGCGGCTTTCGCTATTTGAAAAAGGGCTCGATCCGCGCGACTTCGCGCTGCTGTCCTTCGGCGGTGCTGGTGGGTTGCACGCCATCGAAGTGGCCGAGGAGATGGGCATCACGGAAGTGATCTTCCCGCGCGAACCCGGCACGCTTTCTGCCTATGGCATCCTGTTTTCTGATCTGGTGCAGGATTTGGCGCGCACAAGGCTGACGCGCGCTGAACCCGCTGGCTTGCCACAGATGCGCGCCATCATCGCTGAATTGCGCCAGGCCGCGGATGCGCGACTGGCACAAGATGGCATTCCAGCTGATGAACGTGAAATCACCATTGCCGCTGATATGCGCTATCATGGCCAGGCCTTTGAACTGCTTGTCCCATGGGGCCAACTACACGCCCCGGATGAGGCTGCCTTGGCTGACCTGATCCAACGCTTTCATGCCACGCATAAGCAGCGCTTTTCCTATTCCAATCAGGATGAAGCAGTGGAAATCGTCACCTTCCGCGCCATTGCCAAAGGCAAGCTTGCCAAGCCTGTATTGCGCGAACCAACCCCGGCTTCCCGCGCAGCACGCAAGGCAAAGCGCCGCGCCTTTGATGGCCAGCAATGGTGCGACGTGATTGTTTGGGACCGCGAGGCGCTTGGCGCTGAAGATCTGATCGAAGGCCCCGCCATCATTGAAGAGGCCTTTGCCACCCATTGGATTTCCCGCGCCTGGCAAGCAAGGCTTGCCGTCGGCGGCGCCCTGATTGCAAAGAAGATCGCGCCATGAGCCTCGGCCCCATCGAAATCGAAGTCATCCGCAATGCGCTGACCGCAGCGGCGGCCGAGATGGATATCACCATCTGGCGCACCAGCCGCAGCACCACGGTGCGCGAATTACTGGATTATTCCACGGCGGTCTTCGACGCTGATGGCAATAATGTCGCGCAATCGGCACGCATTCCGCAGCATCTGAATTCCATGGGCGCGGCGCTGCGCATATTGCTGGACCGCTTCGTGGATGCGGCGGATTGGCGCGAAGATGATGTTGTTGCCACCAATGATCCCTATTGCGGTGCACAGCACCTGAACGACATATTGGTCTTCAAGCCGGTTTTCCATGATGGCAAACGCGTGGCTTACGTGGGTGCGCTGTGCCATCATATAGATATGGGCGGCATGGCGCCTGGTTCCTATGCCGCAACAGCCACGGAAGTCTTCCAGGAAGGGCTCCGTATTCCGCCACTGAAGCTGATTGAAGGTGGCGTGCTGAACAAAGCCATCTACGCCATGATCGGGCAGAATGTGCGCAAGCCCGCGCTGATGCTGGGTGATTTGCAATCCCAATTGGCAAGCCTTGAGGTCGGCGCCGCTTCCATCCGCCGTATTGCCGCGCGCTATGGTGCCGCGACACTGATTGAAGCCACAGGCCGCATCCTGGATCAGAGTGAAGCCGCAATGCGTGCCGCCATTCGCGCCATGCCCGATGGCACCTATAGCTTTGAAGATTTCCTGGATGATGATGGTGTGTCCGGTGAGCCGGTGCGGCTGCACGCCTCCATCACCATCAAGGGCGATGAGATTGAGGTTGATTTGACTGGCTGCGCCGATCAGCAGCGTGGTCCCATCAATTGCACGCCGGCGATGTCCAATTGTGCTGTCTATTACAGCATTATCGCGGCGACTGATGGCGCCATGCCGGCCAATGCGGGCTGCTATCGCCCCATTCATATTCGCCACCGTGAAGGCAGTGTCACGTCCTGCCGCGCGCCGGCATCTGTTGCGCATCGTGTTGCGGTTTGCCATCGGCTGGCCAATGTCATGTTCGGCTGCCTGCATCAGGCGCTGCCGGACCGCATGCCGGCTGCCTATTACGGCGGTTCTTACGTGGCGACCTTCCAGACCGAAGCAGCGGATGGTGGGCGTGAAGTGCTGGTGGAAATCGAAATCGGCGGCACTGGCGCCAGCCCCGCCAAGGATGGCGTGAATGCCTGGTCCTTCGGCATGCACAATAACAGCAATATCCCGATCGAAATGATCGAAAGCCAAATGCCGCTGACCATCACGCATTACGGACTGAAGCCTGATTCTGGTGGTGATGGGCAATATCGCGGCGGGCTTGGCCTTATTCGCGAATGGCGCGTGGATAGCCCTGCTGGGATCTTCACCGCGAATATGGATCGCTTTCGCTTTCCGCCCTATGGTCTTGCCGGCGGCAAGCCCGCCAGCCTTGGGCGTTTGCTGCGCATTCGCGACGGGCAGGAAACACCCATCGCACCGAAAAGCGATGCCGTGCGTTTGCTGAAGGGCGATATCGTGCGGCTGGAAACTTCAGGCGGAGGTGGCTTTGGTGATCCTGCCAAACGTTTAGCGGAACGGCGCCAGGCGGATCACGCGCTTGGTTATGTGAAGGGCTGACGCCCCTCTGTCCAGCTTAGCCTCCTTGCCCTAGGCTTTGGGTACGGAGGATTCCACCATGACCTTGCCTTTGCTTTTTACGCCTTGGACCAAGCGTGGCGTTACGCTGAAGAATCGCGTGGTTGTCGCGCCCATGCATCAATACGCTGCAGATCGTGGCTTCATCACCGATTGGCATTTGATGAATGCCGGACGCTTTGCCGCGGGTGGTGCCGGCATGGTGATGGTGGAAAGCACCAAGGTGGAACGGCGCGGCTGCGGCACGCTCGGCGATACCGGGCTTTGGGATGATGCCTTCATCCCCGGCATGAAGCGCGTCGCGGATTTGATTCGCGCCAATGGTTCGGTGCCGGCGATTCAGATCGGCCATTCCGGCCGCAAGGCGCGGCGCTTTCGCCCCTGGGAAGGTGGCGCGCCGCTGGTGCAAAGCCCAGCGATTACTGATTGGGAGGCATGGGAACTTGTCGCCCCCAGCGCTGAGATTGGCGATGCAGGGGACCCCATGCCGCGTGCCCTGACGCGCGATGAAATCCCGGAAGTCGTGCAGCATTGGGCGGATGCCGCGCGGCGTGCGGATGCTGCTGGCTTTGACGTGTTGGAAATCCACGCTGCGCATGGGTATTTGATTCATCAGTTCCTGTCGCCTTCTGCCAATCGCCGCAATGACGAATACGGCGGGACAGAGCTTAGCCGCATGCGCTTCGCGCTAGAGGTGGTGGAGGCGGTACGTGCAGTTTGGCCGGCGCATAAGCCGCTTTTCATGCGCTTCTCGGTGGAAGATGATTCGGGTTGGGATGTGGAACAAAGCATTCGCCTGGCGCGGCTTGTTGGTGCTGCTGGTATTGATGTGGTGGATTGCTCATCTGGCGGTATCAGCGGCGGCCCGCCCAAGGCCGCGCGACCTGGCTATGGCTATCAGGTGCCCTATGCGCGGCGTCTTCGGCAGGATGCACCAATCGCGACCATGGCGGTTGGCTTGATCGTGCATGCCGACCAGGCGGAGGCGATTCTGCAAGCGGGCGATGCTGATCTGATCGCGATTGGGCGAGAGATTCTCTATAATCCAAACTGGCCAACCGATGCGGCGCGTAAGCTCGGCATTGAATCGGCTTTCGACGCCATGCCACCGGCGCAGAGCTATTGGCTCGAAAAACGCGCGAAATCGGTGAAGGATATGGAACCTTCCACCTATCGCCGGGGGTTGCATCAGGCCTGATCGAGAACGCCGCATGAGTAGCTCTCCCAGTTTGGCGCTTGTGCTTTTTCTACTGGCGGGCGCGCAAACCTTGGCCACCATGGCGGTTTATGCGTTGCCTGTTTTGGTGGCCTATGCCGCGCCGGATTTTGGCATGGCGCGTGCGAATATCGGCTATCAGGTGGGCCTGGTTTACCTCAGCGCAGTTTTCGCTTCCGCCTATGGGCCGCGCTGGCTGGCGGTGTGGGGGCCGGCGCGTACGACGCAAATTGCACTTGCGGCCGCAGCGGTTGGTGTTGCGCTGCTCAGCTTTGCTGAACTTACCATCGCGCTGCCTGCAACGATGCTGATTGGCCTGGCCTATGGGCTGACCAACCCGGCGGCTTCGCAATTGCTTGGTAAGCTTGCGCCGCCGTCACGCCGCAATATGGTGTTTGGCCTGAAGCAAATGGGCGTGCCCTTCGGTGTGGCACTTGCAGGGTTGATGCTGCCCGGCACGGCAGAGCTATTCGGCTGGCGTAACGCAATGCTGATTGCGGCGGCGATGTTGCTTACCATGGTGATCGGGCTGCAATTCAAGCGCGCGGATTGGGATCAGGATCGAGGCACGCCCGCCTTGCAGGCAGGGCCATTGCTGTTGCTGAAATCACCCGCGCTTGGCGTTATTGGCTTGGCGGCTGCTTGTTATGCGCTGGTGCAGATCGGCCTTGGCGCGCATATGGTCGCCATGCTGATCGGTGATTACGGCTGGGATTCGGTTTCGGCGGGCGCCCTGGTTGGTCTGTGTCAGGTTGTGGGCGGACTTTCGCGCATCGGCTGGGCTTTGGTGGCGGATACGAAACTAGGCGGGCAACGCGTATTGATGATGATCGGCGCGCTGTCAGGAATTTTCCTGATGATGTTGCCCTTGGTAAGTAGTAGCCAAACCTTCCTGCTGGTGCTGCTTTTCATCGCCATTGGCGCCAGCACCGCCGGTTGGAATGGCGTATTGGTGGCGGAAAGCGTGCGCCTTGCGCCCCCTGGTGCTGCGGGCGCGGCTTCCGGTGCGGTGATTTCGCTCAGCTTCGCCGGCGCCGTGCTTGGGCCACCGCTGATTGCGTTGCTCGGGCAGGAACTGCACGGCTATCGCTACGCTTTCGCGCTATTGGCAACGCTGCCGCTGGCGGGTGCGGCGCTGTGTTGGTTCGGGCGCCATGCCCGCAAAGGAGATTTCGTATGACACGCGATATGGTTGGCTATGGCGGCAAATGGCCTGATATGCGTTGGCCCAATGGCGCCCGGCTTGCCGTTTCTGTTGCTGTCAATTTCGAAGAAGGCGCCGAGCAACAAGTGGGTGATGGCGACCCCCAATGCGAACGCTTGGGCGAGGTGATAAGCGTCGTCGCCCCTGGTGTGCGCGACATGGGCCAGGAACAGATTTTTGCTTATGGCACGCGCGCAGGTTTCTGGCGGATGCTCGATGCGCTGGATACTCACGCCATTCCCGCCACCTTTCTGATGTGCGGCCGCGCTGTTGAAAGGGCGCCCCCCCTCGCTGCCGAGGTAACCAGGCGCGGCCATGAAGCCGCCGCCCATGGCTGGCTTTGGCGCCCGCAATCGGATTACGCGTCTCGCGAAGCGGAAGCCGCCGATCTTGATCGCTGCATTGCTGCCATTGCCAAAGCTTGTGGCGAGGCGCCTCAGGGGTTTTTCTGTCGCGGGTCGGAAAGCATCTGGACGCGCGGGTTGCTGCAAGAACGCGGCTTTACTTGGGTATCCAACGCTTTCGATGACGACGTGCCCTATGATGACCACGCGCATCCTGGGCTTTCAGTGCTGCCCTATGCGCTTGATACCAATGACATGAAATTCTTCCATCCGAACGGCTTTGTACGCGCCGCGGAAATGGTTGAATATGTGAATGATGCGCTTGATGTGTTGCTGGCGGAAGCCAAGCAGGGCAAGCCGCGCTTGCTCAATATCGGCTATCATTTGCGCATTGCGGGCCGACCGGCGCGCTTTCCCGCCTTTGAGAAAGTATTGACGCGGCTTGCGGCATTGGGCGATCAGGTCTGGGTCGCGCGGCGCATTGATATCGCCAAAGCCTGGCGCGCTGCGACCCGCGCATGAACGGTGGCCGCAACGCGCCAAACACTTTGCCTCAGCCGGGCGGGACAGTCCGCGCCATGGCCGGCATGGCAGATACCTTCGCGTACCAGGCTTCAAGCTTGGGATGCCCAGGCCGCCACGGTTCATTGGCGTAACGGAAATCCATATAGCCCAAAGCACAAGCAATCGTGATCTCGCCAATATTCGTCAGCATGCCGAGGCTATCGGCTTCCGCTTCCAGCACAGCCAGCGCCGCTTTCACCTTGCCTTGCTGAAGTGCGATATAGGTCTGCCGCCCTTCATCCTGCGGCAGTGCAATTTCGCGCCGGCGCGGCTGAGTCGCATCCAGAATGCCATCGCCCAAAGCTTCCTGACGCAACGCCTTCCAACGCGCCGGCCCCGCGGGCGGGAACATCTTCGGCCCATCGCCGATACTGTCCAGATATTCGCAAATCACCGGGCTGTCATACAGCGCGGTGCCATCATCCAGCACCAGGGTCGGCACCTTAGACAAGGGATTGATCGCAACCAAAGCAGGATCGGTCGTACCAACCGTCCAAAGTTCCATTTGCTTATAAATACCGCGCTGAATTGCGAGCACGACGCATTTGCGAACATAGGGGCTATTGGGGGAGTAAGCGAGTTTCATATTGCGTTTCCTTCTCTTGTATCAGGGCAAACTCATCACGCTGGCGGTGTGCCGAGTGCATTCATTACAGCACCACGCTTTTCCATCCACCAGCCATGTTGCGGCGGCCAGCAGCCGAAAACTTCCTCAGTCGTGCCGGGTTCCAGCACGGCGCGCGCATGCAAAGGCCAATTCGGGTTGTTCATGCCTTCGCGACCAACCGCAATCAGATCAGCATCACCCGCAGCCAAAGCCGCTTCGGCCTGTTGCGGGCCGATGATCAACCCCACCGCCATGGATTTCATGCCAAGCTCTCGGCGGATTTGCGCGGCATAGGGAATCTGAAAACCATAACCACGCGGCACACGCTTGCTGCCCGTGGCACTGCCACCAATCCCGCCTGATGAACAATCCATCACATCAACGCCAAGCCTTTGGCATTCGCGCGCATAAGCAACACTATCGGACATTTCCCAGCCACCATCCGCGCCATCCACCGCGGAAATGCGCACGAATAATGGCAGATTTTCCGGCCAGGCTTCGCGCACGGCGCGCACAATCTCAAGCGGGAAGCGCATGCGCCCGGCAAGATCACCGCCATATTCATCATTGCGCGTATTGCAAAGCGGCGAGAGGAATTGATGCAGCAGATAGCCATGCGCGCAATGCACCTCAATCGCCTCATACCCGGCAGCAAGGGCACGACGCGTGGCGGCGGCGAAGGCTTCGCGAATATCCGCCATGCCTTCCTTGGTCAGCGCTTCTGGCTGCACATGCCCTTCGCCAATGGCGGTTGCTGTCGGCCCCACCAGCGGCCAGGGCTTTTCGCCAATCGCAATTTCCGGCGCACCAAGCGGCCCATTGCCTTCAAAGGCGCGTTGCGACGAACCTTTGCGCCCTGCATGGCCAAGCTGCATCGCCGGCACCGCGCCCTGCGCCTTGATG
>JBBAUC010000034.1:6882-20495 GCA_040398485.1 Roseomonas sp. | reverse complement strand
GTTATCCTTCCCTTCGAGAAGCCCACGCGCAGCGCCATTGGCGATGCGGGCGGGAAGCGCGCAGCCGAAGCGAGGCTGGCGGAGGCGATAGGGCTTGCCGCGTCCATTGGCGTGACCATTGTGCATTCCGCGATCTATCCGCTCCGCGAAAGGCGGCCTTCCACGCTGATGGGCGAAGGCCAAGTGGAGATGGAGAAAAAAGCGCTGCATGACCAGCAAGTGGGCGTGGTGATTGTGGATGCCGCGCTCAGCCCCGTGCAGCAGCGCAATCTGGAACGTGCCTGGGGCTGCAAGGTGATTGATCGCACCGGGCTGATCCTGGAGATTTTCGGCGAAAGGGCCCGCACGCGCGAAGGCAGCTTGCAGGTTGAATTGGCGCATCTGGAATATCAGCGCACGCGGCTGGTGCGGTCCTGGACGCACTTGGAACGCCAGCGCGGCGGCTTCGGCTTTTTGGGCGGGCCTGGGGAAAGCCAGATCGAAATTGACCGGCGGCTGATCGGGGACCGCATCGTGCGGCTCAAGCGCGAATTGGATCAGGTGCGGCGGACGCGCGGCCTGCATCGCCGCGCGCGCGAACGCGTGCCTTATCCGGTGGTGGCGCTTGTGGGCTACACTAATGCCGGCAAGTCAACGCTGTTCAATGCGCTGACGGGGGCCGGGGTTTATGCGCAGGATCAGTTGTTCGCGACGCTTGATCCCACCATGCGCGCAATAAAACTGCCATCCGGGCGCAATGTGATCCTTTCCGACACGGTGGGCTTCATTTCAGATCTACCAACGCAATTGGTGGAAGCCTTCCGCGCGACTTTGGAAGAAGTCGCCGCCGCGGATCTGATTTTGCATGTGCGTGACATTGCCCACCCGGATAGCGCCGCACAGCGATCTGATGTGTTGGGCGTTTTGGAGGCCATGGCCGATGGCGCGGATGCGACCTTGGATGAGGCTTGGCCGGACCGCGTGGTGGAAGTGCTGAACAAGGCAGATCTTTTGGGCGGCATTGATGCGGTGGAACGCCGCAGCCCTGATGCGGTGGCGGTCTCGGCCCTGACCGGGGAGGGGTTGCCCGCCTTGCGCGCGGCGATTGATGCGCGGCTTTCGGCGCAGCTTGTGGTGATGGACGTGGCGCTGCCGCCTTCTGATGGTGCCGCCATCGCCTGGCTGCATGCCCATGGTGAGCTGCTGGAACGCCAGGATGCTGATGATGCGGTGCGACTAAAAGTGCGGCTTTCGCAAATGGACCGCGCGCGGTTTGAAAGCCGGGGCCAGAAATGAGCATTTCAGCCTCGCAGGCTGCCGATCTGGCCTTGCTGTTGCGCGAGGCATCGCGGGCGGAAATCCTGCCGCGCTTTCGCCGCCTTGGCGCCGATTCGGTGCGCAGCAAAACCGGCCCGCTCGATCTGGTGACCGATGCGGATGAGGCCGCCGAACGTCTGATCACCGCCGGGCTTGAAAAGCTTTTCCCCGGCTGTGTGGTGGTGGGGGAGGAAGCGACCGCTTCTGATCCTTCCCTGCTCGGCCGGCTGGCGGATGCGGAGCTTGCCTTTGTGGTGGACCCGGTGGATGGCACGGCGAATTTCGCCGCCGGCGTGCCGCTATTTGGCTGCATGGCGGCAGCGATCAGGCGGGGTGAGATCGTAGGCGCCTGGATCCATGACCCGCTGGGTGATGACACGGCGATAGCCCTGCGCGGGCAGGGGGCTTGGCTCGCGGATGGGGAAGGGCGCCGTTTTGCTGATTTGCGCGTGGCCGCGCCCGCCGCGCCGGGCGATATGGTGGCGGCGATTTCCTGGGGTTATATGCCGGAGCCCTTGAAGACCCGCGTCACCAGCCGCTTGCCGCGCTTGGCGGGCACGGTTTCCTATCGCTGCGCCGCGCATGAATATCGGCTGGCCGCCGGCGGGCATGCCCATTTGCTGGTCTATAACAAGCTGATGCCCTGGGATCATGCGCCGGGATGGCTGTTGCACCGGGAAGCGGGCGGCCATTCCGCGCGCTTTGATGGCAGCGCTTACGGCCCGCATCTGACCAGCGGCGGGCTGATCTGCGCCCCTGACCGCGCCAGTTGGGAAGCCGCTCAGGAGGCGCTTTTCACCCCATGAGTGGCGCCGATGAGGATGAGGAGGCCGGCCCGCCCGGCCTGCCCCCCGGCACGCCCTTTTACATGACCCCCGCCGGTGCCGCTGCATTGCGCGCCGAGGTAAAGCGCTTGTGGGAAGAAGAACGCCCGAAGGTGGTGGAGATTGTGTCATGGGCGGCGGCACTTGGGGATCGGTCCGAGAATGCTGATTACCAATATGGCAAGCGCCGGCTGCGCGAGATTGACCGGCGCGTGCGCTTCCTGACCAAGCGGCTTGAGAAGGTGCAGGTGGTGGACCCGGCGCAGCAGACGCGCCGCGACCAGGTGTTTTTCGGCGCCAGCGTGACCTATGCCCGCGCGTCTGATGATGCCGAGGTGACGATCACCATTGTCGGCGTGGATGAGGCTGAGGCCGAGGCAGGGCGGATTTCCTGGGTGGCGCCGGTGGCGCGTGCGCTTTTGGGCGCGCGGGTGGGCGATATGCGACGGCTACGCACACCTGCCGGGATGGAGGAGATTGAGGTGGTGGGGATTACGTATCCTGAAGCCTAAAATATGGTAATTTCAGATGATTGAGAGAACTTTCTTACTTCTCCTCTTGCTTTGCCTGCTGCCAATACGCCTCCATTTCCTCCAGCGTCATATCATTCAGGCTTTTTCCTGCAAGATCAGCCTGTTGTTCAATATGCCCGAAGCGACGTGTGAATTTCTGGTTGGCGTGGCGCAAGGTCGCTTCCGGGTCTAGATCCAGCTTGCGCGCCAGATTGGCCAGCACGAAAAGCAGGTCACCCACCTCATCCTGAAGTCTTGCCTTATCAGCGCCTTGTAGCTCGGCACGGAGTTCCGCCGCTTCTTCTTCCAGCTTATCCAGCACCGCACCGGCATCGGGCCAATCAAAACCAACCCGCGCAGCACGGCGCGTCAGCTTGGTGGCGCGGGTTAGGGCAGGGAGGCCATCCGGGATTCCCGCCAGCACGCCGCTTTCCGCCCGCGCGGCGCGTTCGGCGGCTTTTTGGGCTTCCCAAGCCCGGCTTTGGGCAGCGGCGTCGCGCGCGGCTTCCTCACCAAAGACATGAGGATGGCGGCGGATCATCTTGTCTGAAATAGAATGTGCTACCTCGGCAAAGCCGAACCAGCCGCGCTCATTCGCCATTTGCGCGTGATAGACCACTTGGAACAGCAGATCGCCCAATTCATCCAGAAGCTTGTCCGGGTCATTGGCGGCGATGGCATCCGCGACCTCATAGCCTTCCTCAATCGTGTAAGGCGCGATGGAGGCGAAATCCTGCACCAAATCCCAGGGGCAGCCGCCATTGGGATCGCGCAGCTTCGCCATGATGGCGAGTAATTCGACAAGAGCCTGTTGTGGCAACTTTGGCCTTGGGGACAAGCTGGCATTCCTTTCTGGGAAATGGGGCAGGTTTTTACAGGCGACCCGCAGCCGTGTTTTCCAACGTCTCGTGGCTTTGATGCGGTCTCCGCATCCTCGCATTTGCCTCGTGTCAAAAATTTTCGGCGTGAATTGAACGGTTCAGGGCATCTTCAAATACGGCAGGATCAAGATGGTATTTCGCCCGGTAAGCCTGCTGTGTGCTCTCGATCGGCTGCCGTGGCTCGGAAAAGATGTACCGCATATCGGCACCAACCGCATGGGCCAGATTTGAAAATGAGGAAAAGCCCCTATACTGAGGCAATAGCCAGCTCAGAACCCGAGCGCCTTTCTGACAAAAAAGAATATTGGAAAACGCTGCGCCAGACGCGCCGACAATTATCTTAGCCCTGAACATCAGTTCGACCTGCTCGCGAAAGGAGAGCTTTTCCATATAGACCAAGCGAAACCCGTTGCGGATAGCGATGTTTTCGATTTCATCCTGATTGAAAGCGCGTCGATCATTTTCGCGGGCCAGGAAGATCAACTCGCTTGGCGCCTTCTGCTCAATATGCAACCGCTCAAGGATGGCGTTTCTGAATTCCATGAGAAGTTTCGGATTATACGAAAACATTTCCTTGGTCGGCCAAAAGCCGTCTCTCAAATTGTACGGCCCGTTTGCGATCGGGTCTATGACAATTAGTTCCTTGAACAAACAGCCTTTTTCGTCAATCAAAGAGGTCTTCCGCCCGTTCAGGAACAATCCAAGACTGTCACGAAACGTTTCAATCTGTGCGATTTTTTGGGGAATGATGAAAGGATAGATCGCGTACTGATCTGGCAGCCGCTCCGCAAGAAATGCCATGGGCAATATCTCAATAAGCCAATGATACCAATTGAAGGCGCCAATCTGAAAAAGCATGATCCCATTCCACCCCCTGGGGCGTGCGCCTTTGAGCGTCAATGCAAGGCGTTCCGGGGTATACTTAATCAGAAAGAACGTTTCATGGAGTGAGGTATCCGGATGCGTCTCGCAATAGTCTGGGATATAGACGGTGTTGCGCCGCAAGAGCGCGGAGCTGAATTCCACCGCCTCCACATTATCGAAAGCCCTCACCTGAATCGGGGGGTAGGTGCTCTCCAAGCCGGTGGGATGACTGCCTGGTTCAGTTGGGCCGGTCGCAAGGTAAGTCGCCGCTGGCGATAGGTTGGCGATGGTTCTTGAGCCGTCATGGTAAAAAGATAGAGGCAATACACGAAGGTTCGAAACGTCCATTGACCTGCCTTTTCCTTGATCTTTGACAGAATAGGGCGCTGCCAGAGCGGATATTCCTTAACACGATGTTTGGCAGTTTTGCGCTGTTTGGTCATCTCAGAGAGTGATGGGATTCGACAATTTTCTTGCGCAAATCAAACCGCGCCCGACGTCTAGCATGGTTGGGGGTTGTGCCAGGATCAAAAGGCAGGAACGCTAACCCTTCTGAGAGCGTAATTCCCGCATAAGGTATATTATGGAAAATAAACTGGCTGTTCGGAAGCCAGACTAAAACTCCTCGACCTGCGCCACACCAGGCACCACCCGCATGGCCTGCATCAGCCGCGGCCCGACATTGAAGCCGCCTGGCAGCGCGATTTCGACCTCCTGCGCTGGTCCAAGCTGCGGCACCAGGATAACGCGGCCACGCCCGCGGCCTTCGCGCGTCAGCAAGGCGCGGATCGGGTCAAGCGACGCGGTAGCGTCTAGCCACAGCTTAATTCCGCCACCGGCATTGGCGGCGACCTTGTCCAGGCTTTCAAGCTCGGTCGCGGTCAGGCGCAAAGCTTCGCCTTCCATGCGCAAATCCGCCGTCACCAGAATGGCGCTGCCTTCGGCCAGCAGCTCTCGGCTGCGGTTCAGCACCTCAGAAAAGCAGGTCACTTCGAAACTGCCATGGGTATCGGAAACCCGAACCCAGGCCATGCGGCTGCCGGTTTTGGTGGTGCGTTCCTTGGCATTCACCACCGTGCCGGCCAGCTTGACGCGCCCGCCGCCACGGCTCGCGCGGTCCGCAATGGCGGAGGATGGCACCACACCAATGCGCTTCAGCGCCTGGCGATAGGCATCCAAAGGATGGGCGGAAAGATGAAAGCCGATGGCCTCGGCTTCCTGGGACAGCCGATCAAGCGGCTGCCAATCCGGCACATCCGGCAGGCGGAGCGCTTCCGCTTTGCCGGGTTCAGCACCGAAAAGGCCAATGTGGCCGCTATCGCGTTCCTCGGCGCTCGCTTGGGCGCGGCGCAGAATGGTCTCGGCGCCAGCCATGACGCGGGCGCGATTGCCATCCAGGCATTCAAAAGCGCCGGCGCGGCCCAGGTTTTCGATCTGCATTTTGTTGAGAAGCTTTGGGTCCACCCGCGCGGCAAATTCCGCCAACGAGGCAAAATCCCCCCCAGCATCACGCGCCGCCACCAGGTCGCGCATCGCGCCTTCACCGACGCGCTTCACGGCAGCAAGCGCGAAGCGTATGGCCTGCTTGCCATCATCCCGCGCTTCGACGCGGAAATCAGCACCACTGCGGTTGATATCAGGCGGCAACACGGCAATGCCCAGCCGCGCTGCTTCCTGCATGTGGCCGGCGAGCTTATCCGTATTGGAAAGATCAAGCGTCATGGAAGCCGCGAGGAAGGCCACCGCGTGATTGGCTTTGAGCCAAGCGGTTTGGTAGCTGACTAACGCATAGGCCGCCGCGTGGGATTTATTGAAGCCGTAATCGGCGAAGCGTTCCATCAAATCGAAAATCTCGGCGGCCTTCGCGGCTTCAATGCCGCGGGCTTCAGCGCCATCACAGAAAATCTTGCGCTGGGCTTCCATTTCGCTGCGGATTTTCTTGCCCATGGCGCGACGCAACAGATCAGCGGCGCCGAGCGAATAGCCCGCCAGATCCTGCGCAATCTGCATGACCTGTTCCTGATAGACCATGATGCCATAAGTCTCAGACAATATGTGCCGGATCGCCTCATGCGGCGGTTCCCAAGCCTCGCCATGTTTGCGGGCGCAATAGGCCGGGATATTCGCCATGGGGCCTGGGCGATACAGCGCCACGGCGGCCACCAAATCCTCAAAACGGTTGGCGCGCATCTGCCGCAGGCAGTCGCGCATCCCCTGCCCTTCAAACTGGAATACGCCGGCAGCATCACCGCGCCCGAGCATGTCATAGGTTTTCGCGTCATCCAGCGGGATGGCAGCGATATCTATCGAGACCCCCTGCCCTTTCAGGATGTCCAAAGCGCGTTCAATGACCGTGAGTGTTTTCAGGCCCAGGAAGTCGAACTTCACCAGGCTCGCCATCTCCGCGTATTTCATCGAATATTGCGTGACCAGCATTTCAGAACGCGGGTCGCGATAAAGCGGCACGGTTTCGATCAAGGGCTTGCGCCCAATCACCAGGCCGGCGGCGTGGGTGGAGGCATTGCGATAAAGCCCTTCCACCTGCAGCGCGATAACCAAAAGCCGCGCCACTTGCTCATCGCTATCGCGCATTTCCTGCAAACGCGCTTCGCCTTCGATGGCTTGGGACAGCGTGACGGGCTTCGCCGGGTTATTGGGAATGAGCGAGGCGATTTTATCCACCTGCCCATAAGGCATACCCAGCACGCGGCCCACATCGCGCACCGCGGCCTTGGCTTGCAGCTTGCCGAAGGTGATGATTTGCGCGACGCGATCTTCGCCATATTCGCGCCGGACATAGGCAATCACTTCGTCGCGCCGGTCCTGGCAGAAATCAATATCGAAATCCGGCATGGAAACGCGTTCGGGGTTGAGGAAGCGTTCAAACAACAAGCCGAAGCGGATGGGATCGAGATCCGTGATCAGCAGCGCCCAGGCAGCGACCGAACCCGCGCCCGAACCGCGCCCCGGCCCCACTGGAATGGGCGGGGTTTGCGCTTTCGCCCATTGGATGAAGTCGGCAACAATCAAGAAATAGCCGGGAAAACCCATTTTCTCGATGACGCCGATTTCATAGGCCAGGCGTTCGCGATACTGCGTGCGGGTCGCTGCATCGGGCGCGGGGCGCATCGCGTCCAGGCGCTGTTCAAGCCCAGCTTCGGCCATGGCGCGGAGTGTTTCAGCTTCCGTCTTGCCTTCCTGCACCTTGGGGCAGATCGGCAATTCGGGCTTGCGCGCTTCAGTCATCACCGCGCTCATGCGCGCAATGGCGAGCGTATTATCGCAGGCATCAGGCAAATCCGCGAAAAGCGCGCGCATGGCCTCCGCAGGTTTGAACCAATGCTCCGGTGTCACGCGCCGGCGGTCGCGTTCCGCCATGGTGCGGCCTTCAGCGATGCACAGCAGCGCATCATGCGCTTCATACATGGCGGGTGCGGCGAAATAGACATCATTGGCGGCGATGATTGGCAGCCGCGCGGCATGGGCAAGTGCCAGCAAGGCAGGTTCCAGCCGCGCTTCCTCATTCCGCCCATGGCGGTTGAGTTCCACCGCCAGCCGATCCGGGAAGGCTTCCTTAAGCCGCGCGAGAAGCTTTTCGGCGGCGGCTTTCTGGCCTTCCAACAACAGGCGTGAAATCGGGCCAAGCGTGCCGCCCGTCAGCAGAAACAGCCCTTCGGCATGCGCCGCGAGTTGATCCAGCAGTACCGCTGGCTTGCCCGAGGCATCGTCCCGCAAAAAGCCGAGCGATGACAGGCGTTGCAGATTATCGAGCCCCTTGGGCGTGAGCGCGAGTGCCACCAGTGGGTCAGGCTGCAGGCGGTGCGCATCGGGGCGATCTGCATCCGTGCTGGCGCGGGAAAGCCCCAATTGGCAGCCCATGATCGGCTGCACGCCCTTCTTCGCGCAGGCTTCGGCAAATTCCAAAGCGCCAAACAGATTGCCCGTATCCGTCAGCGCCAGCGCCGGCATGCCATCGGCCACGGCAAGTGCCGCGAGTTTATCTACCTTGATCGCGCCTTCCGAGAGCGAATAGGCCGAATGCGTGTGCAGATGAATAAAGGACATGCAGCTTGCGTTCCGGAATCGCGTGGGAGGGAAGGTTAGCACAGCCAACAGCCCTTGCCTGCCGCCTGCTGGCCGATCAGGATGGAATTTGGAATTTTACAGGAGCCAACCATGTCTCTGCCTCGCCTTGCCCTGACCGCCCTGCCCTTCCTGGCGCTTGCCTTTGGCGCGACCCCCGCGCTGGCCCATGCAGGGCATGAGCATGGCTTGGTTGCCGGCTTCCTGCACCCGTTGATGGGCGCGGATCATGTGGCGGCGATGGTGGCGATTGGGCTTTGGGCGGCGTCCCTTGGGTGGCAGCGCGGTTGGCTGCCGCCGGTGGGGTTCCTGGTTGGTATGGCGGGCGGCATTGCGCTCGGCTTGGCTGGCGGCATCGGGCTTGGCTTCGGCGTCGTTGAAACCGCGGTGGCGGGCAGCTTGATCGTGCTCGGCGCCATGCTGGCCATGGCGCAGCCTTTCCGCGCGGCGGTGGCGCTGCCCTTGGTGCTGGTGGCCGGGCTTGTGCACGGCCTGGCGCATGGCGGGGAGATAGCCAGCGCGGCGCTGCCGACCGCGCTTGGTATGCTGGCGGGTTCTGCGCTGCTGCATGGTTTTGGCGCAGCGCTTGGTGTCGCAAGCGCGCGTTATGCGGGCGCGCTGCGCTTTGGTGGTGCGGCGATTGCGGGGTTTGGGGCGTTGTTGCTGCTGGGTTGACGTGCTCTGCTCTGCCCCCATCCCCGTTGCCATAACCTCAACCATCAGCCATCAAAGAAGAGGAATCCCTGTCTGAGTGGATACATTCGGGGGGGCACGTCACGGAGCTTTTTTAACCGCAAAAAAGATGGATGCGGCTGATCTTTGATCAGAGGTTCCTCAGAGCAGTTTGCGCTAACGAAGGTGAGCGGAACCCGATCTAGAGAGCCAGCTTTCCATCCGCGCCAGCGCCTCATCAATCACAGCATCGCCCTTACAGAACGCAAAACGTGCGTAATGCGATGGCGCATCCTCACTCGCATAAAACGCCGTCACCGGAATCGCGGTGACCTTCGCTTCTTCCGTGAGCGTCTGGCAGAAGGCGACATCATCGCCATTGAAGCCAAGAGGGCGGAAATCCGTGGTGATGAAATAGGAACCCTTGGCCGGCAGCACATCAAAGCCAAGCCGCGCGAGGCCCGCGCCAAGCTTGTCGCGCTTGGCCTGCAAATGAGTCGAAAGCCCAGCGAAATAGGCATCATCCTTCATCAGCCCCACAGCAACACCGCGTTGCAGATTGGGCGCCGTGGTGAAGGTAAGATTTTGGTGCGCTTTGGCAACATTGGGCGCGATGCTGCGATCCGCCGTGATGTAGCCAATCTTCCAGCCGGTTAGCGAAAAGGTCTTGCCCGCGCTGCCAACGCGCATGCAGCGTTCCCGCATGCCGGGCAGCGTCATCAGCGGGATATGCTTGGCGCCATCGAAGGTGAGGTGCTCATACACCTCATCGCAAATCGCGTAGCAATCATGCTGTTCCAGCAGGCCCGCGATGAAGCTCAATTCGTCTTGCGTGAAAACCTTGCCGGTCGGGTTCATCGGCGTATTCAGCAACAAAGCCTTGGTCTTCGGCCCGAAAGCCGCGGCCAATTCCGCGCGCGGCAGCGCCCATTCCGGCGGGCTGAGGCGCACCAGCTTCGGTATGGCGCCGAGCAACCGCACAACAGGTAAGTAGGTGTCATAAAGCGGTTCGATCAGCACGCATTCATCGCCGGGGTTGAGCACTGCCATGAGGCAGGCGGTGATTGCCTCAGTGGCGCCAGAGGTCACCACCACTTCGGCATTCGGGTCCGCCTCAATCCCGTAAAAGCGCTTATTATGGTGCGCGACCGCCTGGCGGAGTTCCGGCACGCCGCTCATGGGCGGGTATTGGTTCCGGCCATCCAGCAGGGCCGCGGCGGCGGCGTGGATGACATCGGCCGGGCCGTCATAATCGGGGAAACCTTGCCCCAGATTCACCGCGCCATGCTGATTGGCGAGCGCCGACATGACGGTAAAGATCGTGGTGCCAATGCCTGAAAGGACTTCGTTCTGCGGCTTCATCTAACCTGCCCGACTGCTTTGAACCCCGGCTGGTCGCTGCCAGCCCTATCCCCGCTTATGGGGTGCCATGCGACGGGGGGCAAGTCATGGATGCTGCGCCCGATTGCCATTCAGCCCCCAATTGGTTCCATGAATGATGGTCATAGCCCGGTGGATGGGCTGTCTAGGGGTAAGGGAATAGTCTCCCCGAAGCGTGGTTTCACGCGATCAAGCTTGCGGATAAAGTCGTCGTAGTCTTCACTCAGTGTTTGTATGGCCACAACGACCTCCAAATGCTCACGGAGTTTTGGGTGGCCAAACTCTTCGCTGAGACGCCGCGTGAAAACGTGCTTGCGGCGGCCATTAGGCAGCTTTGGCGTCACCTTTCTCAGCTCGTCTAGCACGCCGGGGGCTAGACGCTTGTAAATGATATCGTTCGTAAGATGGCCAAAGTATAGCGGGCGCTTGACGGTATCCTGTGGAAAGTGCAGTCCCCTTAGCCTGAACATGTTTTCATAAAATTTTGATGGGAACGTGGAGACCCAAGGCCGAAGCTCCTTTGCAATAAATTGCTCCAGAATTCGCGCCAGTGCATCTGCGGCACGTACGCGTTGATATCCCGTAGCCTCATCAATTAAGCCAACTATACCAACACGAGTCAGCCCCCGGCTGAGAGTCCTGCAGGCTTCTGCAATATGCTTCTGGTTAGAGAGCAGTTTGCCGGCCCGCTCTGCGTCTGCGAAGATGTCGCAAACATCAGGCAATAGCTCTGCCCTGTAGCCTATCATTTGAGTATCGCCATAAGAGAACAATATTGGCTTCGAATTGGCGTCTAAGTCTTTCGGAAAAAAGGGCTTCAGGTTATCAGCCATGAGAAACACGGGAGTTTGGAATTCTTCATCGAACTTTCTCCCACCCTTCACCTTTCCAGTTCGGCCGATGGCTCGAACAAAGCTGGCTCTAGCCAAGACCCGAGTCTCATCATCAAGGACGTAGCACTGCAGTTCAACGCCACCGACATTTACAATTCCTTCGCGACTAATAGCCTCTCGAGAATTACCCCATTTAGCGGCTGCCGCCTTTCGAGCGATCTCTGATCTCCTTTCCGGGCTAAGTGAATTCGCGCGCGCGAGACCGCCCGCTGCCTTATTTGAGCTGGTTTGGACCATTGAGTAACTCCATGCTTGCAACTGATATGCAAGCACTACATGCTTGCATCGGGTTTTGCAAGCACAAAATCATCTTCTGCGTGCGCTTAGTTTTTGAAGGTTATCCATGCTTATCCATCGAGGTGATGTTGTGAGTTGAGCGATATGGCCAACTTTAGGGCATTGTGATCAAAAATTAGGCGCACCCTGCCTAGAAAAGCGATTTTTTTGCCTCGGCGTCATTGTCGCCCCCCCGCCGCGCATGCCATATGCCGCGCAAGCAAGCGTTGTGGCGCCCCCTTTGGTGGCGTTCTGGGCGCGGCCCCTATGACGGAACGGGAGCGATGAAAAAGATCGAGGCCATCATAAAGCCCTTCAAGCTGGATGAAGTGAAGGATGCGCTGCATGAAATCGGGCTTCAGGGCCTGACAGTCATCGAAGCGAAAGGCTTTGGTAGGCAAAAGGGCCATACGGAGCTTTATCGCGGCGCCGAATACGTTGTGGATTTCTTGCCCAAGGTGAAAGTGGAAGTGATTTGTAGCGACGACATGCTTGACCGCGCCGTGGAAGCCATTCAGGGCGCCGCCCGCACCGGGCGCATCGGCGATGGCAAGATTTTTGTATCAGATATTTCGGAAGTGATCCGCATCCGCACCGGTGAACGGGGCGAAGACGCGGTCTGACGACCAAGGATTTCGCCGAGCCCCCTACGGCAGGGGGCGTTGCGGCGAGGAGCAGCAGGGCCTTGGCCATGCTGTGCCTGAACAAGCCGGGCGGGCTCCCCCAGGGTGTTCGTCTGGTGCCGGACTGAGGCGCGAGGTACCGAAATCGCGGCTTGGGGCAGTTTCTTTCGGGGTTCGCTAGCAGGGAATAGGATCGCATAGGATGGCCAAGAAGCCAGCAGCCGCCGCGGGTGGCAGTGCCGTCTCCAAGGTTATGGAGATGATCAAGGAACATAGCGTGGAATATGTGGATTTCCGTTTCACGGATCCGCGCGGCAAGTGGCAGCACACTGCCCAGCATGTCTCCACCATTGAGCCGGAAGTCTTCGAAGAAGGGATCATGTTTGATGGTTCCTCCATCGCGGGCTGGAAGGCGATCAATGAATCAGACATGATCCTGATGCCGGATGCGACCACCGCCGTGATGGATCCCTTCTCGGCCAAGCCGCAGATGATCCTTTTCTGCGACATTTATGAGCCCTCCACCGGCCAGCGCTACAACCGCGACCCGCGCTCCACCGCGAAGAAGGCCGAAGAATATCTGAAGTCCACCGGCCTGGGCGATACCGCCTTCTTTGGCCCGGAAGCGGAATTCTTCGTGTTCGACAATGTGAAGTTCGGCACGGGCGGCAATTTCGGCCATTACTCGCTGGACAGCATCGAAGGCCCCGGCGCGAATATGAAGGACTATCCGGAAGGCAATATGGGCCATCGCCCGGTTGTGAAGGGTGGTTATTTCCCGGTGCCGCCGGTGGATAGCGAACAGGATCTGCGCGCCGAGATGCTCTCCACCATGGGTGAGATGGGCCTGCCGATCGAAAAGCATCACCATGAAGTGGCGCAGTCCCAGCATGAACTTGGCACGAAGTTCGGCCCGCTGGTGCAGCAGGCTGACTTCATGCAGATCTACAAATACTGCGTGCATAATGTCGCCCATAGCTACGGCAAGTCCGCGACCTTCATGCCGAAGCCGATCTATGGCGATAATGGTTCGGGCATGCATGTGCACCAGTCCATCTGGAAGGCTGGCAAGCCAATGTTCGCCGGCAATGGCTATGCCGATCTTTCGGAAATGGCGCTGTACTACATTGGCGGCATCATCAAGCACGCCAAGGCGCTGAATGCCTTCACCAACCCGCTGACCAATTCCTACAAGCGGTTGATCCCGGGTTTTGAAGCGCCTGTGCTGCTCGCCTATTCCGCGCGCAACCGTTCGGCTTCCTGCCGCATTCCCTACGCGACGAGCCCGAAGGCAAAGCGCGTTGAAGTG
>JBBAUC010000034.1:0-6872 GCA_040398485.1 Roseomonas sp. | reverse complement strand
GGATCCGGGTGCGAACCCCTACCTCGCCTTCGCGGCGATGTTGATGGCCGGCATTGATGGCATCAAGAACAAGATCCATCCGGGCGATGCCATGGATAAGGATTTGTATGACCTGCCGCCGGAAGAGTTGAAGGGCATTCCGACCGTGTGCGGTTCCTTGCGTGAAGCGCTGCAGGCGCTGGAAGCGGATCACGACTTCCTGCTCGCCGGCGATGTTTTCTCCAAGGATCAGATCGAAAGCTATATCGAGCTCAAGTGGACGGATGTGTACAAGTTTGAACACACCCCGCACCCGGTTGAGTTTGAAATGTACTACTCCGTCTGATCCTAACCGGATCGGAACGGGAAAGGGCCTCGCGTATTACGCGAGGCCCTTTTGCATTTGGGCGGCTGTCGTGGTCACCTTGCCTCCATGATCCCTGACCCAAAAACCTTCCTTTCCAACCCTGCCTTGCTGGATGAGGCATTGGCGGGCGGTGATATCGCGCCCTTGCTGATGGTGCTGGTGCATCTGAGCGGTGAGGCCGAGTGGCTTGACCGGCTGGCGCCGCATATCAAGGGCCCCTGGAATTTCCACGAATCCGCATCTGATGAGCTACGCGCCGCACTCCGCGCCAGGCTGCGTGACGTGCTGTTGGATTACGCGCAAAGCGGGCGGGCCTTGCCTGCGGAACCGCCCGCGCATCTGCTGCACCGCATGCTCTCGGTTGGCGTGGGGGCTGAGGTGCCGGCGGAATACCTGCCGCTGATCCGCGAGGAAACCGTGGTGGATGCGCCGGATCCAAAGACGGTGCAATGGCGCCGCGATCTGCCTGAAGCCCGCCGCGCGGCGTTCCGCACCGGCATTATTGGCGCTGGCGTTTCTGGCCTGCTGATGGCGATCAAGCTGCAGGAAGCCGGGCTGCCCTTCACGATTTTCGAAAAGAACAATGCAGTCGGCGGCACCTGGTATGAAAACGACTATCCGGGCTGCGGCGTGGATACCCCCAATCATTTTTATTCGCTGTCGTTTGAGCCAAACCATGATTGGCCGGAACATTTTTCCAAGCGTGATCAGCTTTGGAACTATCTGGAATGCATCGCCGATAAATACGGGCTGCGGCGCCATCTGCACCTGAATACCAGCGTGGTTACCGCGCATTATGATGAAGCGGCAGCGCTGTGGCGCGTGACGACGCGCAATGCCGAAGGGCGCGAGGAAACCCATGAATTCGAAGCGCTGGTGGGCGCCGTTGGCACCATCAGCCGCCCGGTGATCCCGCCCATTCCCGGCGTTGAGGATTTCGCCGGCCCGTTATTTCATACCGCGCGCTGGGATCACAGCGTCGCACTTGATGGCAAGCGGGTTGCGATGATCGGCACAGGCGCATCAGGCATGCAGGCCGGGCCTTCCATCGCGCCAAAGCTTGGCCATTTCACCATTTTCCAGCGCCAGGCCCATTGGGCAGTCTATAACGCCAATTACCATGCGGTGGTGACGGAAGCGAAGAAGGCCGCGCTGAAGCACATCCCCTTCTATGCCAAATGGTATCGCTTTCAGCTACTTTGGGCATCCGCCGATGGCATGCATGCATCACTGCATAAGGACCCGAATTGGGATCAGCCCGCGCAATCGCTCAACGCCACAAACCAGAAGCTGCGAGAGGATGTCATCGGCTACATCAAGACGCAGATCGGCAATCGCACGGATTTGCTGGAAAAAGTCGTGCCGCCCTATCCGCCCTATGGCAAACGCATGCTGCGCGATAATGGCTGGTACAAGATGCTGACCGCGCCGAATGTGGAACTGGTCACCACACCCATCGCGCGCATTACCAAGGATGGCGTGGAAACCAAGGATGGTCGGCACCATCCCGCCGATGTCATCATCATGGCGACAGGTTTTGATGGCGCCAAGGCGCTTGGGTCCTTCGAGATTTTCGGCCGCGACGGCATTTCTGTGCGGGAAGTTTGGGGCGAGGATGATCCGCGCGCCTTTCTTGGCATCACCGTGCCGCGCTTCCCGAATTTCTTTATGCTGTATGGGCCGGGGACGAATCTCGCCCATGGTGGCAGTGCGATGTTCCATTCGGAATGCCAGGTGCGCTACATCATGCAGGCCATTCGCGAAGTGGTGGAAAGCGGCGCGCGCAGCATCGAAATCCGCGAAGATCGCTGCGATGCCTATAATGAATTCCTGGATGCGACACACACGCGCATGGTCTGGACGCATCCTGGGGTGGGCAGTTGGTACAAGAACAAGGCGGGAAGGGTGGTGACCAATTCACCCTTCCGCCTGGTGGATTATCGGCGCATGACGGAAAACCTCGATCCCGCCGATTATGTTATTGCGTGACCTTGCCCCAAATTTCCAGGAAGCGATCAATATCCGCCTCATCATTATAGACATGCGGGCTGATGCGAACCCGCCCAAGCCGGGGCGCCACATGCGCGCCGGCTGCAGCGAGCTGCTCCACCAGCCCTTCCGGCATGCCGCCAGGGAAGGCGATGCTCAGGATATGCGGCACGCGAAAGCGCTTTTCGGTCAGCACCGCGCCTTGGGCAGCCAGACCCTCCGCCAGCCGATCCGTCAACGCGCCAAGCCGTGCGCTGATGGCACCCGGGCCCCATTCAGCCATCATCTCCATGCCCACTGCCGCCATTTCCAATGAAATGAAGTGATCCCGTTCCCCCATATCAAAGCGCCGCGCGGTGGGGGCGAAGGCAGTATCCTTCATATAGGGCGCAACTTCCGAAGCGATGGCGCGGCGGCCAAAGCCGGTTTGTTCCAGCGGCACACCTTCCTGACGGCGCTTGGCGATATACATGAAGGCGCGCCCATAAGGGCCGAGCACCCATTTATATGTTGGGAAAATCAGGAAATCTGGGTCAAGCTCAGCCATATTCAGTGGCGTCACCCCCGCGCCATGGGTCGCATCCACCAGCAAAGCCGCACCGCGCGCGCGCAAGGCCGGCGCGATGGTCGCGATATTAATCACGCCCCCATCGGCCCAATGCACTGAGGAGATGGAGGCAAGCGAAACGGGTGCGGCGCCTGGACGTGCAATCGCTTCCAGCACAGCCGATGTCCAATCGCCATTGCCGGGGCGGCGCACCACCTCCACCGCAAAACCCTGGGCCGTCGCGCGCGTCATCCATTCCAGCACCGGTGAGGAATGATCATCTTCGATCAGCAGCACGCGCGTGCCCGCTTCTGGTGCGAAAATCTTGCCCGCCACTGCGACGCCATAGGAAACCGAGGGGATCAGCGCCACATCCTCCGGCGCCGCGCCAATCAGCGCCGCAGCAGCCGCGCGCGTCCGTTCATGCTGCGCCCGCGCGAGCCCCGGGTCCACCGCCCAGGGGCGTGCCTTGCGGTCCACGCCCTGATGCCCCGCGGCCTGGACAGCGCGGGGCAGCGGGCTCCAGGAAGCCGCATTCAGGTAGCAGACATCCCGCGGGATATCGAAGGCATCGCGTTGACTGGGCAGCATGGCGGGGTTCCTTGGCTGGGCGGTGATTGGCAAAGCTTAGGGTCACTTCGCTTGGTTGGAAAAGCCTTACGGCTTTCCCTTGAGCTTTGGCGCTGGATGGTGGAAAAAGACCCTGAGGAAGAGGTACCCCAATGTCCGAAACCAAAGGTTTTGCGCGCATCTACCAGCAGGCGAAATCCGCCATGCAATCCGGGCGGTCTGGCAAGGCGGGCTGGGTGCTGAGCTTCGTGCCCAGCGAAGCGCAGCGCGCCGACCAATTGGTGGGCTGGTATGGCTCGGCCGACACCGCGAAGCAGGTCGCGCTGCATTTCGAGACACGTGAGCAAGCGATTGCCTATGCCGAAGCCCAGGACCTGCGGTATGAGGCCGAAGCGCCTGCCAAGGCCGCCGGCGCAATCAAGCCCAAGGTCTATGCTGACAATTTCAAGTTCGGCCGACATGAGAATTGGTCTCATTGAACTGGCCTGATTCAGGGCGCCCTTAGCTCAGTTGGATAGAGCAACAGCCTTCTAAGCTGTGGGTCGGTGGTTCGAATCCACCAGGGCGCGCTTCAAACAAGAATTGCTCGGTTTGGTCGCATTTCCCGAGCCGCCAAGTGATTCCACTTGGCTCGAAAATGCTCTGGCGGCGGGGCTGATCGCGTCACGCATTTCCTGCGAAGTCAGGCTGAAAGAAAGTCCCGCAATTCGGCCAGAAAACCCTCAGGATTTTCCGCATGCAGCCAATGTCCGGCGTGGGGGATGCTGGCAAAGCTGATGCGCGGAAATAACGCGCGAAACGCCGCGTGGTCTTCGGTGCGGATATAGGGCGAAAGCGCGCCGGCCATGGCCAGTGCCGAGCCTTCGAATTGCGCGCCGGGCGGGGGCACGAAGGCCTCGATCTCCGGCATGGCGGCGGCGATTTCTGCCAGGCCAATGCGCCAGCTTGGCGGCGCGGCCTCAAAGCGCAGATTCTGCAACAGGAAACTGCGGATCGGCGCTTCCGGCACGACGCCGCGCAGCGCCTGATCAGCTTCCTGGCGCGTGAGGCCGGCGTGTAAAGGCAGCGCTTCCATCGCGGCCACCACGGCGCGGAGCGCCGGCGGATACGGGCGCGGCGCGATATCGGCGATGATCAGGCGTTCCACCAATTCTGGCCGCGTGAGCGCCAAAATCATCGCGGCCTTGCCGCCCATGGAATGGCCGAGCACCACGGCGCGTTCAATGCCAAGCGTGGCAAGGGTTTCGGCGACATCGGCCGCTTGCGCTACGTAGTCCATGTCTGGGGCATGGGGGGATGCACCGTGATTGCGCAAATCCAGCGCCACCACGCGGTAGTCGCTCGAGAGCGCCTTCTGCACCGCGCCCCAATTGCGCGCCGAACCGAAAAGCCCATGCAGCAGGACCAAGGGCGGCCCCCGCCCTGCTTCGAGCGCCTGAAGTCGCATCTATTCCGCCGCTGCCATGATGACCGAGCCCACAATCAAGCCGCCGCCCAGCATCATATCCCAACCAAAGGGCTCACCCAGCCAAAGGGTCGAAACAAAAACGCCAAAGGCCGGCACCAACAGAAACGCCACGGAAGCGACCGCGCCGGGTAAGCGGCGGCCCACCTCCAGCACGCACCAGGTGCCGATCGGGGCCACGATCAAACCAATATAAAGCATGTAAGGCCAAGCATCCGGGCCGATTGTCATCGGCTTTTGACTTATTAGCGCAAAGGGCAGGATGACCATTGCGCCAATCAAAAATGCCCAAGGCAGGAGATCAAACATCGGCGATTTGGGCGGAAAACGCCGCGTAAAAATAATGGCAATGCTCCAAAGCAAGGCAGCGATGATCAGCATTGCATGACCGGCAAGCTGACCCGGCGCGGACCAATCTACCGCCCAGGGCCCAGCCAGAACAAGAATGCCGGCAAGCCCAAGCAGCGCGGCCAGCCAGCGCCGTCCGGAGACTTTCTCACCCATCACCAACATGGACAGCGGAATGAGCCAATAGGTCACGACCGCAGAGATGATGGCCGTGCGCCCCGCTTCAACCATGGCCACGGCGGCATGGGCCAGGACAAAAAATCCACCAAGTTGCAAAAGCCCAACAGCAAAAACGGTCGGCAGATCCTGGCGCGTCGGCCGATGAAAGCGCCCCAGCACCAGTAGCAGAAGGGAAGCGGCAATGGTCGCGAGCGCCGCGCGCCCAAAGCCAAACCACATAGGGCAGGCATCCGAAAGCGCTGCCTTGGTGATGGGCCAAGCGCCGCCAAAGAGAAAAATGGCGACCAATAGAAGATGGAGCGATGATTTCATCGCGTTATGGCGTGCCCCCAAGCGCTATTCCCAGAGTGATTTCGCCAAAGACGCGAATCTCTCCTCACCATTCAAGCCTATTTGTTGTAAATTGGAAAATGGCTATTTCGTGAAAGGAGCGCCGTTAACTATTTACCGTCCAGCGCCTGGGGCCATGGCCTGGCAGAAAACCCCGCCGCAACAGCAATATCAGCGCCGCGGCCAGGAACAGCACGCCTGCCCCGGCGGTCAGCGCCCTGCCTGCCCCGCGCGGCTGACGCCACAGCAACAGGGCGCAGAATAGCGCGGCAAGGAGCAGCAGATAGAACAAGGACGGCGCCTAATCCGCCACCTTCAGCATGATCTTTCCGATATGCGCGCTGCTTTCCATCAGGCGATGCGCTGCTGCCGCTTCAGCTAACGGGAAGGTCTGGAAAATACGCGGCCCCGCCTTGCCGGCTTCCAGCATCGGCCAGACTTTGCTGGCGAGCGCTGCGGCGATCTCCCCCTTCTCCGCCGTGGTGCGGGGGCGCATGGTGCTGCCAGTGACGGTCAGGCGCTTGACCATGATCGGGCGCAGATCGGCTTCCGTCTTGAAGCCACCCAGGAAGGCGATGATCACCAGCCGCCCATCGCGCGCCAGGCTTTTCAGATTCCGCGCGAAGTAATCGGCGCCGACCATATCCAGAATGACATCCACACCCTTGCCATCGGTGAGGCGCTTCACCTCCTCCGCAAAATCCTGGGTGCGATAGTCAATCGCGGCATCGGCGCCCAATTCCAGACAGGCGGCGCATTTCGTTGCATTCCCGGCGGTGGTGATCACGCGCGCGCCGAAGGCCTTGGCCAATTGAATGGCGGTCACGCCAATGCCGGAGGTGCCGCCATGGATCAGGACCGTTTCACCAGCCGCAAGCCGCCCATGGCCAAACAGATTGGCCCAGACGGTAAAATAGGTCTCAGGCAGGGCAGCGGCGTGCAGCGCATCATAGCCCTTGGGCCAGGGAAGGGTCTGTGCTTCGGGTGCCGCGCAATATTCAGCATAGGCGCCACCATTCGTCAGCGCGCAAACGCGGTCCCCAATCCGGTAGCGCGTAACCGCCGCGCCCAAAGCCATCACTTCCCCCGCGCATTCC